>JAJZGK010000112.1 GCA_021798485.1 Pseudomonadota bacterium
CGCGCCGCCCCGAGGACGGCCCCGGCATGCTGCCGGTGCGCGTGTAATCCCCCCCCCAGCCCACAAGAAGGATTTACCCCATGGATACCCTCTCCCTTGAGCAACTGCGCCGCATCATGCCCCATGCCAGCGAGGCGCGGGCCGGCGAGTTTCTCGATCCCCTGAACGCCACCATGAAGGAGTTCGATCTTTTGCCCGATCAGCGCGCCGCCTGTTTTCTGGCCCAGCTGGCCCATGAAAGCGGCAGCCTGCTTTATGTGCGCGAACTGGCCAGCGGCGAGGCCTACGAGGGCCGGGCCGATCTCGGCAACACCCAGCCCGGCGACGGCGTGCGTTTCAAGGGGCGCGGCCTGATTCAGATCACCGGCCGCACCAATTACGAGCGCTGCGGCCAGGGCCTGGGGGTGGATCTCATCGCCCAGCCCGAACAGCTGGAAACGCCGCTGCTGGCGGCGCGCTCGGCCGGCTGGTTCTGGGGCAGCCATCATCTGAACGAACTGGCCGATGCCGGTGATTTCCGCACCCTGACCCGGCGCATCAACGGCGGCTACAACGGTCTGGCCGACCGCTTCGACTTCTATTGCCGGGCCCGTGCCGAATTCGGCCTGCCGGCGGTGGCGCCCGACAGCGTCGGGCTTTGACCATCAGCCCGTTTCCCCGGCCGCGGCGGCTTTCGCCGCGGCCGGGGGCGGGCGATCAGGCCTGCAGGGTGTCGAGCGACAGACCGCCGAACGACAAGATGAAATAGCCCCGCTGCAGGCAGGCCAGGAAGGTGTCGGCACAGCCCAGACGGCGGGCCCGGCTGGTGGTGCGGCTGGCCTCGGTGCGGGGGCAGGGCACGATTTCCATGGCGCCGCCGGTCACGGGCACATCGTGGCTGTCTTGCAAGGCTTTGACGATCACCCAGGCATTGGGCAGGCAGTCGGCGGCCACAACCGCCACCGGCTGGCGATCGGCCAGCAGGGTCCAAAGTTTACGCTTCATGATGGATCTCCAGCGCAAAAGTCAACGCGGCGGGATCTGGTGCGATCCCGGCCGGAACGGATCTCTTGAAAAGATCAGCTCCGGGGCGGTGCGCGCGGAGAGGCGGCGCCCGCCAGACGGACGGGCGCGGGTGTGCGGAAAACCGGCTGCGGCAGGGCGGCGGGCTGCGGCGTCTCCACCGCCATCGGCAGGGTGGCGGCGGCGGCGGTATCCAGGCCGCCGTGCAGCAGCGGCACGCAGAAGACGCAGAAATCGCTGTGGCCGGCGGCACCGTGATGATCAACGGGATGGCCGCTGCGGTCCAGCACCACCAGCCCGCCGGCGGTGCAGACCACGATATGGCCGCTCAGCAGTTCCTGGGCGAACAGGGGCTCGTGCCCGGCGCCGGCGGCCTCGGCGGAAATGCCGCTGCCCAGCAGCAGATTGAAGGCCATGAGCAGCAGGCCGAGCACGGCGGCCACGCGGCGGCGCATCCGCCCCACGCGGGGGTCGGCGGCGGTATCGTAGCCGGGGGCGCCAAGTCTGCTCATGAGGGTAAATTATCCGGTTCCAGACGCATGGAGTCAAGGTGGGGGCAGCCGGTGCACATTTCCATGCGGTTCTTGCCGCCGTCCTTGGCGCGGTACATGGCCTGATCGGCATTGAGCAGCAGGGTTTCGGCGCTGGTGCCGTGTTCGGGGTAAAGGGCGATGCCGATACTGGCGGAAACGCAATGTTCCCGCCCGTCGTGGCGGTAGGGCTGGCGCAGGGCCTCGATCAGGCGGGCGGCCACGGCCTGGGCGGTGAGAGGACCGGGGGCGGTGCCGGCCTGGGCGGTATTTTCCAGCAAAAGCACGAACTCGTCGCCGCCCAGGCGTCCGGCGGCGTCGATTTCGCGCAGTTCCTGCCGCAGACGCTGCGCCACCTCCTTCAGCAGGCAGTCGCCGGCATGATGGCCGCTGATGTCGTTGACCTGCTTGAAGCCGTCGAGATCGAGAAACAGCAGGCTGAGGCTGCCGCCGTTGCGGCGGATGCGGGCCAGGCTGTGCTCCAGCCGCTCCAGGAAGGCGCCGCGGTTGAGCAGGCCGGTCAGGGGATCGTGGCGGGCGATATGGCGCAGTGTCTGCTCCAGGCGCCGGCGCTCGGTCACATCGTGGCTGATGCCCTCCACCCCCAGAAAGCAGCCGTCGCGGTCGTAGGCGTAGCGGGCGTTGATCGAACACCAGATGATGCTGCCGTCCTTGTGGCGGAACGGCGCCTCGTACTGCGAGATCTGGCCGTTATTGTCGGACAGGGCCTGCAGCAGTTTGCGCCGCCCCTGCGGATCGGCATGAAATTCGGCCATGTTGCGGCCGATCAGTTCGCCGTCGCCGTAGCCCAGGGTTTCGTGCCAGCAGCGCGACATGCGGACGATGCGGCCATCCGGATCGGTGCGGTAGAAGGAATCGGGCAGATTGTCGATGATCGCCGCAAGGTCGCGCTGCGCCATCTCCAGGGCGCGGACCAGCCGGGCGGCCTGATGTTCCTTCCAGACCGCCAGCCCGTAGACCAGCGTGCCGCCGGCGGCGGCCAGCAAAAGATCGGAGGCAAAAGGCAGAAGGCGGATACCGGGCAGGGCGCGCGCCAGCAGGAAAGCGGTGCCGCTCCACAGCGCCGCCGCCCCGAAATAGCCCCATGCGAGCTGTTTCGCCGTCAAGACGCAGCTCCTCTCCCAACCAGAGCGGCCTCGCAAGAACTGCGGCGGCCGCCGCCCAATAAAGATTGATTTAGGAAGCGCCTGGTATGATTTTCAAGACAGCCTTCCGGCGAGGCGTGCAATGGCGGGAAAGAGAAAGAGGTTGAAAGCCTTCGCCCGCGACAGCATCATCCTTCTGCAAATAGGGGAACGCCGGAAAGGCTTCGTGGCTGGTTGTTGAGGGGCCGGCCATCGCCACCGTCTGGAGCGGCTGATGGCTAAGATGAAGAAGGTTCATGTGGGCAGGGGGATCTCGTGGGTCGAGGTGCCCGAGGCCGGTCTGTTCGTGTTGTGCGGCTGTCCCGCCGATGCGGTGAAGCATCTGATGCGCCGGGGCCTGATCGTGGAAACCGAACGCGACGGCGTCTCGTTCGAGACCGGGCCCAACGCCATTCTCCTGTCCGATGTCATGCTGCAAAACGGCGCCTTTTGCAATCTGGCCGAGTTTCCCGTGCTGCAGATGCTGTACCGCCAGGGCATGATGCTGCCGGATCACCCCAACAACAAGGGCGACAAGCCCATGCTGATCGGCCAGCGCGATCAGGTGCAGGCCCAGCTGCATTACATCTATCGCGGCAATTACGGCCTGGTGAACCGCGAGGAGCTGCTGCTGGCCGGGGCCTCGCCCGATCTGGCCGAGGATCTTCTGGCCATGAAGCAGCATTTCGCCTTCGGCCATATCCGCCACCCGCGCGAACTGATCGAGGCGGTGCCGCTGGGCGCCCGCGCGGTGGAGCTGAAAAATGGGGTGTTTCTGCGCCGCCTGGGGCTGAACCAGTTCGAATTCCGCTACGAGGACGAAACCGTGGCGGTGGATCTCAATCTGCAGCCGGGGGAAACCTACGATCCGCCCTACCTCCTGGGGGCGCACCGGGTGGACCGGGAATATTTCGCCGTCATTCATTCCGGCGAGGGCGACGGCTGGGACGCCAACCGCCCCAGCATGGGCAGCGTGCTGATGTTCCAGGGCCGCATCTATCTGATCGACGCCGGCCCCAACGTGCAGCACAGCCTGACGGCGCTGGGCATCGGCATCAACGAGATCGAAGGCCTGTTCCACACCCATTGCCATGACGATCACTTCGCCGGGCTGACCACCTTGCTGCGCACCGACCGGCGGCTGAAATATTTCGCCACGCCGCTGGTGCGGGCCTCGGTCACCAAGAAACTGTCGGCGCTTCTGACCGTCGATGAGGAAACCTTCCTCGACTGCTTCGACGTGCACGACCTGGAGTTCGACCGCTGGAACGACGTGGGCGGGCTGGAGGTGATGCCGCTGCTGTCGCCGCATCCGGTGGAAACCAGCATTTTCCGCTTCCGCGCCCTGTGGGAGGACGGCTACCGCAGCTACGCCCATTTTGCCGATATCGTCTCGCTGGATCTGCTGGCGGGCATGGTGCGCCAGGACGGCGGGCCGGGGATTTCCCAGGCCTTCTACGACAAGGTGGCCGCCGATTACGCCCTGCCCGCCGATCTCAAGAAACTGGATATCGGCGGCGGTCTGATTCATGGCCGCGCCGACGATTTCCGCGGCGACGGTTCGGGCAAGATCATCCTGTCCCACGTGGCCCGCCCCCTGACGGTGCAGGAGCGGGAGATCGGTTCCGGGGCGCCGTTCGGCACCATGGACGTGATCATTCCCGGCAACCATGATTACGTCTGGCGCCGCGCCTTCGAATCCCTGCGCTGCTATTTCCCCGATACCCCGCATCACGAGCTGCGCATCCTGCTGAACAGCCCCATGGTGGTGTGCAACCCCGAAACCATTCTGCTGCGGGAAGGCGGCGATGTGCCTTACGTCTATCTGGTCATCACCGGCACCGTGGAGATGATCGAGGCGGGCACCCTGGTCAGCGGCCTTTTATCCTCGGGCGGCATGATCGGGCAGGTGGAGGGCATTGAGCGCCGCGCCGCCGGCACCACCTACCGGGCCTCCAGCTTCGTGCAGGCCTTGCGGATTTCCAGCGATCTCTACCGCGAGTTCGTGCGGCGCAACGAGCTGACGCACGAGGTGATGGCGCAGGAGGAGCGGCGCAACTTCCTGCGCTCCACCTGGGTCTGTTCCGAGGCCCTGACCGAGATGACCCTGAACCGTCTGGCCGGCGAGATCACCCAGCTGCATTTCGATGCCGGCGAGACGGTGGATGTGCGCAACTGCCTGTCGTTCGTTAAAAACGGCACCGCCGAGCTTGCCATCGGCGGCGACGTGATGGAGCTTCTGGGGCCGGGCGACGTGTTCGGCGAGGAGGTTTCGGTGTTCGACAGCCCGGCCCTGTTCAGCGTGCGGGCCGGCAGCGACCTGGAAATCCTCATGCTGCCCGCCGCCACCGTGCGCGATGTGCCGGTGATGCGCTGGAAGCTTCTGGAAAGCTACGAGCGGCGCATGCACAACGCCGTGCTGGAAGCCGGGGGCTCGGCCATCGCCGATGTGCGCTGGCGCGACGATTACGCCGTCAATGTCCAGCGCATCGACACCCATCACAAAAACCTGCTGGTGCGGGCCAGCGCGCTCTCCAGCGCCATCATCACCGGCCGCGACCGCAACGAGGTGATGGAGCATTTCGCCTCGCTGATCGACTATACCCGCTACCATTTTGCCGAAGAGGAACGGCTGATGGAGCGCTATCACTACAGCGATGCCGTCCGCCACCGCGCCAGCCACCAGCGGCTTTTGGAGCAGATCATCTCGCTGTGCGACAATTTCGACAGCCTGTCCGAGCAGGAGGTGGCGGTGGTGCTGAAGGACTGGGTGGTGCTGCACATTCAGTCCGACGACCGCCGTCTGGCCGCCGAACTGAACGCCAAGGGCGTTTATTAACGGGATGCGGGCGGCATCCGGCCTTGAAGCTGTGCCGCCGCCCGTTGATCGGCGGGGGCTATCCTCCAGCATTATTTGAAAATCACTCCGGGGAAACCAGCTGTGAAGCTGTGGACGGCGATCCCCGGGATGCGCCCGTCTCCGATCCGCACGCCGGAGCCTGTGCCGCCCCAGAAGGGCGGCACGCTTCGGAACGGAGGATACCGATGCCGAGCGATGACGCCGCCGCCGTGGCCACCGACGCCCATTTCCGCCATCTGGTCGAGGGCATCGCCGACTATGCCATTTTCATGCTCGACCTGAACGGGCGGATCCGCTCCTGGAATGTGGGGGCGGAGCGTCTGAAGGGCTATGCGGCGGCGGAGGTCATGGGACGGCATTTCTCGCTGTTCTACACCGAGGAGGCCCGTCGCAACGACCATCCGGCCAGGGAACTGATCGCGGCGGCGGAAACCGGGCGCTACGAGGAGGACGGCTGGCGCGTGCGCAAGGACGGCACGACCTTTCTGGCCAATGTCATCATCACGCCGCTGCGCGATCCCTCCGGACGGCTGGAAGGGTATGCGAAGGTCATCAAGGATGTGACGGCCCGGGAACGGCACGAGGAGCGGTTTCGCCGTGTTGTGGAATCGGCCCCCAGCGCGATGATTTTGGCCAATGCCAAAGGGCGGATCGAAATGGTGAACACCCAGGCCGAGCGGGTGTTCGGCTATCCGCGGCAGGATCTTCTGGGGAAATCGATCGAAATGCTGGTGCCCGAGCGCTTCCGCGGCGGGCATCCGGAAAAACGGGACCAGTTTTTCGGCGATCCGCGGTCGCGGCCCATGGGGGCGGGGCGCGATCTGTTCGGACGGCGCCAGGATGGCAGCGAATTTCCCGTGGAAGTGGGGCTGAACCCCATCGAAACCGAGGAGGGGCTGATGGTGCTCTCCTCGATCGTCGATATCTCGGAACGCAAGCGGCAGGAGGAACGCTTCCGGCGCGTGGTGGAATCGGCGCCCAATGCGATGATCCTGGCCAATGCCAAAGGGCGGATCGAAATGGTGAATACCCAGGCCGAGCAGGTCTTCGGCTATCCGCGGCAGGATCTTCTGGGAAAATCCATCGAGATGCTGGTGCCGGAGCGCTTCCGCGGCGGGCATCCGGAAAAGCGGGCGCAGTTTTTCGGTGATCCGCAGTCGCGGCCCATGGGGGCGGGGCGCGATCTGTTCGGGCGGCGCCAGGACGGCAGCGAATTTCCCGTGGAAGTGGGCTTGAACCCCATCGAAACCGACGAGGGGCTGATGGTGCTCTCCTCGATCGTCGATATTTCGGATCGCAAGATCAAGGAGCGGCGGATCCAGGCGGCGCTCGAGGAAAAGGAGCTGTTGCTGGGGGAAATCCATCACAGGGTCAAGAACAACCTTCAGGTCATCGAGAGCATTCTCAATCTTCAGGCCGATGGAATCGGCGATCTGTCCGTGAAGACCATGCTGGAGGATTGCCGCAACCGGGTGCGCTCCATGTCCTTGATCCATCAATCCCTTTATCAGTCGAAAGATTTCGGCCAGGTGAACTTCGGGGATTTTCTCGAAGCCCTGATCCCCGTTCTGATGGGCTCCTATGGCGGCGCCGCCCAGACCATCAATCTGCGGGTGGATGTGGAATCGGTGTTCCTGCCCATCAATGCCGCCATTCCCTGTGCGCTTCTGGTGAATGAACTGATCACCAACACCCTGAAACATGCTTTTCCGCAAGGCGGCGAGGGCGACATCATCGTGAGCATGACCGGCGATGCGGGGCGGCGGGTCCGCCTGATCATCGAGGACCATGGCATCGGCATCCCGGACAGCCTGGATCTGGAAAAGGCCGAAACCCTGGGGCTGTCGCTGGTGACGATGCTGGCGCGGCAGCTGCTGGGAAGCCTGTCCATCCACCGGCGCGATCCCACCCGGTTCACCCTGGAATTTCCTTTGTCCGAATCCTGATGCGGGAGTTTGGCATGATGGCGAATGTCATGGTTGTCGAGGATGAGGGCGCGATCGCGCTGGATCTGAAGCGCCGTCTTGGACGTCTGGGATATCAGGTGACCTGCGTGGCCGCATCCCACGATGAGGCCATCGCCGGCGTGGCGGCGGGCCGCCCCGATATCGTGCTGATGGACATCAATATTGCCGGGGCTGTCGACGGGATCGAGACCGCCGCCGAGATCGATGTGCCGGTGATCTATCTGACCGCCTACGCCGAGGAGAAAACGCTGGAGCGGGCCAGGGCCACCGCGCCCTACGGTTATCTCGTCAAACCGTTTTCCGAACGCGAGTTGCACGCCACCATTCAGATGGCGCTGCAGCGCCGCCAGGTGGAGACCTGTCTGGCGGGACGGGAGCGGGAACTGGCCGCCGCCTACGCCACCCTTGAGGAGGCGCAGAGGGAATTGCTGACGCGCTCGGCCGAATTGTTTCAGGAAAAAGAGCGCCTGCTGGTGACGCTGCAATCCATCGGCGACGGGGTGATTTCCGCCGATCATCAGGGCGGCATCACCTTCATGAATCAGGTGGCGGAAGGCCTGACCGGCTGGTCTGTGGAGGACGCCGTCGGCAAGCAGGTGTCCCAGGTTCTGACCTTGAAGGACGAGAACGGCGGGAACGAGGGCGCCCTGCCGGCGGAGCTGATGGCCCTGGCCCGCCAAGGGCACCGCGCCGTCGGCGAGGGGGTGCTGGTGGCCAGGGACGGCTGGGACTCCTATCAGGTGGAAAACTGCGCGGCCCCCATCCGTGGCCGCGGCGGCGAGACCATCGGCGTGGTGATGGTTTTTCGCGATGTCAGCGCGGCGCGGCGCATGGCCGAGGAGATCCAATATCAGGCCACCCACGATTCCCTGACCGGCCTGATCAACCGCCGGGAGTTTGAACGCTGCCTGGAGGCCGCCATCGGCAGCGCGGTCCGCGAGGGGCATCATCACACCATGGCCTATCTCGATCTGGATCAATTCAAAACCGTCAACGATACCTGCGGGCATGTGGCCGGCGATGAACTGCTGCGCCAGATCACCGGCCTGTTGCGGGCGGCCCTGCGCAGCAACGACGTGGTGGCCCGTCTCGGCGGCGACGAATTCGGGATCCTGCTGGACTCCTGTCCGGTGGAGACCGGCCGCAAACTCATGGAAACCGTTGTCAAGACGATCGGTGATTTCCGCTTCATCTGGGCCGAGCGGGTGTTTTCCATCGGCGCCAGCGTCGGGCTGGTCGGTATTGCCGAGAGCGGCGTGTCCGGCGGCATGAGCGTGAAGACGATCCTGTCCTACGCCGATTCCGCCTGCTACACCGCCAAGGAACTGGGGCGCAACCGCGTCCAGCTCTATCAGCCGGACGACCTGGCCCTGACACGCTATCTGGGCGATGCCGACTGGTTCGCCCGGGTCTGTTCCGCGCTCGACGAGGACAGGTTCGTGCTTTATGCCCAGAGCATCCTGGCCCTGGACGCGGACGGCCGCCACGGCACCCATGTGGAAATTCTGATCCGTCTGAAGGGGGATGACGGCGCCGTCATTTCGCCCATGTCCTTCATCCCGGCCGCCGAGCGCTTCGGGCTGATGCCGAAGATCGATTACTGGGTGATAAGGCACGCCTTCGATTACATAGCCGCCGACCCCGGCCGGGCCGCCGGCTTATATGCGATCAATCTGTCGGGAGCGCTGGTGAGCGATCCCCAGGCCCAGGACTATATCTGCGCGCAATTCGACGCCTATGACATTCCGCCCGCCTGCATCTGCTTCGAAATTACCGAAACGGCGGCGATTTCCCATTTCGGCAATGCCCGCACCCTGCTGCACGAGCTGAAACGCCGGGGCTGCCGGATCGCGCTGGATGATTTCGGCAGCGGCATGTCGTCGTTCGGCTATCTGAAACAGCTTCCGGTGGATTATCTGAAGATCGACGGCGCCTTCATCCGAGATATCGTCGACAACAAGGTCGACGAGGCGTTCGTGTCGGCGATCAATTCCGTCGCCCATGTCATGGGGATCAAAACCATCGCCGAATTCGTGGAAAACGAGGCGATCATCGCCAAACTGAAAACGCTCGGCATCAACTACGCCCAAGGCTACGCCATCGACCGGCCGCAGCCTCTCTGACCCCACGGCTGTCCGGTTTAAATTCAGGCCCATTGCAACACCATCTGCTTGGGGTCGGTCCGTGGCGGCGGATCGTTTCCGATAAGGCGGTCAATACGTCTCCCGTGCATAAGATTTGCGCGAACGAGACGGGCGAAAGCGAGGGGGCTTTGAACGGCCTTCCACGTGTGGGGGAGACGCCGTCTTATGATGCGCGGGTCAAGCCCGCGCATGACGACAAAAGGGGGCTGCCGCTCTGCGGACGACGACAAGGGGCCTTGGCGCCACAGTCCCTCCCTTAAGCCGTCTTGGCCGGGCTTGACCCGGCCATCCACGTGTGGGGGAGACGCCGTCTTATGATGCGCGGGTCAAGCCCGCGCACGACGACAAGAGGGAGATACCGCGCTGCGGACGACGACAAAAGGGCCTCGGCGCCACAGTCCCTCCCTTAAGCCGTCTTGGCCGGGCTTGACCCGGCCATCCATGTGGGGGGAGGCGCCGTCTTATGATGCGCGGGCCAAGCC
>JAJZGK010000113.1 GCA_021798485.1 Pseudomonadota bacterium
TTGGTATTATGATGCGCGGGTAAAGCCCGCGCATGACGACAAGAGGGGGATGCCGATCCCCTGCGGACGACGACAAAAGGGCCTCTGCGCCCAAGGAGCATGCTTCAAGACAGCGCGGAAAACGCTATTCTGGTGCCGCACGGTGTTGCTCCGTTTTCGTGTCCGGTAGAGGCGTCAACATCTGGAACACGAGTAGACTCAACACCGTGCGCTCAGTCCAGAAAATTAAACCGGACAGCCGTGGCCTGATACCGGCCAACCCTTGAAGTGACGGGTTGGCCGGTATCCAGCGAGCCTTGAGCGTGCGGCAAAAAAGTTACAATAGTATTGCAATACAATGACATAAAATTATTTTTGATTGCCCGCCCCGCCATCCTCGCGATCAATGGCTCCTTGGAATGATCGGAGTTCGCCATGGCCATCGCCAAATATCTTTATCTGCCCGCCCTTGCCATCCTGTTATCCGCCTGCGCCACTCCATCCCCCGCCGATGCGGCGCTGAGCGCCGCCGTCGAACAACAGATCAACGAGGAGCCCGGGCTGGAAAGCGACCATCTCACGGTGCAGGCCAGGAACGGCACCATCTATCTGAACGGCCTTGTGGATACGGCCGCGGAACAGGCCCAGGCGGAAGGCATAGCCCAATCGGTTCCCGGCGTCAGGCATGTGGTCGATATGACCGGTGTTCGCGGCAACACCTTCTAGTGGTCCACCCCAGACACTTGGTTCCCAAGTGTCTGGATACGTTGGCCCACCAGCTTATACCGGCCAACCATTGAGGTGACTCGTTGGCCGGTATCCAGCGAGCAATGAGCGAGCGGCCAAGGCGGCGTCCGAAAGCCTTGGCCGGTCTTACACCGCCTTGGAGTGGCGGGCCTCGCCCACTTTCAGGTAGCGGTCGAACACGGCGCAGGCGGCGCGCACCAGCGGGCGGCCTTCCTCGGTCATGTGCAGCACCCGGCCCTGGCGGCGCAGCAGGCCATCGGCCTGCATGGGGGCCAAACGGTCGAGAGCGGCATCGAACTGGGCGGCATCGGCGCCGAAGCGGGCGCAGACCGCCTCCACATCCAGGGACAGATCGCACATCAGCCGCTCGATCAGGGCGCGGCGCAGACGGTAGTCGTCATTGATGGCCACGCCGCGCGTCACCGCCAGGCGCCCGGCGCGGATGGTATCCTTGTAGGCGTGGATCGAGCCTTCGTTGGCCACATAGCCCTGCGGCAGCGAGCCGATGCCCGAAGCCCCGAAGCCCAGAAGGATCGGCGCCTCGTCGGTGGTGTAGCCCTGGAAATTGCGGTGCAGGCGCCTTTCCGCCAGGGCCACCGCCATGGCGTCGTCGGGGCGGGCGAAATGATCCAGCCCCACCTGCACATAGCCGTGCACCGTGACCAGGCGGTGCTGGGCGTGCTCGTACTGGCGCCAGCGCTCGGCCATATCCGGCAGCGCCTCTTCCGGGATCAGGGTCTGATGCTTCTTCATCCACGGCACATGGGCATAGCCGAACAGGGCGATGCGCTTCGGGGCGAATCCCACCGCCAGATCCACCGTCTCCATCAGGCTTTCGGTGCTCTGGAAGGGCAGGCCGTAGACCAGATCCATGTTGATTTCCGGCACCCCGTACTGGCGCAGCCAGGCGATGACCCGGGCGGTGACGTCGTAGGGCTGGATGCGGTTGATGGCTTCCTGAACCTTGGGGTTGAAGTCCTGCACGCCGATACTGGCCCGTGTGACCCCGGCCCCGGCCATGGCCTGCACATAGGCCTCGTCGGCGGTGCGGGGATCGAGCTCCACGGCGATCTCGGCCCCCTCGGCGATCAGGAAGCGGCGGCGCAGCCGCTCGACGGTGGCCACGAAATCATCGGGCCGCAGGATGGTGGGGCTGCCGCCGCCGAAATGCACATGCTGCGCCCGCATGCGTTCGGGCAGGCGGTTGGCCACCATGTCGATCTCGCGCCACAGACAGTCCATGTAATCGGCCACCGGGGCATATTGCCGGGTGATCTTGGTATGGCAGCCGCAGAACCAGCACATTTCGGCGCAATAGGCCACATGCAGATAAAGCGACAGCGCCGCGTCCTTCGGCAGCTGCTCCAGCCATTGCCCATAGTGCGCGGCATCGACGGCGGCGCCGAAATGCGGGGCGGTGGGATAGGAGGTGTAGCGGGGAACCCTGAGATCGTATTTTTCGGCCAGATCGGGACGCATGGCGCTTCCTTCGCATAAAGACAGGCGGGAACCCTACTCCGGTTGCCCCCAAAGCTTCAACTGCTTCGAAAAAATGGATATTCCCGGCCTTTTCAAAGCTATTGGCAGGGCTTGTAGATGAATTCCACCACATCGGGCGCCACCGAGGCCTGACGCACGAAAGCCCCCCAGCCGCGGCTCAGGGTTTGCTGCAGCTGTTTTTGCACCCCCTGGCAATAGACGTCGCTTAAGGGATAGTCGCGGTAATGGGTCACCAGGCGTCCGGTGGACTGGCTCGGGCGGTTTTCAAAATCCTTGGAGAATTCCCGCACGAAGGCGCTCTGGCGGATCTGCGTCTGCCGGGCGAACTGCGGGCCGAAGCGCTGATCCACCTGCTGCCACAGCGCCCAGGTATGATAATGCCAGGGACTGCCGTCGCAGCCCCGGGCCCCTTCGCGCAGCCGCACCCCCTGGCGCACGATGCGTTCGGCGGCGATTTCATTGGCGGAAAAACAGCCGCGCGGCTTGGCTGCCAGCGCCGTTCCCGTCCAAACCAGCACCGGCAGCACCAGCAGCCCCACGCTCCGCCGCATTCTGGCCTCCTTCGTCGTTCACCCGATTTCCTGTGCATCCTGGCCCGGAGAGTGGCATAATTGCAAGTTGGACGAATGGACGGGGAACCGCCGTTCGGGGCGATCATCAGGACCAACAGACATCATGCGCGCTTCCCGGGCCTTTGCCGTGCTGCTGGCTTTCGCCGTCGCCCTGTCGACGGCGAGCGGCGCCATGGCGGCCGAGAAGAAGGGCGGCGGCAAAAAGAAGCATGGCGGCACGCCCGCCGATTTTCTGCATGGACATGTGTTCCAGCCGCCGGCGCCGCTGATCCGCCGCCATCAGCAGCTGGAAACCCTCGATCCGGAAATCACCGCCGAAAAGCCCGCCACGCCCGAGCAGGAAGCCAATGCCGGAGCCGCCGGGGCCGAGGATCAGCACGCCGCCGCCGCGCCGCCCTCCTACCCCGAGATCCGCATCGACAAGATGAGCATCCCCTCCTTGTTCGAATAATACCAACCGGCCAATGAATTGCCCGGTTGTATCGTCCCTCGCCGGGCGGCGGCATCCGCCGCCTTGGCCGCTCGCTCAAGGCTCGCTGGAGACCGGCCAACCTGTCACTTCAAGGGTTGGCCGGTATAAGGCCCGCGCATGAAAACGGCCCCCGCCCGCAAGGGGAAACGGGGGCCGGGCAAGGATCCCGCCAGCCGATTTCCGTCAGTGAAACCGCACGATTTTCTGATGGCTGGCTTCGGTCATGGCCTCGCTCCAGCTTTTGAAGGCGCGGCACAGCTCTTCATTGGTGCTTTCGGGGGTGATTTTCCCTTCCCGCAGAAGCATGTCCTTCACGCGGTTGAACATCATCAGTTGGGAACTGATCTGCACATGGGTTTCCAGCGGACGCATAGCAACCTCCCGTGATATAAGGCCCACCAACCGGCCACCTTTGATGATCAGTGGATCATAGCATGTTTCCGGGCTAGGATGGGGCCTGATCGCTGCCCCTCTTCATGATTTCTTCATTTTTTCGTCATGCCGCACCGCCCCGAAGATCTGCTGGCCCGCCTCGACCGCCTGGGGATTGCCCACAAAACCACCCGGCACGCCGCCGCCTTCACGGTGGCCGAAGGCAACGCCGTGTGGAGCGGCATCGCCGGCGTGCACTGCAAAAACCTGTTCCTGAAGGATGCCAAGGGCCGGCTGTGGCTGGTGGTGGCGCCGGGGGAGCGCCGCATCGACCTGAAGCGGCTGCCCGCGAAAATCGGCGCGGCGCGGCTGTCGTTCGGCGCCCCCGCCCTGCTGCAGGAGGTGCTGGGGGTGAGCCCCGGCTCGGTCACCCCCTTTGCCCTGATCAACGATCCCGGCCACCACGTGACCGTGGTGCTGGACCGCTGGATGATGGAACAGCCGCTGCTGAACTACCACCCTCTGGTCAACACCGCCACCACCACCCTTTCCAGCGATGATTTCCGCCGCTTTCTTGCCGACTGCGGACACGAGGTTCATGTGGTATCTCTGGACTGATTTCTATAAAGTCTTGCCCTTCTTGCCAGGAGGCTCCCGTGACCGATCGTATTCTCATTGTTGATTTTGGCTCGCAGGTAACCCAGCTGATTGCGCGCCGGGTGCGCGAAAGCGGCGTTTACAGCGAAATCCATCCCTTCAACAAGGTGACGGCGGAAAGCCTGGCGGCCTATGCCCCCAAGGCCATCATCCTGTCGGGCGGCCCGGCCTCGGTAACGGAGGCCGGCAGCCCGCGCATTCCCCAGTCGGTGCTTGATCTCGGCGTGCCGCTGCTGGGCATCTGCTACGGCCAGCAGGCCTTGTGCGAACAGCTGGGCGGCAAGGTGGAACCGGGCGATCACCGCGAATTCGGCCGCGCCTACCTGGAGATCGCCGAAGACTGCGCCCTGTTCCACGGCGTGTGGGCCAAGGGCGGACGCGAACAGGTGTGGATGAGCCACGGCGACCGCGTGGTGGCGCTGCCGCCGGGCTTCCGCGTGGTGGGCACCTCGGACGGCGCCCCCTGCGCCGCCATCGCCAACGACGAGAAGAAAATCTACGGCGTGCAGTTCCACCCCGAGGTGGTGCACACCCCGCACGGCGCCCAGCTGCTGCGCAACTTCACCCACGCCGTGGCCGGCTGCGGCGGCGACTGGACCATGCAGGCCTTCAAAGCCCAGGCCATTGCCGCCATCCGCCAGCAGGTGGGCGCGGGCCGGGTGATCTGCGGCCTGTCGGGCGGCGTGGACAGCTCGGTGGTGGCGGCGCTGCTGCACGAGGCCATCGGCGACCAGCTGACCTGCGTTTACGTCGATCACGGCCTGATGCGCCTGGGCGAATCCGAACAGGTGGTCTCGGTGTTCCGCGACCAGTTCAAGATTCATCTGGTGCACAAGGACGCCTCGGACCTGTTCCTGGGCAAACTGGCCGGCAAGACCGACCCCGAGGAAAAGCGCAAGATCATCGGCGCCACCTTCATCGACGTGTTCGAGGAGGAGGCCAGGAAAATCGGCGGCGCCGACTTCCTGGCCCAGGGCACGCTTTACCCCGACGTGATCGAATCGGTCAGCGTGATCGGCGGCCCCTCGGTCACCATCAAAAGCCACCACAATGTGGGCGGCCTGCCGGCCCGCATGAAGATGAAGCTGGTGGAACCCTTGCGCGAGCTGTTCAAGGACGAGGTGCGGGCCCTGGGCCGCGAACTGGGCCTGCCCGACGACATGGTGGGCCGCCACCCCTTCCCCGGCCCCGGCCTGGCCATCCGCATTCCCGGCCAGGAGATCACCCGCGACAAGCTGGACATTCTGCGCAAGGCCGACGCCATCTATCTGGAGGAAATCCGCAACGCCGGCCTCTACGACGCCATCTGGCAGGCCTTCACCGTGCTGCTGCCGGTGCGCACCGTGGGCGTGATGGGCGACAGCCGCTCCTACGACTACGCCTGCGCCATCCGCGCTGTCACCTCCACCGACGGCATGACCGCCGACTTCTACCCCTTCCCGCACGACTTCCTGGGCCGCGTGGCCAGCCGCATCATCAACGAGGTGAAGGGCATCAACCGCGTGACCTACGATATCACCAGCAAGCCGCCGGGGACGATTGAGTGGGAGTGATTTTGTCCCATCAGGGCGTATCCGGGAATACAGACGGCATCAGCCGCTCAATTACGGTGACACTCAATTACGGTGACAGTGCACTTTATTCGTGTGGTTTAAAAAAATTAAATGCACTGTCACCGTAATTCCAAAGCACGACGGCTGGGGTTTCAGCCACAAACAGCGGAACATCGACGCTTTATCGAGCTGTAGGTCCAGCGGAGCTGGCCGACATTCAGGCAACCGGGATACTTCAAAATCTTGGTTCAGCTGAAGGAAAATATTTTACCACGTCTTCTTCAGCAGCATCTTCCTATGCAAAACAGGCAGTAAATGCATTTGGCGATCCAGTCTACACAACTGTCACCACGCAAATTCAGAATAGTATTCTTAATGGCATAGATCCAGTCACTGTTGATGGTGGGATCCCCGCCTACGTGATCCCGAATGATCTTCTGCAAGGCTTGAAACCAAGTATTAATAATAGCATGGCGATTCCAGGAGTAAAATGACTATGCAACCAGATATTGTTGCTAGAGTTACAATGCTTACATCGGATGCGGGGGGGAAAATATCAGCCATTCCTGCCGTCCGCTACGGCTGTCCTCTGTTTATCAACGGACAGGGCTTCGACTGCCGCTTGTTGCTCGATCAGGCGGGGTATGGCCTTGAGCCCGGAGCTACAGCAGAGGTCCCGATCAAATTTTTGTATTTCGATCTGGTTAGAAATCTCTTGGTCCCAAAAACACTATTTACCCTATGGGAAATACGGCACTTTGCTGAAGGTGAGATATTACAGGTTTGCCGGGAATTACGGTGACAGTGCATTTAGAATTACGGAGACAGTGCATTTAATTATTTTTAAACCACACGAATTACGGTGACACGAATTACGGGAATTACGGTGACAGTGCATGAATTACGGTGACGAATTACGGTGACAGTGCATTGAATTAGAATTACGGTGACAGTGCATTTAATTATTTTTAAACCACACGAATAAAGTGCACTGTCACCGTAATTCGGCGTGGGCATCAGCGCCGCCGGCTCCATCACCGGCGCCGTCGGCGGCGGCCTGACCAATCAGGCACCGCTGGTGGCGGGCGGCGACCTGACCCTGACGGGCCTCACCAGCCTCTCCAACAGCGACCTGATGCTGGCGGGCGGGGCCATGCGGCTGGAGGTTTCGGGCGCGGCCCAGAATATCGGCGGCACCATCACCAGCGGCGGGGCCTTAAGCCTGACCGGCGCCAACGGCGGCGTGGCGGGCAGCCTGCTCAACCAGGGCGGCGATATTCAAACCATCCACGGCGATCTGACGCTATCGGCCAACCAGATCACCAACGAGGTTCTGGGCGGCAACGCGCAAAGCGTCAGCCAGACCGTTTACGACCAAACCTGGCAGGACAATCACTCCGTTCCCCTCGGTCCCTGCACCATCGGGGCGGGCTGCGGTTATATCGTACTCTGGACCTGGGTTCCCAACCCCAGCGGCGGCCATGTTGTGGCCTCGGCCAGCGATACCGGGGCCTGGTACGCCAGTAACACCACCGATATTGCGGTGCGCTCCTACATCGTGGAAACCGGCACCTCCCTGAGCGGCGGCCAGACGGCGGCCATTTCCTCGGGCGGGGCGCTGTCGCTCTACGCTCCCTCTGGCATCACCAATCTTTATTCCACCATCAGCAGCGCCGGAAACATGGCCTTAAGCGGTGGCAGCCTGACCAACGTCGGCAGCCAGCTCACCGACACCTGGTACATCTCGGCATACGACCAGACCTACACCCGTTGTTACGGCGGGGCCTGCTCGTGGCTGGGCAACGGCGGCGGCACGGCTGAAATCGGGGCCTGGACCGCCGCCCAGGTGGGCGGGCGCATCACGGCGGGCGGTTCGCTCACCGGCTCCTTCACCGGGCAGATCGACAATGTCAGCATCAGCCAATATGGCACGGCGGCCAGCAACAGTCAGGCGGTGGCGGGGCCTTCGGGGCTGGTGTCGATCCAAAGCGGCCAGATTTCCGCCACCCCGGCCAGCGGTTATAGCGGCCAGATCAATCTGATCACCGGGCGGGCGGTTTCGGGCAACAGCCAGGTTTCCCCGATCAGCGGCACCGCCGCCGCCACAACGGCAACCGTATCCGCCGGCCAGGTTTCCCCGATCAGCGGCTCCACCGCCGCCACAACGGCAACCGTATCCGCCGGCCAGGTTTCCCCGATCAGCGGCTCCACCGCCTCGACCGCCAGCCAAGTGGCGCAAACGGCGGTGCCCTCCACCCTTGCGGGGCTGCAAACGGCGCTGGCGCAGCAGTTGCCCGGCTTCTCGTCGCGGTTCCAGGCGGCGCCGGCCTCCAGCCCGGTGCTGTTCGAAACCCGTTTCCAGTACACCGATCTCGGCACCTTCTACGGGTCCACCTATTTCCTGCGGCAGATGGGGCTGCAAGGCGACAACACCGAGAAGAGCCTGGGCGACGCCTACATGGATACCGAGCTGGTGAGCCAGGCGGTGATCCAGGCCACCGGGCAGAAATATTTAAGCGCGTCCTACACCTCGGACGGCCAGCAGATGCAGGCGCTGATCGACAACGCCGCCGCCGAGGCCGCCACCGAGCATCTGGTGGTGGGGCAGGCGCTGACGCAGACGCAGATCGCCGGCCTGAAATCCGACATCGTATGGTACGTCACCGAGCAGGTTGACGGCCAGAGCGTGCTGGTGCCCACGCTTTATCTGGCCAATCCCTCGGCCATCAACACCAGCGGCGCCACCCTGGCCGCCGCCGGGGGCATCGGCCTGAGCGCCTCGGGCCTGAACACCAGCGGCGCCATCACCACCGGCACCGATCTGACGGTGGCCTCCAGCGGCGACATCGTCAACAGCGGCCTCATCCACGCCGGCGGCAATGCCAGCCTGACCGCCAGTGGCGGCAACATCGTCGATCAAACCGCCACGGTGCTGGTGACCGGCGCCGCCGGCAACGACCGCACCCTGCGGGTGGGCCAGGCCGCCATCACGGCGGGCGGCGCGCTGACGGTAAAGGCCGGCGGCGCTGTGACGGTGGCGGGGGCCACCGCCAGCGCCGGCGGGCCGCTGACCATCACCGCCGGCGGCGACCTGACCATCGCCAGCAACAGCCTGCAACAGGATCTTTCCTGGCAGGGCGGCGGCGACAGCGAGACCATCAACGCCCTAAACCACGACAGTTCCAGCGTCAGCGCCGGTCAGGGCCTGACCCTGACGGCGGGCCGGAATGTCACCGTTTCGGGCTCCAGCCTTTCGGCGGGCGGCGACGCCAGCATCGCGGCGGGCGGCGGCGTCACCCTGGCGGCGGTGCAGAACAGCTTCAGCGAGCAGGCCAGCAGCCACAAGGGCGGCAGCTTCAGCCATTCCGACGCCAGCACCCAGGCGCGGGAGGTCACCAGCCAGACCGCCACCGTCACGGCGGGCGGCAACGTGACGGTGACCTCCGGCGGCGACCTCACCTTGCAGGCCGCCAGCGTAAATGCGGGCGGCAATATCGCCCTCACCTCCAGCGGCGGCGCCATCAAGCTGCTGGCCGATACCGACAGCAGCGTTTTGTCGCAAACCAGCTCGCATAGCGGCGCGTTGTGGCAAAGCAGCGGCCAGCAGGGCCACACCTCCACCACCACGGTGATGGATAGCCTGACCGCCAAGGGCGGCATCAGCGCCAAGGCCGCCAACGGCCTCGTCATCCAGTACAGCGTGCCGGCCAACACCGCCATGAGTATGCAGGCGGCTCTGGATCAGCTGGCCAAAAACCCGCAAACCGCCTGGGTGGAGAAACTTGCCACCACCAACCCGGTGGCCTGGCAGGCCATCCAGAACCAGTACCAAAGCTGGTCGCAGCACCAAAGCGGCCTGACCGGAACCGCCCAGGCCCTCATCGCCATCGCCATGGCCGTGGTGACCATGGGGGCCGGCGGTGTGATTGCCGACGCCGTTACCAGCGCCACCACGGCCAGCCTCGGCGCCACCGCCGCGGGTGCCCTGGGCGCGGCGGCGGCGGCGGGGTTCACCACCGCCGCCACCGAACTCACCATCAACACCATCAACGCCCAGGGCAATCTGGGCCTGGCCCTGGGGAATACCTTCAGCGGCAGCGGCCTGGAAGGCATCGGCATCTCCATGGTGACGGCCGCAGCAATGAATGTGGTCGGCACCATGACCGATGCCCATTTCATACATCCAGGCGGGCTCAATCAGGCCGGGAACACCCCCCTGGCCTACGCCACCAACCAGACCGCGCAATTTGCCGAGAACATC
>JAJZGK010000114.1 GCA_021798485.1 Pseudomonadota bacterium
AATTGACCGGTTGTATCGTCCCTCGCCGGGCGGCGGCATCCGCCGCCTTGGCCGCTCGCTCAATGCTCGCTGGATACCGGCCAACGAGTCACTTCAAGGGTTGGCCGGTATCACGCCAACGGTTGGCCGGTCTCAGGCGCCGCGGATCGTGCTGATGAAGGTGTTGACGTCGGACTTCAGCCGGTCCGACTGCTGCGACAGCTGGTGCGCCGCATCGAGAACCTGCGACGAGGCCTTGCCGGTTTCCGCCGAGGCGCGGGTGACGTTGGCGATGCGGCCGCTCATTTCGCCCACGCCGTCCGAGGCCTCCTGCACATTGCGGGCGATTTCGCTGGTGGCGGCGCCCTGTTCCTCCACCGCCGAGGAAATGGCCGAGGCGATCTCGCTGATGCGGGCGATGGTGCCGGTAATGGCCTTGATGGCCTCGACGGCATCCCGCGTGGCGCCCTGCACGGCGCTGATCTGGGTGCTGATGTCCTCGGTGGCCTTGCCGGTCTGATTGGCCAGATGCTTCACTTCGCCGGCCACCACGGCGAAGCCCTTGCCGGCATCCCCGGCCCGGGCCGCCTCGATGGTGGCGTTCAGGGCCAGAAGGTTGGTCTGGCTGGCGATATCGTTGATCAGGCTCACCACCTCGCCGATCTTCTGCGCCGAGACCGCCAGGGTGTTGACGATGGCGTTGACGCGGTTGGCCTCCGAAACCGCCGATTGGGCGACGGTGGCCGATTCCGTCACCTGGCGGCCGATCTCCTGGATGGCCGACGACAGTTCGGTGGTGGCCGAGGCCACGGTCTGCACATTGGTCGAGGCCTGTTCCGAGGTGGCGGCCACCGCCGTCGCCTCGGTTTCGTTCTGATCGGCCAGGGCGGTCAGGGATTTGGCGGCGGCATTGAGTTCGGCCGACCGCGAGGAGACGGCCTCGACCACGCCCATGACGCTGCGCTCGAAGTTGGACGCCAGTTCATCCATGGAGCGCTTGCGTTCCGCCGCCGCCCGCTGTTCCCGGGCCGTCTGCTCGGCGCGCAGCCGTTCCATTTCCTGGGCGTTTTCCTTGAAAATCTGCACGGTGCCGGCCATTTCGCCCACTTCATCCACCTGGTCGCGGGCCGGCACGTCAACGCCGTGATCGCCCGCGGCCAGCCGCTTCATGGCCGCCGTCATGGCGATGATGGGGCGGGCGATGCCGGCGGCCATCAGCCACATGACGAAAATGGCCCCGGCCGCCAGGATCAGGCTGATGAGGATCTGCCAGGTGGTGGAGCTTGTGGCGCGGTCTTGCAGGGCCGCCGACAGTTTGACCGCATCGGCCATGGCGACGCTTCTGGGAACGCTGATCAGAACCGACCAGGGCTTGCCGGTGTTGCCCAGGGCGATGGGCGAGAAAATGCGCAAGGAATCGCCCTGCCAGCGGGCCGATTCCCGCCCGCTTTTGATGGTGGCGAGATCATCGGTCCAGGATTGGCTCTGCCCGGAATAGGTCTGTCCGATCAGTTCGGGATGGCGGCTGTCGGCGATCACCAGGCCCATGTCGCTCAGGATCACCACCTCATTCTGGCCGCCGAAGATGGATTGGCTGACCTGGGTGGCCAGTTTCTGCACGAAATCGAGGTTGAAGTCGGTGCCGGAAACGCCGGCGAACTTGCCGTTGATGACGATGGGAACGGAAATGGTGGCGAGATAAACGTGCTTGCCCTGCACGATATAGGGCAGCGGGCCCAAAACGCTTTCCCGTCCGGTTTCCTTGGGGCCGATATACCAGCCGCCCTTCATCACGCCGTTGGGGTGCAGATCGCGGCTGTTATATTCCACCAGGGGCTGCAGGGCGATGGTGCCGTCGGCGCCGCGCGTCCAGTACGAGAGGAACCGCCCGGTGGCGTCGCTGCCGGTATCCTTGCGGTTCTGATAGGCCTGGTCCATGCCGTCCATGGCATTGGGTTCCCAGGCGGAATAGGTGCCGTTGAAGGTGGGATTGGCCTTCAGGAAGAAGCGCAGCATATCGTTGAAATAGGCGCGCAGGCCGGAGGCGGGAAGGCCGTTGTGGTCCGGCGCGCCAACAATGGAGGCGAAGCGCAGCTCTTGTGTGCGGGCCACTTTCAGGGCGGTATCGAATTCAAATTGAATACGGTTGGCCTGTTGCGCGGCAATGGCCTGGATATAATTTTTTATTTTATTATCAAGAATAGATGACACGCTTTCCTTGACGAAATCATCGCTGCGTGTGGTGAGGAATATGTCGGTTCCGGTTGTGGCGGCCGCCATGGCGATCAGGCAGACGCCGGTAAGAACGGCGATTTTCATCTTTATGGAGCGGAAATGCATGACATTCCTCACGATTTATTTTCTTAAGGACCATTTTCCTTGTGAAACAATAGCATGATTGTGAATATGGTTTTATAGAACTTTGGTCTATGTGCAAGAGGAATTTGGCGGTTGTTTGCAAGATATTGGTGAATAAAAGAAGGGTGTGCCGCCGAAGGTGGGTGGGGGCGGAAGTAAAACTTTTGTATTCAGCCGCTCTGCGCGTGCGCGAAGGCCGCCCCCACCGGAGGTTCAGGAAAGCCGCGTCAGCAGCGCTTTGGCCACGCCTTCGCTGCTGGCCGGGTTCTGGCCGGTGATCAGGGCGCCGTCTTCAACCACGAAGGGCGCCCAGTCGGGGCCTTTGCGGTAATCGGCGCCTTGGGCGAGGAAGGTGTCTTCGATCAGGAAGGGCACGATTTTGCTTAAGGCGACCGCCTCTTCCTCGGAATTGGTGAAGCCGGTGAGCGTGCGCCCCTTGACGAACGGAGAGCCGTCGGCCGCCTTCACATTTTTGAGCACACCCGGCGCATGACAGACGAAGCCGATCGGCTTGCCGGCGCGCTCGAAGCTTTCGATCAGGGTGATCGAGGCCTTGCTTTCGGCCAGATCCCATAAGGGGCCGTGTCCGCCCGGATAGAACACCGCATCGAACGCCGCGGCGCGCAGGCCGTCGAGCTTCACCGTGTGGGCCAGATCCTTTTGCGCCGCCGGATCGGCCTTGAAGCGGTGGGTGGCCTCGGTCTGGAAGTCGGGCAAATCGCTCTTGGGGTCGAGTGGGGGCTGGCCGCCCAGCGGCGAGGCCACGGTGATCTCGGCGCCCGCATCAAGGAAGGTGTAGTAGGGGGCGGCGAACTCTTCCAGCCAGAAGCCGGTTTTCTGCCCGGTGTCGCCCAGCTGGTCGTGGCTGGTCAGAACCATCAGGATTTTCATGTCGGTGACCTTTCAGAAGGAGGTCCGGTTTGGCGGCGGACCGTTTGAGGGGAGGGGGAAAACTCAGGCTTTGAGCCTTGCTTCCAGCGCGGCGCGCTTTTCGGCGTAGGGGGCGCGCAAACGCAGGCCGCTGGCGCCATCGGGCGTTTGCACCACCGTGGGCCGGAAATGGCTGAAACGGCGGAAGCCGTGGATTCCGTGATAGGCGCCCATGCCCGAAGCCCCCACCCCGCCGAAGGGCAGGCTGTCCATCGCCGCATGCAGCATCACATCGTTGATGACCAGCGCGCCCGAGGTGACATGGGCGGCGAAGCGGTTCTGCTCATTCGCCTCATCGCTGAACAGATAGGCGGCCAGCGGGCGATCATGGGCGTTGATGCGGGCGATGGCCTGATCCATCCCATCGACAGCGAGCAGCGGCAGCAGGGGGCCGAAAATTTCCTCCTGCATCACCCGCATGTCCGGGGTGGCGCCCAAAATCAAGGTGGGGGCGATTTTGCGGGTCAGGTCATCGTAAGGCGGTTCACCGGCGGGGTGCAGCGGGATGACCTCGGCGCCCTTGGCGTTCGCATCGGCGAGCAAGGCCAACAGCCGATCGAAATGGCCGGGCGTGATGATCGAGGTATAGCCCTCGTTGCTTTGCAGGGCCGGGAAGGCCTGGGCCATGAAGCGGCGCGCCGAGGCCAGGAAGGCGGGAATGGCGGCTTCGGACAGCATCACGTAATCGGGCGACAGGCAGATCTGTCCGGCATTGAAGGTTTTGACGGTCAGGGTGCGCCGGGCGGCGGTATCGATATCGAAGCCGTCGGCGATCACCACCGGGCATTTGCCGCCCAATTCCAGGGTGACCGGCACCAGATTTTCGGCGGCGGCGCGCATGACATGGCGGCCGACGCTGGTGCTGCCGGTGAACACCAGATGATCGAAAGGCAGGGCGGTGAAGGCTTGCGCCACCTCGGGGCCGCCGATAACGACGCCCAGTTCGTCGGCATCGAAGACCTCGCCGACCAGACGCAGCAGCAGATCCGAGGTGCGCGGCGTGACTTCCGAGGGCTTGATCAGGGCGGTGTTGCCGGCGGCGAACACCCCGGCCAAGGGTGCGAAGGCGAGATTGATGGGGAAATTCCACGGGCTCACGATGCCCACCACCCCCAGCGGCTGCGGCGCGATCCAGGCGTGCACGCCGGGATCCTTGCTCTCGGCCGGTTCGCGCGCCATCCATTGGCCAACATGGGCCGCGCTATGCAGCAGCCCTTGAGCGGTTGTGGCGATATCGGCGGCCAGCGTGTGATAGGCGGCGCGGTGGCCGAAATCGGCGCTGATGGCCGTCACGAACTCCGCCTGGTGTGCGGTGATGAGGCGCGCCGCGCGCTCCAGCCGGTCGCGGCGCAGCGCCGCGTCGGCGGGGCCTTTGGCCAGATGGGCTTTTTTCATCGCGGCGAGGATGGTCTTCAGATCCTGCGGGGTGCTGTCTGCTGTCATGATCGCTCTCGTCATTCCAAGACCAGGGATGGCCTGTGTCCGGATGCCGTTTTACCCGTTCCGGCCCCGTCCGACTCATAAAGCCCTTGCACGATGCCATCAGAAATATGATGGATAGGCATGGATCTGGTTCGTCTGCGCAGTTTTGTCGAGGTTTATCGTTTGCGGTCCCTGTCATCGGCCGCGCGCAGCCTCAATCTGTCGCAATCCAATGTCTCCCAGCATATCGCGGGATTGGAGGTGGCGATCGGCGGTCCGCTGTTCGAGCGGTTGGCGCGCGGCGTCAAGCCGACGGCGGCGGCCGATGATTTGGCGCTCGATCTCGGCGATCTGCTCGACCGGGCCGAAAGAGCCTTGGGCAAAGCCCGCGCCCGCTCGTCCGATCTGGCCGGCGTGGTGCGGATCATCGGCCATGCCGATTTCCTGTCGCATGGGATTTCGCGCCATGTGCCGGCGCTGCTCGAGGCCGGTCTTAAAATCCGCCTGCAGCCGGCGCATCGGGATCTGCTGCAGCAAATGCTGGTGGACCGGCATTTCGATCTCGGCATCACGGCCTATCCGCTTGTGGATGGCCGGCTGCATTCGGAGATTATCCGCGAGGAGCCGCTGCATGCGGTGGCCGCCCCCGAAACCGCCGAACGGATCGGGCGCGCCGCCAGTTTGGGCCAGGGGCTCGCCGCCGAACCGCTCCTGGCATACGATATCACCGCGCCCCTGGTCGATCGTTGGCTGCGGGCGCAGCGCCTTGGCGAGGTGTCGCCGCATCCCGCCGTGATCAGCCCCGATCTGCGGACGGTGTCGCAAATCATTCAGGGCGGGGCGGGATGGTCGGTCCTTCCCGAGTATTTGTGCCGCGAGGCGCTGGCCGCCGGGCGATTGGCGGTGATCGGTCCGCCGCCCTCGCCGGCCCTCACCAACGCCTATTCCCTGGTTTGGCTGCCGTCCATGCTGCGGAATCCCCGCATCGCCTATGCGCGGCAGCTTTTGCTGCGCCGCCTGCGGGCGTGAGGGGGGCGCCGGAACCGCGTTCCTAATCGGCCGGGAAGGCGGTGCTGGCATCGTGCCGCAGGGCCTGGGGCTGCCGATGTTTTTCCAGATAGCAGTTGCCCAGGGCCAGGGCGTCGAGCCCGGTGCCCATGAAACAGGCGAAGGCCTGGTCCGGGGTGGCGACGATGGGCTCGCCGCGCACGTTGAAGCTGGTATTGACCAGGACCGGGCAGCCGGTCTGCCGGAAAAACTGCTCCAGCAGGGCGCGGAAGCGCGGGGCGTGACGGCCATCCACCGTCTGCACGCGGGCCGAGCCGTCGACATGGGTGACGGCGGGGAGTTCCGAGCGGGGCAGGGCCAGGCGCGCCAGGCCGGTTTCGGCCTGCTGCCGCGCCGTCAGCGGGCGGCGGCGGGCGGGCGTCAGCGGCGCCACCAGCAGCATATAGGGGCTGGGGCAGGGCAGATCGAACCAGGCGGCGGCCTCCTCGGCCAGCACCGCCGGGGCGAAGGGACGGAAGCTTTCGCGGTATTTGATCTTGAGATTAAGCCGGGACTGCATGGCCGGATGGCGGGGATCGGCCAGGATGGAGCGGGCCCCCAGGGCGCGCGGCCCGAATTCCATGCGGCCCTGGAACCAGCCCAGGGCTTTGCCGGCGGCCAGATCGGCGGCGGCGCGGGCCAGCAGGGCCGGTTCGTCCAGCACGGTGAAGACGGCGCCCAGGGCGCGTAGCGCCGCCTCGATAACCGGCTGCTCGTAGGATGGCCCCAGATAGCCGCCCTCCATGCCGTCCTCGTCCGCCGCCGGGGCCGGGCGCGGCTGCTCCAGCAGGGCGGCGCCCAGGGCGGCGCCGGCCCGTCCCGCCGCCGGCTGGATCCACAGCCGCCGGAAGGCGCCGTCGGCCAGCAGTTTGCCGTTGGCCACGCAGTTCAGGGCCATGCCGCCGGCCAGGCACAGAGCGCGCTGGGGATGGCGGGCGGCCAGGGCCCGGACCAGGCGCAGCAGGGTTTGTTCGGTGACGTGCTGCAGCGAGGCGGCCACATCCATGTGCCGTTGGGAAAGCGGCGCCTCGGGCGGGCGGGGCGGGCCGTTCAGCAGGGCGGCCAGGGCGGCATGATGGAAGGGCGGGCGGATGGCCGCGGGCGCCAGGGTGAACAGGCCGTCATCCCGCCAGTGCAGCAGATGTTCGCGCAAAAGGGCGGCGAAGCGCGGTTCGCCGTAAGGCGCCAGCCCCATCACCTTGTATTCGCCCGAACCGGGCTTGAAGCCGAGATAGGCGGTAACGGCGGCATAAAGCCAGCCCAGCGGCTGCGGATGGTGTTCAAGGATGCGCAGGGCATCGCCCCGGCCCTCGGCCACGGTGATGCCGCCGTCGCCGTCGTCCAGCACCAGCACCAGGGCCTCATCGAAGGGCGAGGGCAGAAAACCGCCGGCGGCGTGGCAGAGATCCAGGGGCGGGCCGTACAGCCGCCGGGGATCGAAGCCGGGATCAAGGGCCTTTAAATGCCGGGTCAGGTCTCCGGGGTCGCCACCGCCGGCCACCGCCACCCGCTCCACGGCGGCCAGCCCGTCCGGCCCGGCCGCCTCCAGGCAATAGGCGGCGGCGCGGGCGGGAAAGGCGGCATCATGCTTGCCGCGGCTGAAGCGCTCCTCCTGGGCGGCGGCCACAACGCGGCCCGCCGCCGCCAGAACGGCGGCACTGTCGGCATGCGCGGCGGACAGGCCCAGAACGCGCATCGGGATTATTCGGCGCGGCCGAACACGCGCTGGAAGATCACCCCCACATTCTTGGTGTGGTAGCCCAGATCGAACAGCGCCTCGATGGCCGAAGCCCCCAGGGCCTGTTCCACCTCGGTATCGGCCTTCAAGAGGTCGAGGAAGCGGCCGTTGCCGTTCCACACTTCCATGGCGTTGCGCTGCACCGCCTTATAGGCATCCTCGCGCGAGAGGCCGGCCTGGGTCAGGGCCAGCAGCACGCGCTGGCTGAAGATCAGGCCGCCCAGCTGGTTCAGATTGCGTTCCACCGCGTCCGGGTAGATCACCAGATTGGCCACCACGTTGGTCAGGCGGGCCAGGGCGAAATCCAGGGTGATGGTGGCATCGGGGCCGATGCCGCGTTCCACCGAGGAGTGGCTGATATCGCGTTCGTGCCACAGGGCGACGTTTTCCATGGCCGGCACCACCGCCATGCGCACCAGCCGGGCCAGGCCGGTCAGGTTTTCGGTCAGCACCGGGTTGCGCTTGTGCGGCATGGCCGAGCTGCCCTTCTGCCCGGGCGAGAAAAATTCCTCGGCCTCGCGCACTTCGGTGCGCTGCAGATGGCGGATTTCCACCGCCGCCCGCTCGACGGAGCTGGCGATAACGCCGAGGGTGGCGAAGAACATGGCGTGGCGGTCGCGCGGGATCACCTGGGTGGACAGGGGCTCGGGCGTCAGGCCCAGCTTTTCCGCCACATACTGCTCCACGAAGGGGTTGATGTTGGCGAAGGTGCCCACGGCGCCCGAAATGGCGCAGGTGGCGATATCGGCGCGGGCGGCCAGCAGGCGGGCGCGGGCGCGCTGAAACTCGGCATGGAAGCCGGCGAACTTGAGGCCGATGGTCACCGGCTCGGCATGGATGCCGTGGCTGCGGCCCATGCACACCAGATCCTTGTACTGGAAGGCGCGGTTTTCCAGGGCGGCCAGCAGGGCGTCGATATCCTTCAGCAGCAGATCGGCGGCCTGGGTCAGCTGCACGGCCAGACAGGTGTCGAGCACGTCGGACGAGGTCATGCCCTGGTGCACGAAGCGGGACTCGGGGCCGATATGCTCGGCCAGCTCGGTGGTGAAGGCGATGACGTCGTGCTTGGTGACCTTTTCGATCTCGTCGATATGGGCCACCCGCGCGGCGGTATAGGGCTTGTCGCCGCCCTGCCACACCGCGCGGGCGGCGGCTTCGGGGATCACCCCCAGCTTGGCCTGGGCATCGCAGGCATGGGCTTCGATCTCGAACCAGATGCGGAACTTGTTTTCCGGTTCCCAGATGCGAACCATTTCGGGGCGGCTGTAGCGTGGAATCATCTTAAACCTCGCGGAGCGGCGGCGGGCGCCAGTCGGGGGGAAGCACTGTCGAGCCGGGGTTATGGCAAATTTTTCCAAGGTTTTGAAGGGGGCATGATTGACGCCCCTCCCGCCGGTTTTATAAACTTGGAAAAAAGTAAAGATCCGTCAGGGAGTTCGCGCAAGGTGACACAGTCTTCCCGCCATCGGTTTTTAACCCGTACCGAACTTCTGCTGATCGCCGCCCTGGTGGCCGTGGTGGCCCTGGGCGTGGTGGTCTCCGGCCATCTGCCGTAACGATCAGGCCCGGATCTGCAACGATGGCTTATCCCCCTGTATCAGGTTGGCTCGCCGATGCGTCTGATCCGTCACCCTCGGGCTTGACCCACGGCTGTCCGGTTTAAACTTGGGGTCTGTCCGTGGCGGCGGATCGTTCCCGATAAGGCGGTCAATACGTCTCCTGTGCATAAAATTTGCGCGGACGAGACGGGCGAACGCGAGGGGGCTTTGAACGGCCTTCTGGGCCGCTTGGGACGGACCCTTAAGCCGTCTTGGCCGGGCTTGACCCGGCCATCCATGTGGGGGGGGACGCCGTCTTATGATGCGCGGGTCAAGCCCGCGCATGACGACAAGAGGGGGATACCGCCCTGCGGACGACGACAAAAGGGCCTCGGCGCCACAGCCTCCTCCCTTAAGCCGTCTTGGCCGGGCTTTGACCCACGGCTGTCCGGTTTAAATTCAGGCCCATTGCAACACCATCTGCTTGGGGTCGGTCCGTGGCGGCGGATCGTTCCCGATAAGGCGGTCAATACGTCTCCTGTGCATAAAATTTGCGCGGGCGAGACGGGCGAACGCGAGGGAGCTTTGAACGGCCTTCTGGGCCGCTTGGGACGGGACCCTTAAGCCGTCTTGGCCGGGCTTGACCCGGCCATCCCTGTGGGAGGAGACGCCGTCTATGATGCGCGGGTCAAGCCCGCGCATGACGACAAGAGGGGGATGCCGCCCTGCGGACGACGACAAAGGGGCCTCGCCGCCCAAGGAGCATGCTTCAAGACAGCGTGGAAAACGCTATTCTGGTGCCGCACGGTGTTGCTCCGTTTTCGTGTCCGGTAGATGCGTCAACATCTGGAACACGAGTAGAATCAACACCGTGCGCTCAGTTCAGAAAATTAAACCGGACAGCCGTGGGTC
>JAJZGK010000007.1 GCA_021798485.1 Pseudomonadota bacterium
GGATCACCGCGCATCAGGGTGATGCCCGCGGTTTGCATGGCCACATCGGTGCCGCTGCCCATGGCGATGCCGATATCCGCCGCCGCCAGGGCCGGGGCATCGTTCACGCCGTCGCCCACCATGGCCACCACCTGGCCTTCGGCCTGCAGGCGGGCCACCTCGGCGGCCTTGTCCTGCGGCAGCACTTCGGCCCGCACCGCGTCCAGCCCCAGGCTGCGCGCCACCACGGCGGCGGCCCGCGCATTATCGCCGGTGACCATCACCGTGCGCACCTTAAGGGCGCGCAGCCCGGCCATGGCCGCCGCCGCCGTGGCCCGCACCGGATCGCTGACCGCCAGGGCGCCCAGCAGCCGCCCGTCGGCGGCCAGCCACATCACCGTGCGGCCCTCCTCCTCCCAGGCCTCAGCCTCTGCGGCCAGGGCATCGATGGCCACGCCGCGCTCGCCCATCAGCCGGGCATTGCCCAGCAGCAGCGCCCGCCCCGCCACCTCGGCGGCCAGGCCGAAACCGGGCAGGCCGGTGAAGGCGGAGGGCGGCGTGGCGGGCAAACCGCGCGCCTCGGCCGCCGCCAGCACCGCCCGCGCCAGCGGATGTTCCGATCCCAGCTGGGCCGAGGCCGCCAGGGTCAACAACTCCGCCTCACCGGCGCCGCCGTCGAGGGCGGCCAGGGCCACCACCGCCGGACGGCCCTCGGTCAGGGTGCCGGTCTTGTCCAGCAGCATGGCGCTTACACGGTGCGCCTGTTCCAGGGCCTGGGCATCCTTGATGAGGATGCCGTGGCGGGCGGCAACGCCGGTGCCCACCATGATGGCGGTGGGCGTGGCCAGCCCCAGGGCGCAGGGGCAGGCGATCACCAGCACCGAAACGGCGGCGTTGAAGGCCTGAAGCGGATCATGGCCCAGCAGCCACCAGGCCGCGAAGGTCAGCAGCGCCACCCCGGCCACCACCGGCACGAACACCGCCGAGATGCGGTCCACCAGCCGCTGCACCGGGGCCTTGCTGGCCTGGGCGCTTTCCACCAGATGGATGATGCGCCCCAGGGTGGAGGCGGCGCCCACGGCGCGGGTTTCCACCCGCAGCAGACCGGCGCCGTTGATGGAGCCGCCGATCACCGCATCGCCCGGCCCCTTTTCCACCGGCAGGCTTTCGCCGGTCAGCAGGCTTTCATCCAGGGCGCTCAGGCCGTCCAGCACCGTGCCGTCCACCGCCGCCCGCTCGCCGGGGCGGATCACCACCACCTCGCCGGGACGCACCTTATGGGCCGGCACCTCCACCAGGGCGCCGTCGCGCTCCACCCGCGCCGTTTCGGGGCGCAGGGCCATCAGGGCGCGGATGGCGGCGGCGGCGCCGCGCCGGGCCCGGGTTTCCAGGGTTTTGCCCAGCAGCACCAGGGTGATGACCACCGCCGAGGCCTCGAAATAAAATTGCGGCGGACCGGCGAACAGATGCCACACCGACAGGCCGTAGGCCGCCAGGGTGCCCATCACCACCAGCACATCCATATTGCCGGCTCCGCCCTTGAGCGAAGCCCAGGCCCCGGTGAGGAAACGGCGGCCGATCACGAACTGCACCGGCGTGGCCAGCAGCCATTGCCCCCAGCCCGGCAGCGCCGCCCTGAGGCCGAACGGCTCCAGCAGCATGGGCGCGGCCAGCGGCAGGGTGAGCAGCGCCGCCGCCACGATCAGCAGGCGGTCGCGCCGGGCCTCGGCGGCACGGGCGGCCTCGGCCTGGGCGGGATCGGCCCCGGGGTCGGGCAGGGTGGCGGAAAATCCCGCCCCCGCCACCGCCTGAACCAGGGATTCGATGGTGCTGGCGGCGGGATCGAAGGCGATCTCGGCCCGTTCGCTGGCCAGGTTGACCGAGGCCTCGGCCACGCCGCTCTGGCGGCGCAGCACTTTTTCCAGGCGGGCGGAACAAGCGGCGCAGGTCATCCCGCCAATGGCGAACGAGACCCGTTCAAGGGGAGCGGAGGATGCAGTCATGATGACTATAGATGAGGCCGCGCCCGCCCGCGGTCAAGCTTGACCGCGCCCCGTCCGGCCCGGATAGTGGCAAACTTCATGTTTTGCCAGGATCACCGATGACCGCCGCTTCCGCCCCCCTCCGCTCCGGCCGCCCCCTTGGCCGCGGCGATATCAAAACCCTGTTTCTGGCCGCGCTGGGCGGGGCTCTGGAATTCTACGATTTCGTTATCTTCGTGTTCTTCACCGCCGCCATCGGCAAGCTGTTCTTCCCGCCCGATATGCCCGACTGGCTGCGCCAGCTCCAAGCCTTCGGCATCTTCGCCGCCGGCTACCTGGCCCGGCCCCTGGGCGGCATCGTCATGGCCCATTTCGGCGATCTTCTCGGCCGCAAGCGCATGTTCACCCTGAGCGTGTTCCTGATGGCCATCCCCACCCTGCTGGTGGGTCTGCTGCCCACCTATGCCGTGCTCGGCTACGGCGCGCCGCTGCTGCTGCTGGTGATGCGCATCCTGCAGGGCGCGGCGGTGGGCGGCGAGGTGCCGGGCGCCTGGGTGTTCGTTTCCGAACACGTGCCTGAACGCCATGTGGGCCTGGCCTGCGGCCTGCTGACCGGCGGCCTGACCAGCGGCATCCTGCTGGGCTCGCTGTCGGCCACCGCCGTCACCGTGCACTACACGCCGGCCGAAATTCTGGCCTATGCCTGGCGCATTCCCTTCCTGCTGGGCGGGCTGCTGGGGCTGCTGGCGGTGTATTTGCGCACCCATCTGCGCGAAACCCCGGTGTTTCTGGAAATCAGCCGCATGGAACAGCTGGCCGAGGAAATGCCGGTGAAGGCCGTGCTGCGCCGCCACCGCCGCGCCATCGCCGTTTCGGTGGTGGCCACCTGGATGCTGACCGCCGCCATCGTGGTGATGATCCTGATCACCCCCACCCTGCTGACCCGGCTGTTCGCCCTGCCGCAGGCGGTGGTGCTGCCGGCCAACAGCGCCGCCACCCTGGCCCTGTCGGTGGCCTGCCTGCTGGTGGGCATGGCCGCCGACCGGTTCGGCCCGGCCCGCGTCATGCTGGTGGGCGGCGTGGGGCTGGTGGCCTCGTCCTACGGGCTTTATCACGCCGCCGCCGCCGCCCCGGCCCTGCTCATCCCCCTTTACGCCCTCACCGGCTTTTTCGTGGGCACCATCGCCGTGGTGCCGGTGGTGATGGTGCGGGCCTTCCCGCCGCCGGTGCGCTTTTCCGGCATTTCACTGGCCTATAACCTGTCCTACGCCGTGTTCGGCGGGCTGACGCCGCTGGCCGTGCCGCTGCTGACGGGGCTGAGCCCCATCGCCCCGGTGCATTACGTGGCCGCCGCCGTGCTGGCCGGAATCCTGATGCTGGCCTGGCACGGCCGCCGTGCCGGCGCTTAAGGGACTGGACAGCCGGCGCCCCGCCACCTACCTCATAGAGCGGCGGCCATCCGCAAGCCGCCGCCCCTCGAGGAGACTGTTGCATGACCGATACCCCCGTTTGGTTCATCACCGGCTGTTCCACCGGCTTCGGCCGTGAGCTGGTGCGCGCCGTTCTGGCCCAGGGCCATCGCGTGGCGGCCACCGCCCGCAGCCCCGCCAGCCTGGAGGAATTTTCCGGCCATGCCGCCGCCCTGATCCTGCCGCTGGATGTGACCGCGCCGGCGCAGATCGCCACGGCGGTGGCGCGGGCCGAGGCGCATTTCGGCCGTATCGACGTCCTGGTCAACAATGCCGGCTACGGCTATCTGTCGGCGGTGGAGGAAGGCGAGGACGCCGAGATCCGCGCCATGTTCGAAACCAACGTTTTCGGTCTGGCCGCCGTCACCCGCGCCGTGCTGCCCGGCATGCGCAAACGCCGCGCGGGCCATGTGCTCAACATTTCCTCCATGGGCGGACTGGTGGGCTTTCCCGGCATCGGCTATTACAACGCCAGCAAATTCGCCGTTGAAGGCCTGTCCGAAGCCCTGGCCAAGGAATGCGCGCCCCTGAACATCAAGGTGACCATCGTCGAGCCGGGGCCGTTCCGCACCGACTGGGCCGGACGCTCGCTGAAGGTGCCAAAAACCCCCATCGCCGATTACGCCGAAACCGCCGGGGCCCGGCGCGATGCCGTGCAGGGCTACAGCGGCCAGCAGCCGGGCGATCCGGTGCGCGCCGCCCAGGCCATCCTGGCCGCCGTGGCGGCCAAGGAGCCGCCGCTGCACCTGCTGCTGGGCCGCCCCGCCTTCGATATCACCCAGGCCAAACTGCGCGAGCTTTCGGCCGAAATGGAGCGCTGGAAGGCCGTCACCCTGGGGGCGGATTTTCCCAAGGCGGAGTGACACCGGCCAAGCGTTGACGTGACGGGTTGGCCGGTATCCAGCGAGCCTTGAGCGAGCGGCCAAGGCGGCGGATGCCGCCGCCCGGCGAGGGACGATACAACCGGTCAATGCATTGGCCGGTTGGTATGACACAGAAGAAGCCGAACGGAATCGGCACCATGTCCGCCATCAGGAAAGGATCAAGCATGATTGAACGGATCCTGGAACGGTTTCTGTTTGCCAGCCGCTGGATTCAGGCCCCGCTTTATGTCGGCCTAACCTTGCTTCTCTTCGCCTTTCTGGTCAAATTCGGCCAGGAGATCCTTCATGTCGGCGTCAACATCATCGACATGAAGGAACAGGATCTGGTGCTGATCTCCCTGTCGATGATCGATCTGGTTCTGGTGGCCAATCTTCTGGTGATGGTGATCATCTCGGGATACGAAAATTTCGTCTCCCGGCTCGACATCGGCGAAGGCGAGGAAACCCTGACATGGGTGGGCAAGCTGGATTCCAGCACCCTGAAATTGAAACTGGCCGCTTCCATCGTGGCCATTTCCTCCATCAATCTGCTGAAGGCGTTCATGAACGCCTCGGCCATAAACGACGACAAACTGCTGTGGCTGGTGATCATTCACCTGACCTTCGTGGTGTCCGCCGTTCTGATGGGATATCTCGATAAAATCGCCTTCGCCGCCCACCGCGGTCATTGAACCGGCTGGGGAGCGGGCGGCATCATCCGCCCGTCGGGGTGCGGCGCCGGAGCGGACGACCAAGCCGCCATTTACGCCACAGCCGCTCTCCCAGAACCAGAAACCGGCCCACCGGGCGGCGGAGCGGAGGAATATCGTAGGCCAGCAAAATCAGGCCCAACGGCAGCATCCAAAGCCCCAAGACCGGCAGGAAACTGAACAGGCCGCCGAGCACCAGCGCGCCGCCGGCGATCAGACGCAGCCAAATCGCCGAAGGGGCGCGTAGAACGCGCAAGACTCTGCCACCCCATTCGGGCAGACGCCGCTCGAGACGACCGACCGCCCGGTCCAGTCTGCGATGATGGCGCCCGTCCTCATCGCCCCGTCCAGCGGAAAGCGGCCCGGCCATCGGCGCCCCCTGTTGCTCAGGCCATCATGTTCAGCAGCAGATCGCGGTTTCGCTGTTCCAGCTCGCTTTGCGCCGTTTTCAGATCGCCGGGCTTCAGCGTGCCGTCCGACAGGGCCTGATCGAGGGTGGGCGTTTGCAGCCCCGAGCCCGACATGTTGGTGCTGCCCGACTGCCAGCGGGCATAACTGGAGGAAGCCTGCCCCATGAGGCTGTTCATCAGAAGCTGCTGCAGTTCGCCCTGCGCCGCCGACAACTGCCCCGACGACAGCCCACCCCCGGCCACGGCCTGATCGAGATAGCTGGTATCCACCGAAACACCGGCGGCGCTGAACAGGCTGCCGATGGTCAGGCTGCGCAGTTCATCCTGCGCCGCCGCCTGCTGGCTGGCGCTCAAGCCCTGCCCCGACAAGGCCTGGTTCAGAAAGGTGGTATCGGTCGAGGAGGTGGTGGACGCGCTGCCGTTGCTGCCGCCAGTGCCGGTCAGATAGCGCTGATAAACGTCCATGGTGGAGGACAGGAGTTGAGGAATAGGCATCGGATCCGCCCTCCGTTCCGCTCGAAAACCGCCTTGCGCCGGCCACCCCACTCCACGGAGAGCCAACCATTCGATCCTATCATCATTGCCTCCGTTTCTCCGCATGAGAATGAAACGGAAACCCCTTAATTTCAAATCCGTCCCCTCTGGCGGAGCGCGGGGGCGGGCCGAAGGCTTCGCACGGCGATTCTTATTGTAAATCGGCCGTCATGCTGCCACCCTCCTGGGCGTCGCAGATGGTGGGTTTCTCACACTCCGGACGGTGCCGACGCCGCACCTGGATTCCTCCCAAAACCGATTAACGCTCCTTCGAGGCCGCCTCGGAGAGACATACGGTATTTCGGGGGGCTTCTTGCAATCCACAACAACACCATACACCGGGCATGCCCCGCCCTCACCTCCGGACCAATCCGGGCTCCCTTGCGCTCCGGTCACGCATCGGAACCGGCAACCGCCTCCGTTGGCTCCCGCCTTCTTCCAGAACAGGAGGGCTCATGCCCTTTAAGCCCAATTACCGGCTGGACCGGACCGAACGCACACGCAGCAAGGAAACCCGGAAACAGGAAAAGCTTGCGGCGCGGGCCGCGCGCCGGACTAGCACCGACGGCGCGTCCCCCGCGGAGGCGGACTCAGCCGAATCAAACGAGGATCAAAATGGCACTGAACGCCCGCGCGAAGAGTAAAAACAACCAAACCATTCTGTTCGACGTCTTCTACGACGACGGTTCGCGCAGTTCCAACCGCAAGGTTCCCGCCAGCGAGTGCGCCGGGCAGGACGAGGAAAATGCCGCCAAGGCCTACATCGCCGAACAGGATCGCCAGATCGCCGCGGCATCGGGCTGCCTGCGCGGCGATATCAAGAAAATCACCCGCAGCGCCAAATAAGGCGAAGCCGGCATTAAGGATTTCAGGATGGACAAACCCTTACACATCCTTCAGGCGGACCGAGGCAAAAAGCGTCTCTGCCAGGAGTGCGGAACCCGCTACTACGATTTATCACGTCAACCCGCAGTCTGCCCGAAATGCGGCGTGGAGCATGTGGAGCCGCCGCCGGCCCCGCCCCGCCGCCCGTCGCGCTCCGGCGGATGGCCCCGGCCCTCTGCCGCGCCGCTCCCGGACCATGCCTCCTCCGAAGAGAGCCCGCCGGACGAGACCGAGGATCGCAGCGAGGACGAGGATGAGGATCGCGGCGAGGATGAGCCGGCGGAAATGTAATCGGCATAGGGGACGATCCTTCCGGATCGTTCCCCTGCCACACCACCCGGCATGCGGGTCCGCACCAGGCGGTTCGAAGAGTTGAGGTCAAGAGAGACGGGGCATCCCCAGCTTGTCCGACCAGGCCAAGGTCACCACGGCATTGAGGAGAATCCCGCTGTTGCGCCACCATCGACGGCTATTGGCCGTCACCTGTCGCGCGGCTGCGGGCTTTGCTCCCATCGCCCGCAATTCCCTGTATATGGTCCTGCCGCGCTTCCACTGCTTGAGTTGGATCGCCCACAGCCGGTGCCGCCGCCCGGCGAGGGACGATACAACCGGTCAATTCATTGGCCGGGCGGTATAAGCCTTCCATCCCAGGACATAGGATCGCAGACGGTCCGCCACATCCTGGATGCTGCGCCCGCCGGAGCGGCGGGTCAGTTACCGGATCAGTTACCGGATGCGTTGCTTGAACGTCGCCATCGGCTTGTCGGCCTCGGCTGACTTCTCGCTCCGGCTCGACACCGCCGTCCTTTCAGACATGAGGCGAGATCTCCCCAGGTAAGAACGCACTCCTTCGCTGCACGACCGCCGGATTTACGCCGCTTCCCTTTGATCACGGAAGCTTTGCGGTTTCATGCCCGCTCGCCCTGGTCGGCAACGCCTTCTATCCGGTTCTTGCCCATCGGCCCGCAGATTCGATCCACGCTTCCTCTCCACGGTCGGTCACCCTTCCGCAGTTGCGCTTCACTTCGTGCACCGTGACCAGCTTACGGTGGGATTCCCCCCACAAGAGGGCGACCATGCTGGGCGTACAAGAAAAAGGGGGAGGGACTTTTCGGTCCCTTCCCCCTTATCCCTCATCCTGAGGCGCCTGGGCGCCCCGGCCCGGTATCAGGCCGCGCGCAGGTTGATGGCGGCCATCTTGCCGGTGCGGCCACGCTCCAGCTCGAAGGACACCTTCTGGCCTTCCAGCAGCTGGCCCAGGCCCGAACGCTCCACGGCGGAGATGTGCACGAACACATCGGCCGAACCGTCTTCCGGCTGAATGAACCCGAAACCCTTGGTGGCGTTAAACCATTTCACAGTGCCAGTGGACATATATGTCTCCCATAGGCTGGCGTTACATCGCGCCACATGCGCAATGCATCAAATTCAGTTATAGGGAAATCCAGGATAAACCTGTTGCCAGAGGCAACCGTGGGAAAGGCCCAACAAATTCGAATGCCTCATCTATCCACACGGCGGTGAAAATTGCAAGGCCAATTTCGCAACTCCCTACCGCCGCCCCCTTATTCCCAACGGCGCCAAACCCGGCCTTGACGCTCCCCCTCGCGGATTGCATTCTTCCCGATCCTTACGAGCCAGCCGGTTTTCCGCCATGTTCCTTCTGATCGATAACTACGACAGCTTCACCTACAACCTCGTGCACTATCTGGGCGAGCTGGGGGCCGAGGTGCGGGTGGTCCGTAACGACGCCCTTTCGGTGGACCAGGCCTTGGCCCTGCGGCCCGAGGGCATCGTGCTGTCGCCCGGCCCCTGCGACCCCGACAAGGCCGGCATCTGCCTGGGGCTGATCGCGGCGGCGGCGGACCGGGTTCCATTGCTGGGGGTGTGCCTGGGCCATCAGGCCATCGGCCAGGCCTTCGGCGGCAAGGTGGTACGGGCGCCGGTGCCGGTGCACGGCAAAACCTGGCAGATGCATCACAACGGCCAGGGCCTGTTCGAGGGCCTGCCCTCGCCCTTCCTGGCCACCCGCTATCACTCGCTGGTGGTGGAGCGCGCCTCGCTGCCCGACTGCCTGGAAACCACCGCCTGGACCGATGACGGCCTGATCATGGCCCTGCGCCACCGCAGCCGGCCCATCCACGGCGTGCAGTTCCATCCGGAAAGCATCGCCTCGGAGCACGGCCACAAGATGCTGGGGAACTTCCTGGCCATGGCCCGCGCCCATCATCGCCGCTAAAAGGACCACCGCCATGACCGCTCCCGCCTCCGTGGGCACCGAGATGAAGGCCGTGCTGGCGCGGGTTGGCGCCGGTGAGCGCCTGAGCGAGGATGAGGCCGCCGCCGCCTTCGACATCATCATGTCGGGCGATGCCACTCCGGCCCAGATCGGCGGTTTTCTGATGGCGCTCAGAGTGCGCGGCGAAACCGTGGCCGAAATCACCGGCGCCGCCCGTGTCATGCGCGCCAAGGCCGCCGCCATCGACGCCCCGCCCGGCGCCATCGACACCTGCGGCACCGGCGGCGATGCCTCCGGCACCTACAACATCTCCACCGCCGCCGCCCTGGTGGTGGCCGGCTGCGGCGTGCCGGTGGCCAAGCACGGCAACCGCGCCCTGTCGTCGAAATCGGGCTCGGCCGACGTGCTGGCGGCCCTGGGGGTGAAGATCGACGCCGACAGCGCCCTGGTGCGCGAGGCCCTGTGGTCGATCCATATCGGCTTTCTGATGGCGCCGCGCCATCATGCCGCCATGCGCCACGTGGCCGGGCCACGCGTCGAGCTGGGCACCCGCACCATCTTCAATCTGCTGGGGCCGCTGGCCAACCCCGCCGGTACCCGCCATCAGGTGATGGGAGTGTTCGCCGCCCAGTGGCTGGAGCCCCTGGCCGAGGTGCTGGGCCGCCTGGGCGCCGAACGGGCCTGGGTGGTGCATGGCGGCGACGGCCTGGACGAGCTGACCACCACCGGCCCCAGCCAGGTGGCGGAATGGCATCAGGGCCGGGTGGCACGCTTCGAGATCACCCCGGAACAGGTGGGGCTGCCCCGCGTGCCCGCCGCCGCCCTCAAGGGCGGCGACGCCGAGACCAACGCCGCCGCCCTGCGCCGCCTGCTGGACGGCGAGCCCGGTCCCTACCGCGATATCGTGCTGCTCAATTCCGCCGCCGCCCTGGTGGTGGCGGGCCGCGCCGCCGATCTGCCCCAGGGCCTGGCCCTGGCCGCCGCCAGCATCGATCAGGGGGCGGCCCGCCGCACCCTGGATCAGCTGGTGGCCATCACCAACCGCTGACAGGATGGTCTTTCAGGGCATGAGCGACATTCTCGCCAAGATCTGCGCCGACAAGCGCGCCCATGTGGCCGCGGCCAAGGCCCGGCGTCCGCAAGCCACCGTCGAGGCCGAGGCCCGCGCCCAAACGCCGCCGCGCGGGTTCGCCGCCGCCCTGGCAGCCAAGACCGGCGCCGGGCAATACGGCCTGATCGCCGAAATCAAGAAGGCCTCGCCCTCGGCCGGGCTGATCCGCCCCGACTTCGATCCGCCCGGCCTGGCGCGGGCCTATCTGGCCGGCGGCGCCGCCTGCCTGTCGGTGCTGACCGACAGCCCCTATTTCCAGGGAGACGACTCCTACCTGCGGGCGGCCCGCGCCGCCGTGCCCCTGCCCGCCCTGCGCAAGGACTTCATGGTGGATCCGTGGCAGATCGCCGAAAGCCGCGCCCTGGGCGCCGACTGCATTCTGCTGATCATGGCCGCCCTGCCCGATGCCCTGGCCGCCGAAATGGAGGCCGAGGCCCGCGCCTGGGGCATGGACGTGCTGGTGGAAGTGCACGACGAGGCCGAGTTCGAGCGGGCCCTGGCCCTGGCCTCGCCGCTGATCGGCGTCAACAACCGCAATCTGAAAACCATGACCACCGATCTGGCCACCACCGAACGGCTGGCGGCCAAACTGCCGCCCGGCCGGGTGCTGGTGGCGGAAAGCGGCCTGAAAACCCCCGCCGATCTGGCCCGCATGGCCGCCTGCGGCGCCCGCCGTTTCCTGATCGGCGAATCCCTGATGCGCCATGCCGACGTAACCGCCGCCACCCGCGCCCTGCTGGCCGATCCGGCCTGACCGCACCCGGCTTTCGCGCGGCACTCCTCATACCAACCAGCCAACCCGTCACGTCAACGGTTGGCCGGTATCATACCCTATTCCCCTTGACGCCGGGGCGGAACCAAACTAGAACAAATGCAGGCGTTGCGGGTTTGTTCCATATGTTGTGATCCGGGCGCGCGGGAGTGCGAGATGCTGACACGCAAGCAATATGAACTGTTGATGTTCATCGACCAGCGCCTGAAGGCCAGCGGCGTTTCGCCCTCGTTCGATGAGATGAAGGAGGCCCTGGATCTCAAATCCAAATCGGGCATCCACCGCCTGATCACCGGCCTGGAGGAGCGCGGATTCATCCGCCGCCTGCCGCACCGCGCCCGCGCCCTGGAAGTGCTGAAGCTGCCGGAAAACAGCCTGCTGCCGCAGGCCGACGAGGCCGAGGCGGCCCCCGTTGCCGCCGCCGCCTTTACCCCCAACGTCATCAAAGGCAATTTCTCGCCGGTTCTGGCCGGAGCGCCGGTGGCCAATCCGGCCGAGGCGCACGACCTGCCCCTGTGGGGCAAGATCGCCGCCGGCACCCCCATCGAGGCCCTGCGCGGCCCCGATACCATCAGCGTGCCCGCCGCCATGCTGGGCCGGGGCGAGCATTACTGCCTGACGGTGGAAGGCGATTCCATGATTGATGCCGGCATCCTGGACGGCGACACCATCATCGTGCGCCGCTGCGATACCGCCGAGAACGGCACCATCGTGGTGGCCCTGGTGGATGAGAACGAGGCCACCTTGAAGCGCATCCGCCGCAAGGGCGCCTCCATCGCCCTGGAACCGGCCAATCAGAAATACGAAACCCGCATCTTCGGCCCCGACCGCGTCAAGGTGCAGGGCCGTCTGGTGGGGCTGCTGCGCCACTATTGAGGTTTTCAGATCCCGCCCCAAAAAAACGCCGCCACCAGGGCCGGCGGCGCGGCGGGCGCGGCGCGATGAGGGCATGGTTCACCGCCGCCACATCGCGGCAGAAGGCGGCGTAGCCCGCGTCGGCGGGAATGGGCACGCCGCAAAGAGCGGCGTAATCCGCCAAAGCCGCGCCATCGATGGGGCGCCGCCGTTCCAGGCACCACTGTCCGAAATTCAGCTCCTGCCCCCACCAGCCCGCCGCCTTGGGGGCCAGGGCCCGCACCATGGCCCCGGCCTGCGGCGGCGCCGTGGCATCGGGGGTCAGCGGCCAGATATCGGCATAGAAATAATCGGCGGCGCGGCCCTGGCAGGGCTCGGTCAGCCGTTCCGCCAGCGCCGCATCGAGAGCATCGGCCTGAACAATGATCAGCTTATGGCGATCCGGCCAGGTTTCCAGCCCGGCGGCGGCGGAAAACATGGCGATCACCGCCGCATCGCGCTCCACCACCACCACCCGCTCCACCTGGGGTTTGGCGCAGGCGGCAAAGGCGTACATGCCCATGCCCAGCCCGGCCACCACCACCAGGCCGTGCGCGGCATGCACATGAAAGGCGTGGCTTTCCACCTCGAACAGCCCGGTGGACATCCAAGGCCGCCGCCCCTGATACAGCACGAAGCGGTTGCCCTCGACGAAGGAGGGGGTGAGATAGCCCTCCGACATGCTGGGCAGGTGATGGCGGATCTGCCAGCCCTCGCCCCGGATCTCGCGGTAGCGCGGCAGGGAAAACAAACCGAAGCCATAGGCCGCCAGCATGCGCTGATGGCGGCCCGGCTTGTCCTTCTTGCTCATCGCGGCGCCTCTTTCTTAAAACCGGCGCCACTCTAGCCGCTATTGCTGCAAGGCGCGATAGGCGACCGCCAGCTCGGCATCGTCGGCGGCATCCACGAACATGGAAATGGCGGCCAGCAGGCCCATTTCCTCTTTCTGGATATGGAACATCTCGCGTTCGCACAGTTCGCCGCCGCGATCATGGAAATCGCGCCAGGCCTCCGGCGAAAATCCGCCCGCCTCCAGGGCGCTGGCGGCCAGGGCGGCCAGGTCCTTGGCCAGCGGCAGGATGGTGCGATGCTCCTCGGTAAGGATCATGGCGATGCCCATTTCGCCGCGCTGATTCAAAACCGGGAACAGATGCCCTTCCTCGAAACCGAAATGCCGGTCCACCTCGGCGGCCACATCGGTCAGCAGATGGCTCAGAATATCGCGCACGCCGGCATCGCCGACATCGGGCGCCTTGCGGTTGCCCTGGCGCGACAGAAAGGCTTCCAGCCGCTGCAGGGCGGCCAGGGTGTGCAGGTGTTCCTCGTGCAGCAGGGTGCCGATTTGGGTTTGAGCGTACATGCCGGAGGGCTCCTTCAGGACTGGGGGGGATGACAATGGCGGTGCAGGCGCCACAGCACCTGCGTCACGAAGGCGAGATAAACCAGGGCGCCGGCGGCGCCGCCGGCGGCGCCCAGACGCACCGCCAGGGCCCATTGCCCGGCCAGCCCGGCCGAAACCAGGACCAGGGCCGATACATGCAAAATCAGATGCAGGCGCAGGGTGCGATCGGGGGTCAGGGCCGACACCAGCACCGGTTTGACGCCGGGGCGCACCGAATGCATGGAGGCCAGAAACGGCAGGATGCGCTGCAGCACCCCCAGCAGAAAGGTCAGCAGCCAGCCGAACACCAGCCAGAAACCGAACAGCGGCCCCAGGCGCGCGGGCGCCAGGCCAACGCTGGTGGCCATGCCGGCCAGGATGGACAGCGGCAGCAGCGCCCAGCCCAGGCGGATCAGGATGAAACTGTCGCCCAGTTTGCGGCGCATGCGGCTTTTCATCACCTTGGCCATGACGCGCAGGTGCAATCCCGCCGCCACCAGCCCCACGGCGCCGCCCAGCGGCACCAGCGGCGGCAGCGCCGCCAGCAGGCCCGCCGCCGTCAGCAGCAGGGCGGCCAGAGCGCACCAAGCGGCCACGGCGCCCAACCGCACATCGGGCGGCGGCGACAGGCAGAACATGGGGATCAGCACGAAACTGAAGCCCATGGCCAGCATGCCCATGAAGCCATAGGCGGCGATCACCGCGTGGGCCAGTCCCAGCAGGCGATGATCCATGGAAAAGCCCGTAATAAAGCCCCGGATCAGCAGCGCCGCCAGGGTCAGCAGCGCCAGCAGCGAGGCCAGGGCCAGCCAGGCATGCAGGGTGACGATGCGCATATCGCCGGCGCGGCGGGTATTATCGGCCAGCAGAAAGCCGAACAGCAGCAACGCCGCCACCACCAGCCCGCCCCCGGCCATCAGGGCCCAGGGCTGATCGGTGCTCATGCCGTGCCCCAGCAGCAGCAGGCCGGGCACATAAAGCCAGAACACCGCCTTGCAGGCGGCTTCGGAGCGCACCGGCTGCTTGGTGGCCACCGGCAGCAGCTGAAAGGCGGCGCCCATGCCGGTCATGGCCAGCACCCCCAGGGTTACGGCATGCAGCGAGGCCAGCACCGGGCCGGGCCCGCCCTCGAATCCCACCGCCTGATCGGCGAAAACCAGCAGCAGCCCCCAGGCCGCCACCTGGAACAGGGCGGCGGTAAGGAAGAACCGGCCCGGCAGCGACAGCGGCAGCAGGCGGCTTTTGGCCCCCATCATGAAATCGCCGAACATGCCTAATGGCCCCAGATCAGCCGGAAGCGCAATTCGCCCGGCGCGGCATCGTCCAGCCGCTCCAGCCGCCAGCCCAGTTCGGCCAGTTCGGCGTAAAGGAACAACGGATCGCGCTCGTGATGGATGATCACCGTTTCGGCGTGATCCAGGGTGCCGGCCAGGCGCAGAATGGCCCGCAGCGGCAGCGGCATGGCCAGGCCGCGCACATCCATGTGCAATTGGCCGTCCTCGCGCCACAGCGGCGCCTCGGCGGGCAGACCGGCGCAGCCCTCCTCGGGGCCCGACAGCGCCCCCCGCCCATCCCGGCGGCAGGCGATGCGCCACATCCCGCCGGGGGCGGGCAAGGCCTCTGAGGAAAAGCCGATGCGGGCCAGAATTTTACGCAAGGGCAGCGGATTGAACGGCGCTTCCAGCACCAGTTCGTCCTCGGGCGTCAGCGGCGTGGCGGCCGCCACCACGCTGTCCAGGGGATCTTCCCCCGCCGCCAGCAGCGGGCGCACATCAAGGGTTACCAGGGTCATAGCCTCTCCAATCCAGGACAAAGGTTCTACCCTGAACGGTTGTCGAGCCCCTTGACCTTAGGCAAGAGTGAAGCGGACCAGGGCGCGGAACGACTTATACCGACGCGCGCACATTTCGCAAGTTTTTAGACCTAAAGATTAATCAAGCCCGCAGAACCGCCGCAGGGCTTCGGGATCGGCCACGTGAAGATCGCGCCCCCGGCTTTCCACCCCGATGGACTTCAGCCGCGACAGGGCGCGCGACAGGCTTTCCGGCGAAATGCCGATGCGGCTGGCCAGGGCCGCCTTGCTGAACGGCAGCTGCACCTCGCCGCCGGCGCTGCCGGCGTTTTGCAGCAGGGCCAGCAGGAAGGCGCCCAGGCGCTGGGCCGGGCTGCGCCCCTTGAGATCGCCGATTTCCGCCATCAGCCGCCGCTGCCAGCCGGTCAGCGAGGCCAGCAGGCGCGGCACCAGCCCCGGCATGTCGGACAGGCGGCGGATGAAGGGGGCGCCGGGGATTTCAAGCAGGCGGGTGCCGGGCATGGCCTCGGCGTTCAGGGGATAGCGCATATTGGCGAAAATGGCCGCCTCGGCGAAGGTCTGGCCGCGGTCCACCACCTCGATGATGGATTGCTCGCCGCCGGCGGTCAGGGCGAAGAGATGCACCCTGCCCTCCAGGCACAAAAAGAAATGCGCGGCCACATCGCCGCGGCCGAACAGCAGGCCGCCTTCGGGCAGAACGCGCACCACCGCCTCGTCGAGCAGGGCGCGCACCAGATCCTCGTCCAGGCCGGAAAACATCGGCACGCCCCGCACAAAGGCCAGATCGGCGGCAGACAGGCTCATTCCTCGCCCTCCTCGGCGCAAAATTCGCTCAGACGGCCCAGATCGGCGATGGCCACCACATTCTCGGCCCGGCTTTCCACCCCCAGTTCGGCCAGCCGGGCCAGGGCCCGCGACAGGCTTTCCGCCGTCATGCCCAGGCTTTCCGCCGCCAGACGCTTGTCGTAGGGGAAGCGCACCACCGCCGGCCCTTCCGTTTTGGCGGTCAGGGCCAGCAGGAAGCCGGCCAGCCGCTGCGCGGTGTTTTTCAGCTTCAGGCGGGCGATCTGGGCCACCAATTGGCGCATGCGCACCGACATGGCGCCCAGAAGGCGCAAGGCCAGATCGAACCGCTGTTCCAGCGCCGCCAGGAACGGCGCCGAGGGAATCCGCAAAAGCCGGGCATGGCCGATGCTGCGGGTGGTGATGGGATAGCGGTTGTCCATGTAAAAGGCCGCCTCGCCCAGCAGAGTGCCGCGCCCCACCACATCGAGCACGCTGCGCCGTCCGCCCTCGTGCACCGAAATCTCCACATGGCCGTCGAGCAGCAGATAGAAGCGGTCGGCGGCATCGCCCTGACGGTACAGGGTTTCGTCGTCGCCATGCACCTCCATCCGCGCCTGCCCGGCCAGCAGCGCGAGATCGGCCGCCGGAAGCCCGGCGAACAGCGGCGACAATTGCAGGCCCGACAACACGGCCCGGTCCATGGATGGGATCTCTTCAGCCATGATCCTACCATGCAGGGCGGCCTGCCACAGGTCAAGATGACACCGGAATAAAGCCGTGCTACAAGGTAAAGTGTAAATGCAGCCAGGGGAGCAGGATATGAAGTGGTCGGCCATCGCTGTTCTTGTCGCCGCCCTGGCGCTGTCGGCCTGCGCCAACGCCTCGAAGGGCAATAATGCCGGCACGCCCACTCCCAGCTTCGCCCAGTTCTCCGATATTCCGGTGCCCAGCCGGGCCAGCATGGATGTGGAGCGCTCGCTGCTGCTGGGCCACGGCGAAACCTGGACCGGCCGCCTGATCTATTCCTCGTGGAGCCAGAACGAAAGCCAGCTCTACGACCTTTATCACGACGAGATGCCCAAGTTCGGCTGGCAGGAAATCACCTCGGTGCGGGCCGCCATCAGCATCCAGACCTGGCAGCGCGGCAGCCGCGTCTGCACCATCCAGTTCAAGGACGACGCCATCGGCGGCGAAGTGATTCTGACCATGGCCCCCATGGGCGGTGGCGGTGGCGCCGTTCCGGCGGGCGGCGGCTACGATGCCCCGGCGGCCACGGCCCCCTCGGCGGCGCCACCGGCCCCGGTGACAAAATCAAATCTCGACTGATATAATAGCATCAAGGCGGCGCAAGGCCGCCTTGATGCTTTTCGGGATGTGTGATCCGCCATGGACTGGCTGCATTTTCTCTACCTCACCCTGCATATCGATCAGGATCTCGGCACCCTGGTGCTCCACTACGGCACCCAGGTTTATCTGATCCTGTCGGCCGTCATTTTCCTGGAAATCGGCTTTTTGCCGCTGTTCTTCCTGCCGGGCGATCCGCTGCTGTTCTTTGCCGGGGCCTATTGCGCCTCCGGACGCCTGGATCTTTGGGTGCTGCTGCCGGCGCTGCTGCTGGCCGCCGCCCTGGGCAATCTGGTGAATTACGGCCTGGGGCGGCTGGTGGGACACCGCGCCTTCTCCGGGCAATTCCGCTGGCTCGACCGCAGCGCCCTGCTGCGCACCCACGCCTTTTATGAAAGCAAAGGCGGCTTCACCTTTCTGCTGGCGCCGTTCCTGGCCATCATCCGCACCTTTGCCCCTTTCATCGGCGGCGTGGTGGAAATCCGCCTGCGCCGTTTCATGGTCCTGACCTCGCTGGGCTCGGCGCTTTGGGTGATCACCCTGCTCGGCGCCGGCTACTGGTTCGGCAACATCCCCCTGGTGCGTGATCATATGACCGGGATCATTCTGATCGGCCTGGGCCTGGGCCTGGGCGCCGTGCTGCTGGGCGCCGCCTGGCGCGCCTTTCAGCCGCCGCGCCCCTGACCCCCCCTCCGAAATTACCACTTGGTTTTATACCTTAAGATGATATAGCCTAACCCTAAATATCGAGCCCGAGACGTCAATACGGAACGCGGAGCCATTTTTGCGGTATTTCAGGGTTTTCCGCCTTATTCTAGCCGTTGCCGCCACCCAGTTCGTTCTGGGGCGCCTGGGCCTGGAACTGGCCATCCCCCCTGACTACAGCGCCCTGATCTGGCCTCCGGCCGGTTTCGCGCTGGCGGTGTTTCTGCTGGATGGCCGGCGTCTGTGGCCCGGCCTGTTTCTTGGCTCACTGGCCCTTTGCCTGAGCCTGGATGCCGGCGCCTCGCCCCTCAACTCGCTGCCGGTGGCCCTTCTCAGCGCCGCCGCCGCCGTTCTCCAGGCCTGGTGCGGCGCCGCCCTGTTGCGCCGCTTCGGCCACTATCCCAATCCCTTGCGCTCCATCCGCCATATCCTGTGGCTGTTCGGCCTGGGGGGGCTTGCCGCCTGCGCCGTCGGCACCTCGCTTGATCTGCTGGCCCTGTGGCTCCGGCACGGCCTGAGCCTTACGGATCTGCCCGCCGCCTGGGGGGCCTGGTGGGGCGGCGACTGCGTGGGCGTGTTCCTGTTCACGCCGGTCACCCTGTCGCTGTTCCAATTGCCCCGGCGCGATTGGCGCCGGCGCGCGCCGGTTCTCGGCATCGGCAGCCTGATCCTGTTCACGGCGGCCATGGCCCTGGTGCTTTACACCCGCGCCACCGAGCAACAGTTCCTGGCGGCGCAGGTGCATGACCAGGGCAGCGACCTGGGCGCCGCCCTGGAAAGAATGCTGGAAAGCCGGGCCCGCACCCTGGATGCCCTGCAGGCCTTCGAGGCCCACTCCGCCGAGATCACCCCCACGGAATTCCGGCGTTACGCCCACTTTCTGCGCCGCAGCTATCCCGGCATCGCCACCCTGGCCTGGGCGCCCCGCGTGGACCGGAGCCAGCGCGCCACCCTGGAGGCCGATCCGGCCTTAAGCGGCCAGGCCGGATTTCACATCCGCGAACCGCGGCGCGATACCGGCCTGATCCCCGCCCTGCCGCGGGATTCCTACTATCCCCTGCTGTTCGCCGAACCCGAGAACGTGCTGCCCGCCGGCCTTGATCTGGCGGCACTGCCGGCCACCCGCGCCCTTCTGGACCGCGCCGGCCAGGAGAACGGCCCGGCCGCCAGCGCCATCCTGCCCTTGCCCAACGGCTCGCAGGTGGTGCTGCTGGCCGCCCCGGCGCACCGCCCCAGCCCCGGCGGAGATATCAGCACCGAACCGCTTGGCTTCGTGCTGGCGGCGATCAATCCGCAGGATCTGGCCAACCAGGCCCTGGCGCCCCTCGATCTCTCCGGGCTCGACTACTGGCTGATGGACGACAGCGGCCCCGGCGCCCCGCAACGGCTGGCCGGCAGCAGTACGGCGGCCTTCGCCCCCTTCGCCCTGCACGGCCAGGGCCTGCTGGGCAACAATACCGATCTGCAATACCGGCAGGCCATCCCCTTCGGCGGCCGGCAGTGGAGCTTTCTCGTGGCCCCCACCGCCGCCTTCATCGCCGAGAACCAGCTTGACCACTCGGGCGTGCTGCTGGCCGCCGTGCTGCTGAGCACGGCCCTGATCAGCCTGTTCCTGCTGCTGCAAACCGGGCGCGAGGGGGAACTGCGCCAGCAGGTGGACGAACGTACCGAAACCCTGCGCACCGCCCTGGACGAACTGGGGGCCAGCGAGGAGCGCTACCGCGAACTGTTCACCAGCGCCATGATGCCCATGCTGATCGTCGATCCCGCCACCGGCGCCATCGTGGACGCCAACGGCGCCGCCTGCGGCTTCTACGGCTATGGCCCCGCCATGCTGAAGGCCCTGAAGATCAGCGACATCAACACCCTGCCGCTGCCAGACTGCATCGCCGCCATGGCCCGCGTCGGCGTGGGCAAGCAGCGGTTGCATTTCCGGCACCGGCTGGCATCGGGCGCCCTGCGCGACGTCGAGGTTTTTTCCGGCCCCATGCGCCTGCGCGGGCAAACCCTGCTCTATTCCCTGGTGACCGACGTGACCGAACGGCAGCGGCTGGAGCAGGAACGGCGCAAACTGGTGGCGGCGGTGGATCAAAGCCCCGTTTCCATCGTCATCACCGACCGCGACGGCCGCATCGACTATGTCAATGCCGCCTTCTCGCGCATTACCGGCTACAGCGCCGCCGAAGTCGTGGGCGATAATCCCCGCCTGCTGAAATCGGGCGAAACCACCCAGGCCGAATACGAAGCCATCTGGGCCGAACTGACGGCGGGGCGCCCCTGGAGCGGCCTTTTCCGCAACAAGCGCAAGGACGGCAGTCTTTATTGGGAACAGGCCCGCCTCAGCCCCATCACCGACGCCCAGGGCCGCATCGTCAATTTCCTCGGCATCAAGGAGGATGTGAGCGAACGCATCCAGGCCGAACAGCGCATCCGCGATCTGGCCGCCCACCGCCAGGCCATTCTCGACAATACCCCGGTCGGCATCGCCATCGTCAGCTTCGAGCGGGTGATCCTGGAGGCCAACGACGCCTTTGCCCGCATCTACGGCCTGCGACAGGCCGAGATCCTGCGGGAAAACTCCCGCCAGCTTTACGGCGATCCGGAACACTATGCCGATCTGGGAAACCGGGCCTACCCCCTGATCCGCGCCGGCGGCGTTTTCAGCGAAAGCGTGGCCATGCATCACAAGGACGGCACCGAGGTTTGGGTGCGCCTGGGCGGCAAGATGGTGGATGCCGAACGCCCCGATCTCGGCGTGGTCTGGACCGCCGAGGACATTACCGCCGCCCGCCGCCTGGAGGAGGATCTGAAGCGCTCCAATGCCGAACTGGAACAGTTCGCCTATGTGGCCTCGCACGATCTGCGCCAGCCGCTGCGCATGATTTCCAGCTATCTGACCCTGCTGGAACGCCAGCTTGGCGGCCGCCTGGAAAGCGAGGAGCGGGAATTCCTCGCCTTCGCCACCGAAGGCGCCCACCGCATGGACCGCATGATCGTCGATCTGCTCGACTATGCCCGCATCGGCCGCGACAAAACCGAAAAGCAGCCGGTTTCCCTGCAGGAGCTGTTCGCGATGCTGGCCGCCAACATGCGCGCCGCCCTGGACGAGGCCGGCGCCACCCTGAGCCTGCCGCCGCACCCGCCCACCCTGCCCGGCCACGACTCCGAGCTTTTGCGGCTGTTCCAGAATCTGCTGTCGAACGCCTTGAAGTTCCGCGCTCCCGACCGCCCGGCGCTGATCCGCATCCGGATCGACGAAACCGGGCAGGAGTGGCGCATCGCCGTGGAGGACAACGGTATCGGCATCGCGCCCGAACACCATAGCCGGCTGTTCGTGCTGTTCCAGCGCCTGGTCTCGCGCGAGGCGTACGAGGGCAACGGCATCGGCCTGGCCGCCTGCCGCAAAATCTGCGAACGCCACGGCGGCCGCATCTGGGTGGACTCGGTTCCCGGCCAGGGCAGCACCTTCACCGTGGCCCTGCCCAAGAGCTGAGTGAAACCACCGCCGGAGCCGGGCCGGCGCCGGGGTTACACCACCTCCACCTCGTCGCCGGCAGCCAGGCCCAGCTGCTGGGCCGCCGAGCCGAGATTGACGGCGATCTCGGCCAGACCGCAGGAATTTTCGTACCAGAACGGCTGGCCGGGCGGACGGTCGGAAAAGGTGCGGCCGCGCGTCAGCAGCGTGCCCCCCACCCGCAGGCGGGCATCCTGGGGCAGGGTTTGGGCCCGCAGCCCGGTCATGACATTGCCGAAACGGTCCACATAAAGGGCGGCGGCCAGATCATCGGGCCAATCGGTCATCCGGGGCATGGCTCCGGGCTGCAGACCGGCCTCGTCGCCGCGCAGGCCCATGGCCAGCCGCGCCGCCACCGGCGCGAACAGATCGCGGCCGTGAAAACTGGCGGAAATGCGCTGATCCGGCGCCGGGGCGATCTCGTAGCTTTTCTCCACCCCCCAGCGGCGGGCCAGCGGCTCGAACAGTCCGTTGCCCGGCCCCACGAACCAGCGCCCGGCCATGCGCACCGCCACCGCCGGACGCTCGCCGCCGACACCGGGGTCCACCACCGCCAGGAAGATGGAGCCGGCCGGGAACTCCGGCGCCAGCGCCGCCAGCAGATAGGCCGCCTCGCGCGGGCGGCACTGGGGCGCATCGGCCATCAGCTCCACCATCGTTTCCTTGGGCGCCATCCGGGCCAGAACCCCTTTCACCTGCCCCTGATAGGGGCCCTGCACGCCGAAATCCGTGTAAAGCACGATCATGGCCATCTCCTTGCACGCATCCCAGCCCTCCTGCCGCATAGGCCCTCTTGTGGCTGATGAACGAATAAGTCTATCCTAAACACAGTCACATACTGCCCCCGATCGCCATTCCGGCAAAGACCGTTCCAGACGACAAGATCATGACAGCCCCAAAGGACGACAGTTTCCCACGCGGATCAGAGAGCCTGCTCGGCCCTCTGTTGTCGCCCATGATCGGCAGCGCCGCCTTTCTGGGCGCGGGCGCCCTGTGGCTGGCGGTGGGCCGCCGTCTGCCGGAAACGCCCCTGCCCTGGGGGGCGCTGGGGGGCGCCACGGCCCTGGTCTACGCGGCGCTGGCCCTGAAGCGCCGCCGCCGCCGCCCCGCCCCCACCCTCGACGATCTGCCCGAGGCCGCCTTCCTGCTGGACGGCGACGGCCTGTTGCAGGCCTGGAACCGCACCGCCGAGGACTGGGTGGGCGACAGCCTGTTCGAACGCGGCCAGGCCTTCACCCAGGCGGTCATGATGGAGGCGCAGCCGGCGCTGGCCGATGCCCTGACACAGGCCACCCGCAGCGGCCGCGCCGCCTTCGAAACCCGGCTGGCGGGCGCCGACGGCCTCTCGGTGCCCTGCCAGGGGCAGGCCCGCCTGCTGGACAAGGGCCGCGGCCTGCTGTTAACCCTGCGCCGCCGCCAGGCCGATCCGCACTCCACCGAAACCGACGACAGCTTCCGCCGCATGGCCGATCTGTCGTCCTGCCTGCTGGCCATCCTGGTGGATGGCCGCATTCGCTGGATCAACCGGGCGGGCGCCATGCTGCTGGGCGCCGAAACCCCCACCCAGCTGATGGGCCTGGCCTGGGCCGCCCTGCATCTGCCCGCCCAGGACGACCGCCTGGCCCGGCTCTGCCGCCTGGACGGCCTGGAAACCGAAGCCGCCATCACCTACGGCGCCAGCCTGCACGGCGAACATCCCGCCACCCTGGTGGAGGCGCTGGATCTGTCCGGCCTGTCCTCGGGGGCGCAGGAACTGGAGCAGACGCAGCGCCGCCTGCGCGCCCTGATGGAAGCCGTGGACGACGCCGTGGTGGTGATCGATCAGGACGGGGCGATCGAAGCGATGAACGGCATGGCGGAAAGCCTGTTCGGCCATGCGGCCCCCGAGCTTGTGGGCAGCGATATCTGGCTGCTGATGCCGCCCGACCATTGCGAACGCTTCCTGACCGCCTTCAAGAAACGGGTGACGGGTGGCGAAACCGGCTTGCGGCGGCGCTACGACATCCGTGGCCAGCGGCGCGACGGCACCACCTTTCCGGCGCAGATGACCCTGGCCGAGGGCCGCGGCGGCCCGCATCGCCTGTTCACCCTGGTGATCCGCGATCTGTCCGAGCGCAAAGCCCTTTATTCCCGCCTGTCGATGACCGAAAAGGTGCTCGAAGCCACCTCGGAAGGGGTGATCCTGGCCGATCTCAAGGGCCGCATCCTGTGGGTCAATACCGGCTTCACCCGCATTTCCGGCTATAGCCGCGACGAGGCCATCGGCCAGACCACCAACCTGCTGAAATCGGGGCTGCAAAGCCCCTCTTTTTACAAAAGCATGTGGGGCGAACTGAGCAAAACCGGCGAATGGGCCGGCGAGATCTGGAACCGCCGCAAGGATGGCGAGGCCTATCCGGAATGGCTGAGCATCAAAACCATCTACGACGAGTTGGGCCAGCCCGAACGCTTCATCGGGGTGTTTTCGGATATTTCCAAGCATAAGCGCGCCCAGGAAACCATCCGCCATCTCACCTATTATGATGCCGTGACCCGGCTGCCCAACCGCTACCTGTTCCAGGATCGCTTCAACCAGTCACTGGAACGGGCCAAGCGCGCCAACCGCCAGGTGGCGCTGGTGCTGGTCAGCCTCGACCGCTTCAAGACCATCAACGAAACCCTGGGCCACCAAACCGGCGACGCCCTGCTGCGCGACGTGGCGCAGCGCCTGACCAATTCGGTGCGCGGCGAGGATACCGTCAGCCGCCTGCGGGGCGACACCTTCTGCTGCATCCTGGCCGAACTGGGCCAGACCCACGACGCCAACCCGGTGATCAACCGTATTCTCGATGCCTTCTCCCTGCCCTTCCAGATCGGCGGGCACGAGCTTTTCATCACCGCCAGCCTGGGCATCAGCCTGTTCCCGCTGGATGGCGGCGAAATGGACGATCTGCTGCAAAAGGCGGAATCGGCGGTCAACCGCAGCAAGGAACGGGCGGAAAACAGCTATTATTTCTACACCCCGGAAATGAACGCCAATTCCATGGAGCGGCTGCGCCTGGAAACCGATCTGCGCAAGGCCATCAACCGGGGCGAGCTGGTGCTTTACTACCAGCCCAAGGTGGATGCCCGAAGCGGCCGGCTGGTGGGCGCCGAGGCCCTGGTGCGCTGGCATCATCCCGAATACGGCATGGTGCCGCCCGGCCGCTTCATTCCCATCGCCGAGGATACCGGCCTGATCCTGCCCATCGGCGCCTCGGTGATGAAGCAGGCCTGCCAGCAGATCCAGGATTGGATGGCCCACGGCTTAACGCCGGTGCCGGTGGCGGTGAACCTTTCGGCCCATCAGTTCCGCCAGCCCGACATGGTGCAATCGGTGACCCGCATCCTGGATGATTACCGGGTGCCGCAGGGTCTGATCGAACTGGAGCTGACGGAAAGCGCGGTGATGCGCAACGCCGATTCCGCCATCGACGTGCTGATGGAACTGCACCATATGGGGCTGTCCATCGCCATCGACGATTTCGGCACCGGCTATTCCTCGTTCAGCTACCTGAAGCGCTTCCCCATCGACCGCCTGAAGATCGACCGCTCCTTCGTGCAGGATCTGGGCCGGGACCAGACCGGCGAGGAGATCGTGGGCGCCATCATCGCCATGGCCCACTCCCTCAAGATGTCGGTGATCGCCGAAGGGGTGGAAAGCGCCCAGCAGTTGGACATGCTGCGCGACATGGGCTGCGAGGAAATCCAGGGCTTCTATTACAGCCGCCCGGTGCCCGCCGCCGAGTTCGCCCGCTTTTTGCAGGCGGGCGAACTCTCCGGCCGCGACGACATCACTCCCTGATAGCAACCGGCCACCCCGTCACGTCAACGGCTGGCCGCTCTGATCTACCGGCCATCGGCGCGGGCGGCCAGGCAGATGGGGGCGTACACCACCAGGAACAGCACGAAGGCCAGGGTCCACAACAGGCCCGATACCATCAGCCCCAGGCGCATATCGATCAGGCAGCCCGCCACCCGGGCCAGCGCCGCCGCCTGCACCAGGGCATAGGCCGCCACCGTCAGGGCGTGCGGCTTCAAGGGGCGCCCCGCATGCCCCAGGGCGGCGCGGGTCATCACCCCCAGGATCATGCTGGCGATGGTGCCCGCCGTCAGGGCGTGCAGGGCGATGGTCATGGGCAGAAGATCGGGCGCGAAATCCGAAACCGCCAGCAGCCCCAGCCCCAGCGGCAGCCAGGCATAGCCCAGATGCAGGATCCACAGCAGCGGCAGGCGCGCCGTATGGCGTCCGCCCCAGCCGGCCAGCCGCACCGCATGCAGCAGCGCCGCCACCGCCAGCACCAGGCCCGCCACCGGCGGCGACAGCGGCACCACCGTCAGCAGGCCGCCGGCCAGCAGCGTCAGCAGCGCCGCCTTGTCGAGGCCGGGACGGGGCCTGGCCTCGAACGAAACCCCGATCATATGCAGGCCGTTGCGGGTGAAGCCGGGAATGATGCGCCCGCCGATCACCGCGATCATGAACAGCAGAATGAAAATGGCCGCCAGCAGGCCGTTCAGGCCAAAGCCGCCATGCCCGGCCATATCGGCCAGAACCACGGCATCGGCCACGTCCAGCAGGGCCAGCAGCCCCAGAAACATCATGTTGCGCGGCTTGCCGGCCCGGATCAGCGGCCGCGCCAGGGCCAGCCCCAGGGCCGGCAGGAACAACAGATCGGGCACCGCCGTGACCGCAACCGGCAGCCCGGCCCAAAAGCCGATGCGCGCCGCCAGCCACAACGCCGCCAGCAGCGCCAGGGGCAGGCCGCGCACCGTGGCCGCCCCGGTCCAGTTGGGAACCGCCGTCAGCAGAAAGCCCGCCACCGCCGCCGTGGCGAACCCGAACACCATCTCGTGGCCGTGCCATAACAGCGGCGGCACCGTCAGCGCCGCCCGCCAGCCCAGCACCACCTGCGCCAGCCACAGCGGCACCATCAGCGCCGCCGCCAGCCCGGCCAGCAGGAAAAACGGCCGGAACCCCGCCTGGAGCAGCACCGGCCCCCGATCGGAGTATGGATGATTTCCTATTTGAATCAGCATATTAGAGACCGCTTATCCTGAAGTGATGACCGCCCCCACCTGGCGTCATTGTGAAAGTTCGCCAAAGGAAGACCTTGATATTGGTCAATCCGCCGTCAGCGGCGACGCATAGAAACAACCTCAAAATTAGATCAAATTGCATTTAATTCTTTGACAAATCGAGGACAGACCGCTTAAATTTTTATCACCAGATTAATGTGGAGCGGTAAACCGTGGACAAGACAGCGACTCTGCGTAAACGCCTTCCCCGCGACGAACGTGAGCGGCTTATTCTGGAGGAGGCTATCCGCTTTTTCGCGGAAGTGGGCTTCGAGGGGCAAACCCGCGCTCTGGCGCAGCGCCTGGGCGTGACCCAGCCCCTGCTGTACCGCTACTTTCCCGATAAGGACACCCTGATCGAGCGGGTGTACGAAGAGGTGTATCTGAAGCGCTGGAACCCGGAGTGGGAACAGCTGCTGAAGGACCGCGCCCGCCCGCTGGAAGATCGCCTGAGCGCCTTCTACCGCGATTACTGCGCCGCCATTTTCCGCCCCGAATGGGTGCGCATCTTCATGTTTGCCGGGCTGAAGCGGGAAGGCATCAACAGCCGGTTCCTGGAGACCGTGCAAAACCACCTGCTGGTGCCGCTGTGCGCCGAGCTGCGCCACAGCCACGGCCTGCCCGGCCTGGACGAGGTGCCGCTGTCGGACATGGAGCTGAACATGGCCTGGGCCATGCACGGCGCCGTGTTCCATATCGCCATGCGCAAGTGGATCTACGATCTGCCCATGCCCGACAATCTGGAGGAGATGACCCTCCTTACCGTGCGCTGCTATCTGAGCGGCTGCGGCGAAACCCTGCGCAGCCTGGTGGGAAAGCAGCGCGCCGCCGCCTGATCCCCCGCCGCCCCGAACAAAACCCCCTCGCCGTTTCCGGCGGAGGGGGTTTTTTCATGCCCCGATGGGACGATAGCCCCGCCAGGCGGGCGGCAGGGCCGGCGGCCGCGGCGCCGGGGTCAGATGCAGATGCCAGCCCGGCACCGCCTGCAGCAGCACCTCGGCCACGGCGCGCACGGCATCGGCATGCTGCTGTTCGGCCCCGGCCAGCAGGCTTTGCTTGGCGCGGCGCTTGGCCTCCTCGGCCGAGGCGGCCACGAACAGGCCATCGGCATGCAGTTCGCCGTCCGTGCCCTCGGCATAGGCGCCCATATGCACGAAATAAAGCCCCAGCGGCGCGGCGGCCGCTGCGGGCCGCAGGGTAACGGCGTGGCCATCGGCCCACACCACGGGGCGATAGCCGTCGAGATGCAGGCTTTTAGCATCGCCGAACCAGCGCCGCCGCAACAGCGGCACCGCCTCGTCCACATCCGCCGCCGCCACGAACTGCACATCGTGCAGCTCCAGATTGGCGCCCTGGGCCGAACCGCCGAGAGACACCATGAAGAGATGCGGCGTTTCCATGCCTACCCCTCCTGGCGGCGGGCCAGGAAGGGCACCGCCATCACCAGCTGCATCACCGCCCACAGCACCATTTCGCGGTTATCGATCATGCCCCGCAGCACCAGGGGAATGCGGGCGCCAAGGGCCGGATGGTTCTTGGCGAAATCCTCGCCCATGGCCAGGGCCAGGCCTTCACTGCCCACCGACATCAGGGCGCCCAGCACCAGCCCCCAGGCCAGCAGCCGCAGCAGCGCGGCGCGGCGGCGGGTGGGCACCGGGATTGGGCTGAACAGGCCATCGAAGGCCAGGGCGGCGCCCAGACCGCCGCCCTGGCGCCGGGCCTGGACGGCGCGGATCAGCAGCAGCAGCAGGGTGGCCAGGCAGGGGGCGGAAAAATCGATATCGGGAATATCGCGGTAGCGGCCATCCACCAGCAGCAGCAGGCTCCACACCACGCCATAAAGGCCGGAGACGATCATCAGGCTTTCGGCGTTGCCCAGCACCCCGCCCCGGCCGACCCGGCGGCCGAAGGCGGCGGGCGGCGGGGCGCCACCACTCACGGCCTGATGGCCGTCTTGCAGGAAGGCCTGGGCCCGGCGCAGGGCGATCCACGATGCCCCCAGCCCCAAGGCGGCGCGCAGCGGCGCCCACAGATCCTGCCACCAGCGGAAGCTGACCGCCTCGGCATGGAAGGCGGTGGTCACGGTGGCCCAGGCCAGGATCTGCGCCATCAGGGCGAAGGCCAGGCGGGCGGGAAAGCCCTGGATCTTGCGCCCCCAGGCCAGGGTGGCGGCCAGCCCCAGCAGCAGGGCCAGGGCGGCGCGGCTTTTCCAGTCGCGCACCTGCTCCACCGGCCCCGACATGGCGAATTTGGGGCGGCGATCAATGTCGAGAATGCCCCAGGCGGCGCCCACGGTGTTTTCCAGGGCCGATTTCCACGGCTGATCGAAGGCTTCGACGATGTTGTAATCGAAGTGGTATTTGGCGGCCACATTGGCCATTTTGCGCACGAAGCGGGCCTCGTTCACCACATCCACCACCGCCGGGCCGCGATCACGCCCCAGCGACGGCCAGCCCGCCTCGCCGATCAGGATCGGCTTGCCGGGAAAGGCGGCGCGCATCTTATCGACGATTTTCACGATGTAGTCGTCCACATGGTCGATGGACACCGGCTCGTCCTCCCAGAACGGCAGGATGTGGATGGTGATGAAATCCACTTCCTTGGCCACCTGGGGATATTTCAGATAAAAGGCCCAGACATCGGCATAAGACACCGGCTGCTTCACCGCCGCCTTGACCTGGCGGATATAGGCGATGAGCTGATCGGGGGTCAGATCGCGGCGCAGCAGCACCTCGTTGCCGACGATCACCCGCTCGATCTCCTTGGGGTGGGCGTTGGCGGCCTTGATCAGGGCGGCGATTTCCTGATGATTGCGCAGGCGGCCCTTGGCCTCGGTCTCGTTGGTCAGCCAGGCCCCGAAGGTCACCTTCAGGCCCAGCTTGGCCGCCAGTTCCGGCACCACCTCCATGCCTTCCTCGGAGGTGTAGGTGCGCACGCCGCGCGCCAGCCCCACCAGGGATTTCAGATCCTCGCCGATCTGGGCCGGCGTGGGATAAACCTTGGTCAGCGGGCTTTGTCCGCGCCGGAACGGCGCGAAGGACACGCTTTGCACCGGCCCCGACCAGGAGTCGGCCACCGGTACCGGACGATCGCACCCCACCCACAGCGCGGCCGCCAACCCCGCGGCCAGCGCGGCCGCCACCAATAGCGAAAGAAAACGCATCATTCCCCACCCATGACCGGCCTTGCGGCCCGGTTGCAAAAGCCATGAACGGCGGACCTTAGACGTTCCGGCGCGGTCAGGCAATAGATCGCTCAACATGTGGTATGCAGGGGGGGTTGCCGCCCCCTGCCCGCCCCCCTATAATGCCGCCCCATGTCTGATCTCTTCCAACAAACCGCCCCCAAAAGCACCGAATATTCCGCCAAGGATATCGAGGTTCTGGAGGGTTTGGAGCCCGTGCGCCGCCGCCCCGGCATGTATATCGGCGGCACCGACGACAAAGCCCTGCATCATCTGGTGGCGGAAGTGCTGGACAACGCCATGGACGAGGCGGTGGCCGGGCATGCCAGCTGGATCGAGCTGGAGCTGAAGGCCGACGGCACCGCCCTGGTGCGCGACAACGGCCGCGGCATTCCGGTGGACCCCCACCCCAAATACCCCGACAAATCGGCGCTGGAGGTGATCCTCACCACCCTGCATTCCGGCGGCAAGTTCGGCGGCGACGCCTATAAGGTGTCGGGCGGCCTGCACGGCGTCGGCGTTTCCGTGGTCAACGCCCTCTCCGACAGCCTGGTGGTGGAGGTGGCGCGCGACCGCCAGTTATGGACGCAAAGCTATTCGCGCGGCGCGCCCTTAGGCCCCCTCACCCTGGTCGGCCCCACCCAGAACCGGCGCGGCACCACCGTGCTGTTCCACCCCGATGCCCAGATCTTCGGCGAACAGGCGAAACTGCGCCCCGGCCCGCTTTACCGCATGGCCCGCGCCAAGGCCTATCTCTATCGCGGCGTGGAAATCCGCTGGTCGTGCGATCCCGCCCTGTTGAAGGACGGCGAGGCCACCCCGGCCAAGGAGGTGCTGAAGTTCCCCAACGGCCTGCGGGATTTTCTCGATTCGGTGCTGGACTCGCGCCCGCTGCATGGCGGCCAGATCTTTTCCGGCAGCGCCCCCCTGACCGACGATATGGGGCAGGTGGAATGGGCGCTGGCCTGGCCCGAGGACGAGGACGGCTTCTGCAATTCCTACTGCAACACCGTGCCCACCCCCGATGGCGGCACCCACGAGGCGGGCTTGCGCAACGCCCTGACCCGTGGCCTGAAGCAGTATGGCGACATGCTGAACAACCGCCGCGCCGGGCAGATCACCGCCGACGACGTCATGGGCGGGGCGGCCATCGTGGTGTCGCTGTTCATCCGCGAGCCGCAGTTCCAGGGCCAGACCAAGGAAAAGCTGGCCTCGCCGGAAGCCACCCGGCTGGTGGAAAACGCCCTGAAAGACCATTTCGACCATTGGCTGTCGGCCGATCCCGCCGCCGCCAAGGCGCTGCTGGAGCGCATCGTCGAACGGGCCGAGGACCGGGCGCGCAAGAAGCAGGCCAAGGAACTCTCGCGCAAGACCGCCACCAAGAAACTGCGCCTGCCCGGCAAACTCACCGACTGCACCCGCTCGCAGGCCGAAGGCTCGGAACTGTTCCTGGTGGAGGGCGATTCCGCCGGCGGCTCGGCCAAACAGGGCCGTTCGCGCGAAACCCAGGCGGTGCTGCCCTTGCGCGGCAAGATCCTCAACGTGGCCTCGGCCACCCTCGACAAAATGCGCGCCAACCAGGAAATCCGCGATCTGATCGAAGCCCTGGGCTGCGGCATCCGCGACAATTACGACGACGACAAACTGCGCTACGAAAAAGTCATCATCATGACCGACGCCGACGTCGACGGCGCCCATATTGCCTCGCTGCTGATGACCTTCTTCTTCCAGGAAATGCCCGGCCTCATCGAAAACGGCCACCTGTTCCTGGCCTGCCCGCCGCTCTACCGCATCAGCGCCGGGCAAACCGTGGTCTATGGCCGCGACGACGCCCATAAGGAAACCCTGATGCGCACCACCTTCGCCAACAAGAAGGTGGAGATCAGCCGCTTCAAAGGCCTGGGCGAAATGCCGCCGCAGCAGTTGAAGGAAACCACCATGGACCCCAAAACCCGCACCCTGCTGAAGGTGATGGTGCCCCTGGTCAAACCCCACCATTCGGAAGACGAACAGGCCGAGGCCCGCGAACAAATCCGCCTGACCAACGAACGGGTGGACCAACTGATGGGAAAACGCCCGGAATTGCGCTTCCAATTCATCCAGGAACGCGCCAAATTCGCCCGCGATCTCGACGTTTAACCCCCTGCCCAAAAAGCCCTCGTCCCACCGGGGAGAGGGTTGGGTGAGGGGAGCGATCGGAAGACGGGGAGCCTTGCTCCCCGCGCCCCTGGCGCGAGAGGCCGGGCCTCTCGCACTCTCCCTTCGCAAACATAAAAAAGGCGGCGCCGGAGCGCCGCCCTTATCTGGTGCAGACGAGCTGCTTGTTAACAGCCAGACCGCATTCTCTGTAAAGTCACATTAATCGCAACAACCAAGGATCGCAAGAAAAAATAAGCCACAACTTCCATTGACAACATCCTGCAATAGAGAAAAATCGCAGGGTCACACACGTGGAAGGGTTATCTTATGGCTTGGCGATTGGGGTGCGATCTGGGAACCAACTCCCTGGGCTGGTGCGCGTTGCGGCTGGAAAACGGCAAGCCCGTGGGCATTCTGGCCATGGGCTCGCGTATTTTTAATGATGGACGCGATCCGAAATCGAAAGACTCCCTGGCGGTGGACCGCCGGACGGCGCGCTCCATGCGGCGGCGGCGTGATCGTTTCGTGCAACGTCAGGAAGCCCTGCTGAAGCACCTGGCCCAGGATGGCCTGTTTCCCGCCACGCCGGAAGAAGCCCAGGCGCTGCAAAGCCTTGATCCCTACCTGCTGCGCGCCACGGCATTGGACGTGAAAATCCCGCCACACCATCTGGGCCGGGCTTTTTTCCATCTGAATCAGAGGCGGGGGTTTAAATCCAACCGCAAGACCGACCGCCGCGCCGGTGACGATACCGGCAAGATCGCCATCGGGGTGGACCGCCTGCGCGACGCCATTGGCGCCAGCGGCGCCCGCACCTATGGCGAATTCCTGCATCTGCGCCGCAGCGCGGCCCGCGACGCCAACACCATTCCCAGCGTGCGCGCCCGCCTGCGCCCGGAAAGCGGCGAAAACGCCAAAGGCGACGGCTACGACTTTTATCCTGGCCGCGCCCTGATCGAAGAGGAATTTGAAGCCCTGTGGCAGGCCCAGCGCCCCCATTATCCCGAAATCCTGACCCCAGAGGTGCACAACCGCCTGTACGAGATCATCTTCAATCAGCGCAAGCTGAAGGCGCCCCGCATCGGCACCTGCACCCTGGTGGCCGGCGAACAGCGGCTGGCCAAGGCGCACCCGCTGTTTCAGCGCCGCCGCCTGCTGGAAGAGGTGAACGCCCTGCTGATCGCCCCGCCGGGAGAGGAGCCGAAACGCCTGACCCTGGAGCAGCGCAATCTGCTGCTGCTGAAATTGCAGGACAAACGCAAGGTTGGCTTCGCCAGCCTGCGTAAAGCCTTGCGCCTGCCCGAAGAAACCCGTTTCAACAAGGAACGGGACCATCGCGCCGACATGCCGGGCGACGAGGTGACGGCGGAACTGGGAGGAAAAACCCGCTTCGGCAACCTTTGGCGGCATTTTTCCTGGGAACGCCAATGGGAGATCGTGCAAAAGCTGAAGGAAGAGGAAGATCCTGCCACCCTGCGCCACTGGCTGGAGGAACAGTTCCCCGATCTGAGTGACGATCAGAAAACCGCTATCGCCGCCGCCCGCCTGCCGGAAGGTTATGGGCGCTTTGGTCTGACCGCCACCCTCAAACTGATCGAAGCCTTGCAAAGCGGCGTGCGTGTTTACAGCGAGGCTGTGGCCGCCGCCGGATTGGGGCATCACAGCGATCGCCGTACCGGCGAGATTTTCACCGATAAAAAGGGCCGCATCGCCCTGCCCTATTATGGCGTGGCGCTGGAACAGCACATCATGCCCGGCACCGCCAATCCCGATGACCCCGAAGAACTGGCCATCGGCCGTCTGACCAATCCCACGGTGCATATCGGCCTCAATCAGCTGCGCCGGGTGGTCAACAGCCTGATCCGCGCGCACGGTTTGCCGGAGGAAATCTGCATCGAGCTGGCCCGCGACCTGAAATTCACCGAGGAACGCAAAAAGGAACTGACGGCCCAGAATGCCAAAAATCAGCAAGAAGCCATCCGGCGCGGCGAGAAACTACGGGAAATAGGGCAGGCCGATACCGGTGCCAACCGCGCCCTGCTGCGGCTGTGGGAAGAACTGAACCCCAACGTTCTGGATCGCCGCTGCATCTATACCGGGTGGCAGATCAGTATCGACATGCTGTTCAACGGCAGCGTCGAGGTGGATCACATCCTGCCGTTCGCCGCCACCCTGGATGATTCCAACGACAACAAGATCCTTTGCCTGCGCGAGGCCAACCGCTTCAAACGCAAACGCTCTCCCTACGAGGCCTGGGGCAGCACGCCGGAATGGGAGGGGATTGCGCAACGGGCGGCGCATCTGCCGCGGGGCAAACAGTGGCGTTTCCAGCCCAATGCCTTGCAACAGTTCGAGGAAAGCGGCGGCTTTCAAGCCCGCCAACTGGTGGATACGCAATATCTCTCGAAACTGGCGCATGAATATTTGCAGGTATTGTATCCGGAGAAAGGCGTGGGCAGCCGGCATGTGCGGGTTTCCCCCGGACGGCTGACCGAACTGGTGCGCCGCAAGCTGGGGCTGAACACCCTGTTGCCCGATCATAATTTTGCCGGCGGCGCCGATCATCCCAAGAACCGCCTGGATCATCGCCACCATGCCATCGATGCCGCCGTGGTGGCCGTTATCGATACCGCCCTGTTGAACGAAATGTCGCGCGCCTCGGCCCAGGATGGTACGGAAGGGCGCGAACGGGTGATCGTACCCGACCCCTGGCCCACGTTCCGCGATGATCTGCGCCAGGCGGTGGAAAAAATCATCGTCAGCCACCGCCCCGATCATGGCAGCACTGGCAAAAGCGGATTGAAACCGGGGCAGGATCAGACGGCTGGTAAACTGCACAACGATACCGCCTACGGCCTGACCGGACAGAAGGATGCCAAGGGCAAGGAACAGGTGGTGCATCGCGTGCCCCTGACCAGCCTGGAGGCGAAGGATTTTCCGCAAGTCCGCGATGAAAAACTGCGCCAGGCCCTGGAAAGCTTCACCAGGGGCCTGACCGATAAAAAAGCGTTTGAAGCCCGCCTGCGTGATTTTTCACGGCTGGGCCCCCTGCCCTATCGCGGCATCCGCCGTGTACGCCTTTTGGAAACCCTGACGGTGATCCCGGTTCGCGATGCGCAAGGCCGGGCCTACAAGGGCTATAAGGGGGATTCCAACAACCGCTACGAGGTTTGGGAATTGCCCAATGGCAAATGGGTTTCAGAGGTGGTTTCCATGTTCCAGGCCCACCAGCAGGATTACCAATCCCCCATCCGTGCCGCCCGCCCCACCGCGCGCAAAATCCTGCGCCTGCATCAGAACGACCTGCTGGCCGTGGAACAGGACAGCGGAACGCGGCAGTTGATGCGGGTGGTGAAATTCGGCATGAACGGCGTTCTGGTGCTGGCTCCCCCTCATGAGGGCGGTGCCCTGAAAGCCCGCGATGCGGACCAGGACGATCCCTTCAAATATCTCAACACCTCGGCCAGTGGCCTGAAAAAGCTGAAGGCCCGGCAAGTGCGTATCGATGAAGTGGGGCGGGTGTGCGATCCTGGCTTTCCGCCCCGCACGGCGCGGCGCAAAACCCGCACAGCGTAATTAAGGAGCGCCGCCCATGGAGCGTATCGTTGATATCGCCACCGATGGGCGGCATCTTTCCGCCCATCGCGGCTTTCTCATCGTCAGCGAGGAACGGGCCGAGGTGGGACGGGTGCCGCTGGATGATATCGCCGCTGTCATCGTTCATGCCCACGGCGTCAGTTGGACCACCAATCTGGTGGTGGCCTTGGCGGAGCGGGGCGCATTGCTGGTTCTGTGCGCCCGCAACCACGCCCCGGTGGCGGTCTGCCAGCCCCTGGATGGCCACCATGCCCAAAATGCCCGCATCCGGGCCCAATGGGAAGCCGGCAAGCCTCTGATGAAACAGGTGTGGAAACAGATCATCGTGGCCAAGATCCACTGGCAGAAAGCGGTTCTGGAGGCCTTTGGCCATCGCCACGATGCCTTCGACCTGCTGGCCCGCAAGGTGGGATCGGGCGATCCGGCCAATATCGAGGCCCAGGCGGCCCGCCGCTATTGGCCGTTGTTGATGGGCACCGATTTCCGGCGCGACCGCGAAGCCGAAGGGATCAACGCCATGCTCAATTACGGCTATACCGTGGTTCGCGCCATCGTGGCCCGCGCCGTGGTGGCCGCCGGCCTGCATCCCTCCATCGGCGTACACCACGCCCATCGCGGCAATGCCCTGGCCCTGGCCGACGATCTGATGGAACCCTTCCGCCCCTTGGTGGATGCCCTCACCCTCACCTTGTGCCGCCAGGACATCTGCTCGGTCACGCCCCCGGCGAAACTGGCCTACGCCCGCCTGACCACACTGGATTTGCCGCAAAACACCGTTACCACCACCGTTTCCGGCGCCGCCCAGAAGGTGGCGCAAAGTCTGGCCGCCTGCTTCGAAAGCGGACAATCATCGAACCTGATTCTGCCCATCCCGCCGCCAAGCGCCCAGCTGACCGGCCTGGACGGCTTATTGCCATGACCGCCACCACTTTAAGCGGGTTTCGCCTGATGTGGATCTTCGTGATGTTCGACTTGCCGGTAGGCACGCGGGAACAATCCCGCAAAGCCACGCAATTCCGCGAATTCCTTCTGGACGAGGGCTTCGAGAAAAGCCAATTTTCCGTCTATGCCCGCTTTTGCGGCGGTAAGGAACAATTCGAAAGCCATATGCGCCGCATCGAGGCCAATCTGCCCGATCGTGGCGAGGTGCATGTGCTGACTTTTACCGATAAACAATACGAAAACATGATCCGCTTTTCCGGCCAACGTAAAAAACGCCGCCGCAAAAACCCCGATCAATTGGCGCTCTTTTAGGGAAAAATCATGGTTTTAAGCCACCATAGGGCCGGATATCCATTCTATTTCAAACAGATATCCGGACACCTATTGTAGCCGTTCAGAGAATGCGGTCCAGCGGCAACTTATCAAGGATTGTTCCGATTAGTCTCCATATTGTAGCCGTTCAGAGAATGCGGTCCAGCGGCAACGTGAAATGACGTCTACAATTGTTGATCAAGATTGTAGCCGTTCAGAGAATGCGGTCCAGCGGCAACGTTCGGCAGCGTCACAGGCGAATTCGTGCGATTGTAGCCGTTCAGAGAATGCGGTCCAGCGGCAACTCGCTGACATAGATGGAGCCTGCCTTCGTCATTGTAGCCGTTCAGAGAATGCGGTCCAGCGGCAACAAGGCTTCCAGCGAGTAGACGTTGATTTCGATTGTAGCCGTTCAGAGAATGCGGTCCAGCGGCAACTACAGTCGGAGTTCTCACACAACCGACGGGATTGTAGCCGTTCAGAGAATGCGGTCCAGCGGCAACAGGTGGAAAACCGCGCTGCCGAACGCCATCATTGTAGCCGTTCAGAGAATGCGGTCCAGCGGCAACAGGTCGCTCATGCTGGTGTGCTGGGGCGGATTGTAGCCGTTCAGAGAATGCGGTCCAGCGGCAACTCAATCTTTGCCCTGGCGCAGCAACGCGATATTGTAGCCGTTCAGAGAATGCGGTCCAGCGGCAACTTTTTCATCCCACTCACCATCACCAGCCGCATTGTAGCCGTTCAGAGAATGCGGTCCAGCGGCAACTAAATATCAGTCGATACGTCAAATTCCCAAATTGTAGCCGTTCAGAGAATGCGGTCCAGCGGCAACCATGTTTTTCGTCGCGGCGTATTCGGCTTTTCATTGTAGCCGTTCAGAGAATGCGGTCCAGCGGCAACAAGGTCTAACAGGGGGTCTTCTACCTACATATTGTAGCCGTTCAGAGAATGCGGTCCAGCGGCAACTGGGGGCATATGCGGAGATGGTTT
>JAJZGK010000115.1 GCA_021798485.1 Pseudomonadota bacterium
TCGCCGGGGGCCAGGGCCTCCAGGGCCTCCAGCCGCAGCAGCGCCAGGCCGACACCATCCTGGCTGGAGCGCATCTCGCCGGCGTCGGCCCCCGCCGGGGTGGTCAGCGCCGCGCCGCAGGCCGGGGCCGGGCCGCCCAGGGCCACCGGCAGCAGGCGCTTGCGGATCAGGGCGCGGTATTTGGTGCGGGCCGTCAGCTCCTGGCCCATATAGCAGCCTTTTTCCCAATCCACGCCGTGCAGCTCGTCGAAGCCGTTTTCCAGCAGCAGGGCATGCTCGGGGGCCAGATCGCGGCTGCCGTCGGGCAGGGCCAGGCGGATGCGCCGTTCGTCCCAGGCGGTGAAGGGGGCCAGGGTGAAGCCGGCGGCCTCCAGGGCGGTTTCGCCGCCGGCGGGCAGCCAGGCCCTGAGACCGGCCTCGGGCAGGCGGGGATCGGCCAGAACCAGTCCGCCGTCGAACGGCGCCGTGCCGCTTTCGCCCAGGCCCAGGGCGGCGGCGGCGCCGTCGCCCCACAGGGCGTAGACCATCGGCGCGTCGGGCTGGGCCAGGCTCACCTTGGCGCGCAGCTTGTAAAGCGACAGCCGCCTGGCGAAGTCGGCGCGCCGGGCCGTTTCGGTCTCCAGCCGCAGCACGCCGTCCTGTTCGGCCACGAACAGCTCGTGCAGGAACTTGCCCTGGGGGGTGAGAAAGGCGCCGTACAGCGGATGGCCGTTCCGGGTGCGGGGGATATCGGCGGAGACCAGCCCCTGCAGAAAGGCGACACGGTCCTCGCCGCCGATCTCGATCAGGGCGCGGTGGGGAAGGCGGGTATAGAACATCTGCGGCATCATCGGTCCGGACTGCTGCGGGATGGGTCTAAAGGTGGGCCGATCCGCGCCGGCAGACAAGAGCTTAAGCGCTCCAGCAACACTTGCCGCAACCGGATGGCGGCTTTATAACCAAACCCATGCATATCACCCTGGTTGACGATTCCATCCCCTTCGACGGCTTCACGCCCGCCGCCCGGCCGCTGGGCGGGGCGGAGCGGGCCTTTGCCGGTTTGGCGGCGGCCCTGGCGCGGCGCGGCCACGATGTGCGGGCCTACAACCGCGCCCGCTACGCCATGGTGATCGAGGGCGTGCGCTGGGAAACCCTGGACGAGCCCTTTCCGGCCCAGACCGACGGCCTGATCGCCTTCCGCAAGCCGGCGCTGCTGGGCTCGGTGCGGCTGGCCGGCAAGCGGCTGTTCTGGGCCACCCAGAGCGGGCCGCGCCTTGCCCACGAGCGCGCCGTTCTCGAAGGCTATGCGCCGGTGCAGATCCTTCTGTGCGGCGTGGCGCAGACGCAGGGCCTGGGCGAAACCGGCGGCCTGCCCATGCGGCTGGTGGCGCCGGGTCTGCGCGCCGATTATCTCGACGACCGCCCCACCCAGCTGGCCGAGGCGCCCACCGCCCTGGTCACCACCCATCCCCTGCACGGCCTCGAAACCCTGCTGGAGCTGTGGGGCGGGCGCATCCAGCCGCAGGTGGCGGCGGCGCGGCTGCTGGTGGTGTCGGCCGGACTGGCCCGCGGCGCCGCCGGCGAGGACATGCCCGAGGGCTACGCCCCGCTGCTGGCGAAGGCCCAGGCCCTGGCCGGCCGGGGGGTGGAGATCATGGCCCCCCTGGGCGATGCCGGCATGGCCGAGCTTTACCGCACGGCGCGGCTGCATCTTTATCCCGGCCATGCCGAGGATATGGTGTGCTGGACCTTGCGCGACAGCCAGGCCTGCGGCCTGCCCGCCGTGACCTACGGCCTGGGCGGCATCCGCGAGGCGGTGCGGGACGGGCAGACCGCCCAGGTGGTGCCCGATCTCGACGCCGTGGTCAATCTGACGGTGCGGCTGTTGACCGACGACGACAGTTTCTGGAGCATGAGCCGCGACGCCCGCCTGCTGCAGCGCGAGCGCAGCTGGGATGTGGCGGCCCAAGAGGTCGAAGCCCTGTTGCGGGCCGGAGAGAGCGCATGAGGATTTTGCAGGCCATCGCCGGGGCGCCCCATGGCGGCGCGGAACGGTTTTTCGAGCGGCTGGTGCCGGCCCTGGGGCGGGCCGGGGTGGAGCAGCGGGTGCTGATCCGCAAGGACGACCGCCGCGCCCGGCTGCTGCGGGCCGAAGGGCTGGAGGTGCATCAGCTGCCCTTCGGCGGCCGCTTCGATTTTTCCACACGGCGCGCCTTCGCCCGCCATGCCCGCGCCTTCAAGCCCGATATCGTCTTCACCTGGATGAGCCGGGCCAGCGCCAAGGCTCCGGCCAGCCCGTCCGGCGAGGGGCGGTTCGTGCGCATCGCCCGGCTGGGCGGCTATTACGATCTCAAATACTACCGGGGCTGCGACTATCTGGTGGGCGATACCCAGTCCATCGTCGATTACCTGACCAGCGAGGGCTGGCCGGCCGAAAAGGCGGTGTATCTGCCCAACTTCGTCGATGATGCCGCCGGGCCGCCCATTCCCCGCAAGGAGCTTTACATTCCGGAAAGCGCCCCCATCCTGCTGGGGCTGGGGCGGCTGCACACCAACAAGGCTTTCGACGTGCTGCTGAAGGCTTTGGCCCAGGTGCCCGACGCCTATCTGCTGCTGGCCGGGGTGGGGCCGGAAGAGGCGGCGCTGGAGGCCCTGGCCACCAAGCTCGGCATCAAGCCGCGGGTGCGCTTCCTGGGCTGGCGCGACGATGTGCCGCGCCTGTTCGCCACCGCCAATCTGTTCGTGCATCCGGCCCGCCACGAGCCTTTGGGCAATGTGGTGATCGAGGCCTGGGCCCAGGGGGTGCCGGTGGTCTCCACCGCCAGCCAGGGGCCGGCGGTGCTGATCGAGGATGGGGTGTCCGGCCTGTTGAGCCCGGTGGACCAGGCCGACGCCCTGGCGGCCTCGATCCGCCGCGCCCTGGCCGACGCCGATCTGCGCCGCGCCCTGGCCGGGGCCGGGCGCGCCGTTTACGAGGCCCGCTATACCGAGCGGGCGGTGGTGGCGGCCTACCAGGCCTTCTTCGAGAAGGTTCTGGCCTGAAATGTGCGGCATCGCCGGTCTGATGACCGCCGATGGCGGCCCCCCCGACGAACGGGTGCTGGCCGCCATGACCGCGGCCATCGCCCATCGCGGCCCCGATGGGCGCGGCCATCATCTGCGGGGCGATGTGGGGCTGGCCCATTGCCGGCTGGCCATCATCGATCTGGTGACCGGCGATCAGCCGCTGTTCGGCCCCGACGGCCTGGCCCTGGTGGCCAACGGCGAGATCTACAATCATGTGGAACTGCGGGCCGGCCTGGCCGACGCCGTCTTCCAGACCGGCTCGGACTGCGAGCCGCCCCTGGTGCTTTACCAGCGCCACGGCCTCGATTATCCCCGCCATCTGCGCGGCATGTACGCCATCGCCCTGCATGATCCGGCGCGCGGGCGGCTGATCCTGTCGCGCGATCCCTTCGGCATCAAGCCGCTCTACTGGGCCGAAAGCCCGCGGGGCTTCCTGTTCGCCTCGGAACCCCAGGCCCTCCTGGCCAGCGGCCTGCTGCCCCGCCGCCTGCGCGCCCAGGGGCGCGACGAGCTTCTGGGCCTGCAGTTTTCCACCGGGGCGGAAACCGCCTTCATGGGCGTGCACCGGGTGCTGCCGGGGGAAACCCTGGTGGTGGAGCGGGGCCGCATCGTCGAGCGCCGCCGCATCGAGGCCTTGAGTCTGGAACCGGCCGCCGAGGCCACGGTGGAGGGGCTGGACCGGGTGCTGGAACAGTCGGTGGCCCTGCATCAGCGCGCCGATGTGCCCTACGGCATGTTCCTGTCGGGCGGCATCGACAGTTCGGCGGTGCTGGCCCTGATGGCCCGGCTCAACAGCCGCCCGGTGCTGGCCTTCACCGCCTTCTTCCCCGGCGCCGCCGTGCATGACGAAAGCGGGCATGCCCGCGCCCTGGCCCGCGCCGTGGGGGCGCGGCATGTGGATGTGGCGGTGGACGAGCCGTCCTTCTGGAAAACCCTGCCGCATATCGCCGCCCATATGGATGATCCGGCGGCCGATTACGCCGTGGTGCCCACCTATCTGCTGGCCCGCGAGGCGCGGCGGTCGGTGAAGGTGATCCTGTCGGGCGAGGGCGGCGACGAACTGTTCGGCGGCTACGGCCGCTATCGCGGCGCCATGCGCCCCTGGCCCTTCACCAAGGCCATGCGCCGCTCGGGCGCCTTCGACGGTCTGGGGGTGCTGCGCGATCAGGGGCGGGGCTGGCGCGACGGTTACGCCGTGGCCGAGGCCCTGGCCGCCCGCCGTCCCGGCAGCCGCCTGCAGCGGGCCCAGGCCCTGGATTGCGCCGACTGGCTGCCCAACGATCTGCTCATCAAGCTCGACCGCTGCCTGATGGCCCACGGCATCGAAGGGCGGGTGCCGTTCCTCGATACCGAGGTGGCGCGCTTCGCCTACGGCCTGCCCGACCGCCTGAAAATCCGCCAGGGCCTGGGCAAGGCCATCCTGCGCGACTGGCTGGCCCGGCATCTGCCCGAAGCCAAACCCTTCTCGCCCAAGCGCGGCTTCACGGTGCCGGTGGCGGACTGGATCGCCAGCCGCCCCGAACTGGGCAGCGTGGTGGGCTCGCAGCCCGCCATCCGCGAGATCTGCCTGCCGGGCACGGTGGGGCCGCTGTTCCGCGCCGCCGGGCAAAGCCGCAAGGCCGGATTTGCCGCCTGGAGCCTGCTGTTCTACGCCCTGTGGCACCGCTGCCATATTGACGGCGTGCCTCCGGTGGACAATGTGTTGGATTACTTGAAACACGAAGGATGATCCCGATGACCGACGGCTTCGATCTGCTGCTTACCGGCGCCATGGCCGTTACTCCCGCCGGGGTGGCGCGCGCCGACCTTGGGGTGCGGGCGGGCCGGATCGCCGCCATCGGCACCCTGGCCGGGGCCAAGGCCGAACGGGTGATGGATCTGGCCGGGCTGACCATCCTGCCCGGCGTCATCGACAGCCAGGTGCATCTGCGCGAGCCCGGCCTGGAATACAAGGAGGATCTGGCCACCGGCACCGCCGCCGCCGCCCTGGGCGGGGTGACGGCGGTGTGCGAGATGCCCAACACCAAGCCCTCGACCCTGACCGCCGAGGCCATCGCCGACAAGCTGGCCCGGGCGCACGGCCGCGCCTGGACCGATCACGCCTTCTTCATCGGCGCGGCGGTGGAGAACATTCCCCAGCTGGCGGCGCTGGAACGGCTGCCGGGCTGCGCCGGCGTCAAGGTGTTCATGGGCAGTTCCACCGGCAGCCTGCTGGTGGACGGCGAGGACGCCCTGGCCGGGGTGCTGGCCTCGGGCTTCCGCCGCGTTGCCGTGCATTGCGAGGACGAGGCCCGCCTGAAGGAGCGCTTCGCCCTGGTGGCCGACGGCGCCGAACCGGAAATGCATCCCGAATGGCGCGATGCCCGCACCGCCTTCCTGGCCACCGAGCGGCTGCTGCGGCTGGCCCGCGCCGCCGGACGCCGGGTGCATGTGCTGCATGTGACCACCGCCGAGGAAATGGAGCTGCTGGCCCGCAACAAGGATCTGGCCACGGTGGAGGTCACGCCGCAGCATCTTACCTTGTCGGCGCCCGACTGCTACCGCCGCCTGGGCACCCTGGCGCAGATGAACCCGCCGGTGCGCGGCGAGGAGCACCGCCAGGCCCTGTGGCGGGCCGTGGAACAGGGGGTGGTGGATGTGATCGGCTCGGATCATGCCCCGCATACCCGCGAGGAAAAAGCCAGGCCCTATCCGCAAAGCCCCTCGGGGATGACCGGGGTGCAAACCCTGGTGCCGGTGATGCTGGACCATGTGGCGGCCGGGCGTCTCAGCCTGGAGCGCTTCGTCGATCTGACCAGCGCCGGCCCGGCCCGCACCTACGGCATGGCCGGCAAGGGCCGCATCGCCGTGGGCTACGATGCCGATTTCACGGTGGTGGATCTGAAGGCCCGGCGCAAGATCAGCCATCTGTGGATCGCCAGCAAATGCGGCTGGACCCCTTACGACGGCATGAAGGTGACGGGCTGGCCCATCGCCACCATCATCCGCGGCAGCGTGGTGATGCAGGACGACGAACTGCAGGGCGATCCTCAGGGCCAGCCCCTGCGGTTCGGCGAAAGCCTGCCGCGGGGATAAGCCATTCCGATTGGGAATGGCTTTCAGTCGAACATCTCATTTTCCTTCATGCTCCCGCTTGTCTTATGGTCTAGACCACAGGACATAAAGGAGCATGTGATGAGTCGGGTGCCGAAAGTGCTGCGGCGGCTGGTGCGCAAGGCGCTGGGCCTGAAAGGGGCGGCGCAGGCCGTGATCTTGCGCAAGCACGGCCTTCATGCCGATATCGTGCTGCCGGGGCAGATTGCCATCGATCTGAAAAAGCTGGTGTTTTTCAACATCCGCCGCCGTATCGGCATCGGCATGCGCGATATGGCCGATCTCGGGGTGCGCAATGTGGGCGAGCCGGGCTTCATGGATCATTACGTGCTCAGCATCGAAACCATGGACCACACCCGGCTGCAATGGCGGCTGTGCACCGATCAGGATCAGGGCGAACAGGCGGCCCGCACCGTGCGCGATGTGCTGCGCGGCGCGCTGACGGCATAGGGGATGGCGCCCGCCGCCGCCGCCGTCTCTCAGGGCGCCATCACGCGGTGGTGGATTTCCGCGGTCAATGTCTCGATCTGCTGGGTCAGGCTCTGGATGGTTTCGGTGAGATGGGTGTTCTGCCGCATCATGTCCAGCAGCAGCTCGGTTTGCCGGGCCTGCAGGGTGCGCCGTTCCTCGCTGGCCTGATGCAGGGCCTCGCGGTGCTGGGCGTCGGCCAGGGCATGCGCCTTGTCGCGGTCGGCCTGGCGGGTTTGCGCCAGCAGGATCAGCGGCGCGGCATAGGCGGCCTGCAGGCTGAAGGCCAGATTGAGCAGAATGAAGGGGTAGACGTCGAATTTGGTGAAGCCCAGCACGTTGGCCAGGATCCAGAGCGACACCGCCACCGTCTGCATCACCAGAAACAGCGGCGTGCCGAAGAAGCGGGCGAAAGCCTCGGCCTTCAGGGCGAACCAGTCATCGCCGAACACCGAATTCAGATGCATGTGCGGCAGATGGAACCGATAGAACGGCTGCCTGGTGGGATCCGGTGCGATGGCGCCGGGGTTGTCGGTGTTCTGGTCCATGATCGCTTCTCCTTGCTAATACCAACCGGCCAATGAATTGACCGGTTGTACCGTCCCTCGCCGGGCGGCGGCATCCGCCGCCTTGGCCGCTCGCTCAATGCTCGCTGGAAACCGGCCAGCCCGTCACGTCAACGGTTGGCCGGTCTTAGTCGGCCAGCGGCCGGACCACCCGGCGTTCGCGCCAGCCGCCCGGCTCCTCGGCCACGAATTCCAGCGGCGTGGCGTTGGGCACCGGCGCTTCGCCGTCGTCCAGGCCCATGGCGCGGCGCAGCACCCGGCAGGCGCCGGCATGGGCCACCACCAGCACCGGCCCCGGCTGCGGCAGTTCGCCCAGGGCGGCCAGGATGCGGGCGGTGAAGGCGGCGGCGCTTTCCGCCCCTTCCGGCGTGGCCGCCGGCGGCAGGCGGAACAGTTCGTGATGGCTGCGTCCGGTCAGGCTGCCCCAGTGGCGTTCCTGCAAGCCCTCGATCACGGTGATCTCGGCCTCGATGAGGCGGGCGACGATCTCGGCGGTTTCCCGCGCCCGCGACAGCGGGCTGCTGGCGATGGCGCGGATGCCGCTGCCCCGCAGCAGGCGGGCGGCGTTTTCGGCCTGACGGCGGCCCTCGGCGTTCAAGGGGATATCGAGCTGGCCCATGACCAGCCGCAGCTGGTTGTGATCGGTCACCCCATGGCGCAGAAAAAAGAAACTGGTATGGGGCAGGAATTGCGGCATGGGGGCTCTGAATAAAACGGCGGTGAACATGGTTTCAGGGCAGAGCAACGCCACAACCGTGGCGTTCTGTCAATCGTGCTGATGAAATTGGCGGGGCCATCGCGGTGAAGGCGGAAGACTTCAAGGGCTGGAGGCCGCTACACGGTTCTGTCGCGGCTGGAAGAGGCCGCTCTAGAGGATGGCCCCGTAGCGGCGCAACTCACTCACCGTTTTGGGCAGGCGCTGGGCTTCCAGGGTGTCCAGATAATCGGCCACGGATTTGGGCGGGCTCTTCAGCCGCGCCCGGCAGGTGCGCACCGATTCCAACACTCGGGCCAAATCGAGGTCCAGTTGATAGCGCAGGAAGTCGTCGGGGTGGATCACATCCAGCCCATAGGGCGCCAGAGCGGCGGCGGGGAAATCTTTCAGGTTGAAGGTGACGATGGCGTTGGCCTGGGCGTGATAGGCGGCGGCGATGACGTGGCGGTCATCGGGATCGGGGCAGTTCTGGATCAGTTCGATCAAGGTTTCGTAGCCACTGACCAGACTGTCGCGGGCGTGAAGGTTCATCAGGTCGCGGACCCGTTCCAGATCGGCCTGTTTCAGGTCGGGGCGGTTGGCCAGCAGGTTCCGCATCCATTCGCTGTGAATCTGATGGCTCCAACGGGCGCGGAACAGATCGGCGGCGGTCAATTGCATCAACAGGTCGCGGAGTGGGGCCGGATAGAGCACGCAGGCATCCAGCATCACGGTGAAGCGTTCCGCCATCAATACCCCATCCCCAGCTCTTGCGAGACGCGGGCCAAGTCGTCCAAAGCCTGGGAACGGTTGGCGTTCAGACGATCCTTGTAGGCCCGGACATCCTGGAAACGGAGGCGGCGATGGGTGCCGACCTTGTGAAAGGGGATTTCCCGCTTTTCCAGCAGGCCGATCAAATGCGGGCGCGAGACATTGAGGAAGTTGGCGGCCTCCTGGGTCGTCATCTCGGCATGAATGGGGATCATGGTCACGGCGTTGCCTTCCGCCATCTCGGTCAGAATATGCGCCAACAACCGTGCCACCGACTGGGGCAGCGCCAGGGTTTGGCCGTCCTCCAACTGCACCCGCAAGTCTTCCCGCGCATGGGCCGCCAGGATACGTCCCGATTCCTCGGCCATCCGGGTCTCGGCCTGGGTCGGGACCACGGGGTCATAGGCCTTTACGTCCGCCATCGATCTCTCCCGTCTGCGGTCATTGGGTGGCGCGGGCTGGCATCCGCGTCTCGATCATATGGCATCTAACCGCAATAAACGCAATATCCGAAATAAGCGCAACATGCTGCATGTGATCTCGTTTCGATACGGAGCCATCCGAAACATCGCCTGGGCTTGCCGGTCGGCCGTCGTCTTGCGTTGCTCCGCCGTTTCCCCCATCTTTTAACAAGGTTGGCTTTCATGGAAGTGGCCGCGATGTCTCTGCTCGACCTGTTGCGTGACGATTCCATCCATCATCCCCGCCACCCGGCATCCATTCCGTGGGAACGGGATGAATACGGCCACTATTACCGTCTGTTGCCGCTGCACCCCGCTCAGATCGGCCTGGAGGGCGAGGGTGGGGTCTATCTGCTGTGGCATTGGGGGCAAAGCCCGGAATGGATCTATGTGGGCGCCAGCGATGATCTGGCGGCCTCGCTCGACTATGCCCGCAATACCGACATTATCCTGGAGTACGAGCCGCACGGCGGCATTTTCGTCACCTGGGCTTTCTTCAAGCCGGAATACCGCAGCGGCGTGGTGAATTTCCTGAAGGGCGCGCTTTCCCCCAAGATCGATCTGGTGCTGCCGAAAGACAGCTTCGATGCGCAGGCCGAGGCGGTGCCGGTTACGGCCCCGGCGTAAAGCATACCGGGGCCGCGCGCGGAATTGTATTATACCGGCCAACCATTGAAGTGACTCGTTGGCCGGTATCCAGCGAGCATTGAGCGAGCGGCCAAGGCGGCGGATGCCGCCGCCCGGCGAGGGACGATACAACCG
>JAJZGK010000116.1 GCA_021798485.1 Pseudomonadota bacterium
CCCCCACAGGGATGGCCGGGTCAAGCCCGGCCAAGACGGCTTAAGGGAGGGACTGTGGCGCCGAGGCCCTTTTGTCGTCGTCCGCAGGGCGGCATCCCCCTCTTGTCGTCATGCGCGGGCTTGACCCGCGCATCATAAGACGGCGTCTCCCCCCACAGGGATGGCCGGGTCAAGCCCGGCCAAGACGGCTTAAGGGAGGGACTGTGGCGCCAAGGCCCTTTTGTCGTCGTCCGCAGCGCGGCATCCCCTCTTGTCGTCATGCGCGGGCTTGACCCGCGCATCATAAGACGGCGTCTCCCCCCACATGGACAGCCGTGGGCGCCGACCCGGCCTGGGCCGCGTCTCCGCCAAGGGGTACGGGCTCAGGCCGCCGAACGGATCTGGGCGATGAAGGCGTCCACCTGCGCCTGCAGCTGGTTGGCCTTGTGCAGCAGGGTATCGGCGGCGCTGGCCACCGAGTCGGCCTCGCGGTTGGTGCCGTCGGCCATGCATTGCATCTTCAGCACCGAGTTGCTGACCGATCCGGTGCCGCTGGCCGCTTCGGTGACATTGCGGGATATTTCCAGGCTGACGGCATTCTGCTCCTCGACGGCGGCGGCCACGGTGGTGGAGCTTTCCTGAATGCTGCCCACGGTGTCGCCGATTTCGCGGATGGCGGCGGCGGCCCCTTCCGAGGCTGCCTGGATGGCCGCCACATGCTCGCCGATTTCGCCGGTGGCCTTGGCGGTCTGGCTGGCCAGATGCTTGACCTCGCCCGCCACCACGGCAAAGCCCTTGCCGGCCTCGCCGGCGCGGGCCGCCTCGATGGTGGCGTTCAGGGCCAGAAGGTTGGTTTTGGCGGCAATATCCTGGATCAGGGCCAGAACGTCGCCGATGCGGCCCGCCGCCTCGCCCAGTCGGCGCACGGTCTCATCGGTGATGCGGGCTTTGTCCATGGCCTCGCGGGCGATGCTGGTGGCCAGATTGGCCTGGCGGTTGATCTCGCCGAACGAGGCGGCCAATTCCTCGGTGGCGGCGGCCACGGCGTTGACGTTGGCCGAGGCCTGTTCCGCCGACGAGGCCGAGGTCATGGCCTCCGACAGGGTTTCCGAGGCGTTGCTGGTCAGCTGCTGGGCGCTGCTTTGCAGCTGGCTGGAGGCGCTGGACACCTCCATGGCCAGGGCGCGCACGTTGTTCTCGGCGAAGTCGAGGGCGGCGGCATCGCGCTTGCCCATCATGTCCAGGCAGGCATTGATGGTTTCGGCGAAGCGCACGAACTCGCCGCGCAGACCGGAGGTGAGGATCTTGCGGAAGTACTGGCGGTTGCGGGCATGCTGCATGGCCGCTTCGGCCTCCTTGCAGAAGGCCTCGGTCAGATCCAGAACGCGGTTGATGTTGCGCAGCATCTGGCCAACCTCGCCGTGGCCGCGGATCCCCAGAATGCGGGCGTTGAGGTCGCCCTGGGCCACGCTGGCGCAGACCGCGCTGGCCTTGGAGATGCTGTCGTGGGCCCGGGCCAGGGAGCGCAGGGCCATCCCCAGGGGCACGTAAACCAGCAGCACCGGCAGGGCGTCGTACCAGGCGCCGAAGGCCAGCGGCAGCAGCGCCGCCAGGGCCAGCAGCGCGCAGGCGGCGAGAACGGCGGCGCGGGTTTTAGAGATTGAGGACAAATTCCGCATAATCGCTTCCCTGTTGCGCCAGAATGGAGGTGAGAACGGCGGCACCGGCGGCCATGCCTTCCTTGCGGTCGGCGTATTTCCGCTCTTCCTGCAGCAGGCGGGTATAAAGCGCCCCGGCCTTGCCGATCGCCTCGCGCGTGGGGGCGCGGCGGTTGGAGTGATAACCGATGATTTCGCGGCCGGGACCGAAATTGGGGGTGATATGGGCCAGAACCCAGTAATAATCCCCATCCTTGGCGCGATTATTGACGTAGGCGAAGATTTCCTTGCCGGTTTGCACGGTATCCCACAGCAGCTTGAAAACGCAGCGCGGCATCTCGGGGTGGCGGATGATGTTGTGGGGCTGGCCCATCACCTCTTCTTCCGTATAGCCCGATACGGTGAGAAAGATATCATTCACATAGGTGATGCGCCCTTTGGCGTCGGTCTTGCTGACGATGATTTCGCTGCTTGGAAACGTTCGTTCCACACCGGTCAGATGTTTCTCTTCTGCCACTACCCCTCTCCCTTCAACGGTTCCGCGCCCAGAACGTCCGATCAGAATGGTACATGTTTTGGAATATGGCCGAAAGTATAAAAAATGTAGTTTACGAATGCTCCTTTTTGCCGATGGGATGGCGCCAACTTAGCGTCTGGGTTGGTCTGCAGCGATGAAGTTAATCCTTATAAGCGTTTTGTTATATGCCGGAAGCCCCTGTTGTCAGGCGATTCTGGCAGCGTGCATCTGGCCGAAGCCGGCTGGGGCGGCGGGAAGGCGCGTGGGGCGGCTGCTCCAGATGTTGCCACGGTCGGCGCCCGCCAGAAGCTGATCGGGCAGGTCGGCCATCAGACCTACGAAAGGTTTAGGCATGCCCAGGGCGCGGGTCAGCACGATGGCGCCCTGGATGCGTTCCACCCCGTCGTGGGCGCGGCGGGTGGCGATATCGCGGGCCAGCCCGGCATCGATGAGAAGTTGGGTCATGCAGTCCAGCCAACGGCTGAACAGCGCCGAAATGGCCTCGGTGAAGCGGTCGCGCTCCGGGGTCAGGGCCAGCAGGGCGGGCAGGCAGTTGCGGTCGCCGTTGTCGTAGTCCTGGGCCAGGGTCCGCAGCATGGAGAGCAGGCGCTGGCGCGGCGGATGCACCGTTTCCAGGGGACGGAACAGGTCTTCCTCGTAGCGGGCGCGCACATGCTCCAGCACCGCCTCCACCATCTGGTCCTTGCCGCCGGGGAAATGGTGATAAAGGCTGGCTTTGCCCAGGCCGCTGGCGGCGGCGAGACGGCTCATCGAGGCGCCCTCGTAGCCGTGGCGCCGGAAGGTTTCGTGCAGGCGGTTCAGCAGATCGTCGCGGCTCAGGTGCGGTGCAGGCATGGCGGATATCCCCAAAAGTATTTCCCAATACCCCCGCTCAGGCCTTGTGGCCCTGTTTTAAAGGGAACGGGGGCAATCGCGGAACACCGTGTCCCCTGGCGGCCCAATCCGGGCGCCGGGTTTTCAGGCGCCTGGATTGAGTTGGCCCGCCAGCCGGTTGAACAGTGGTCAGAGTCCGACAGATGGCATCAGGGTCAGCGGTCAGATCTGCCCCACTGGGGCGCGCGGCATTCTCTTGTCTTTTTTGCGGTGCGGCTGCCGGTACTTTTGTGACGATTGTTAAATCAGGGGCCGACACCGGATGATCATTTCGAGCGCCTTCATGCTATGTGCCGCCAACAATGAACGTCAATTATTTTTTACTTCCTCCAGAATGGTTTGGACGCTTCTGTTAAAGCGTCTGCCGCTGTCGCGCCAATATCGCGCAGCATCCTTTCGTCCATTTTCAGCAAGTGTTGACGGCTGATCCTGCGCCGATGCCATTCCATCCACAAAGAATGCAATTTTTTTAATTTTTTATGAAGATCGGCATTTATGCGATGCGCAGACGATCTTTCGTAAGGGGGGGTGCCGGGGGTTTGGGGGCCGCAAGGGCGGATTGACTCGGTTTTCATGGAAATTGAACCCCTTTTTGCCGGTGATTTTCCCTAATTGATACCCTTCATTGTATGGTATTGACATCATTGCGCCGTCAATGCGTATATTGACACCATGTCAATCTGGCTTCCCGATGTGACCGGCCGCTCCGGTCCGCTCTACCGCGCCATTATCGAGGCCCTGGCCGACGACGTGGCGGCGGGGCGCTTGCCGGTGGGCACGCGCCTGCCGCCGCACCGCGATCTGGCCTGGCGGCTGCACTGCACGGTGGGCACCATCGCCCGGGCCTATGCCGAGGCGGCGCGCCGGGGGCTGGTGGATGGCCAGGTGGGGCGCGGCACCTATGTGGTGGAACCCGCGGCGGCGCCCCGCCATCTGCACGATTATGTCGCCGCCCGCGCCGTGGAGGCCGACGGCGTGGTGGATATGGCCATCAACCGCCCCTCGGGCGATCTGTCGTCGCCGGCGGTGGCCGACGCCCTGCGCCGCCTGGCCGACCGCAATGATCTCGGCGCCCTGCTGGGCTATCAGCTGGATGGCGTGCTGCCGCGCCACCGTGCCGCCCTGGCCCGCTGGGCGGCTTTGGAAGGGGTGACGGTCCGCCCCGAACAGATCATCTGCACCGTGGGCGGTCAGCAGGCCATTCTGGTCACCCTGGCGGCCTTGTCGCGGCCGGGCGACGTGATTCTGGCCGAGGAGCTGACCTATCCCGGCCTCAAGGTGGCGGCGGGCCTGCTGGACCGGGTGGTGGAGGGCGTGGCCATGGACGGGCAGGGCCTGTGCCCCGACGCCCTGGACCAGGCCTTGCGCACCACCCGCGCCCGCGTGGTCTATTGCCTGCCCACCAACCAGAATCCCACCATGGTGGTGATGCCGCTGGCCCGCCGCCAGGAGATCATCGCGGTGGCGCGCCGGCACGGCGCCGTGCTGGTGGAGGATGGCATCTATGCCTTCCTGGCAGAATCGCCGCCGCCGTCGCTGTGGAGCCTGGCCCCCGATTGCTGCGTTTATCTGTCGTCGCTGTCCAAGGCGGTGGCCCCGGCCTTGCGGGTGGGGTTCGTGGCGGCGCCCGAGGCGCTGGTCAACCGCATCAACGGCAATGTGAGCGCCAGCACCATGATGGTGCCGCCGCTTCTGGGCGAGGTGGCGGCGCAGATGATCGAGAACGGCGCCGCCGAGGCGGCCATGCGGCGCCAGGCGGCGGAAGCGCGCGAACGCATGGCCCTGGCCCGCATCCTCCTCGGCGAGGCGGCCTGTCCGGCCGGACCGGCCTTCAATCTGTGGCTGCCGCTGCCGCCGCCCTGGCGGGCCGACGCCTTCGCCGCCGAGGCCTATCGCCGTGGCGTGGTGCTGGCCCCGGCCGGCTCCTTCGCCACCACCCGCCAAGTGCCCGAGGCGGTGCGCGTCTCAATCTCGGCGCCGCCCAGCCATGCCGCCTTGCGCTCGGGCCTCAAGGTGGTGGCCGAGCTGCTGGCGGCGGGGCCGGACGGCGGCGGGCTGATGGTTTAGCAGGGTGCGGAAAAAACCCTCTTTCGGGGGCATTTGCCCCCGATCCCCCAATCGGGAGGCACAGCCTCCCGAACCCTCTAGATTTCTAACTCTTTGAAAGAAAAAGAAACTTGAGGCTTGGAGGCCGCGCCTCCAAACGGGTCTGGGCGGTCGCCCAGCCGCGAAGCGGAGTTTTTCCGCAGCCTGCTCTAAAAGTCATCCTCGCCGTGGAGGATTTCCTCGATGGTGGGCTGGCGCGGCGGTTCCGGCGGCTCGGCGAAGGGATCGTCGTCGTCGTCCAGCGCGGGCACCAGGCCGGGCGGCAGCATGGGGCCGCTGTCGGCGAAGTTGAACAAACGCGGCGCCTTGCGGATCAGGGTGCGCAGCAGGCGCTCCACCCGGTCGGCCTCGCGCAGGGCCGATTCGTCCAGAAGCTTGATATGGCGCGGATGCAACAGCTGGATCTTGGCGTCGTGGATGATGCGGATGCTTTCCAGAAACAGCTCACGGGCCCCGTAGGGCAGGCCCTCGCCCCGCTGCAGGCGGTCGTCCCAGATGCGCAGCAGGCGCAGGTTGGTGCTGATCACCTGCCGCAGCATGGGCACCTGCAGCTGGTGGAAATGATCTTCAAGATTGCGATGGTCTTCCCAATGCTGGCCGGCGGTGCGCTCGTAATTGGCCAGGGAATCCTCGGTCAGATAGCTTAAGAGCTGAAATTCCTCGGTGCGCTCGGTGAAGCTGAGGAACAGCTGCTTGAAGGCGGAATATTCCTCGCTGTTGAACACCTTGAAGCGCTTGGCCTTGCGGGACATGGCGTCCAGCTCGACCAGACGCCGGGCCAAAGCATCGACAAAGCGCCGCGCATCTTCGCGCACCTTGTCGGTCGTGGCTTTGCGCCAATCTGTCGCTGTTACGTGGGGCATGGAGCATAAAAAAGTAATTTCATGCCACTCTACTCCACCGGCGTCCGCCCGTCTTCCGGGAAAAGGGTTTTTATGCGGATGCTTTCGCCAAACGCTCGAATCCCGCCGCCAGATCGGCGATCAGGTCGTCCGGGTCTTCCAGGCCGGTATGAATGCGCAAGGTGGGGCCGGCGGCCCGCCAGGGCACGGCGGTGCGGCAGATATCGGCGGCGGTGGGGATGATCAGGCTTTCATAGCCGCCCCAGCTGTAGCCCAGTCCGAAATGGCGCAGGCCGTCCAGCATGGCGTTCACCGCCGCCTCCGGGCAGGGGGCCAGTTCCAGGGCGAACAGGCCGCAGGCGCCGCTGAAGTCGCGCCGCCACAGGGCATGGCCAGGGTCGTCGGGCAGGGCCGGGTGCAGTACCCGCGCCACGTCCGGGCGCTGGCCCAGCCAGCGGGCCAGGGCCAGGCCGTTGTCCTGGTGCTGGCGCAGGCGCACGCCCAGGGTGCGCAGGCCGCGCAGGCCGAGATAGACCTCTTCCGCCCCGGCGCACACCCCTTGCGCGGCGATCACGCTCTTGATTCGTTTCCAAAGTTCGGGCTCGGCGCAGGTGATCACTCCCAGCATGGCGTCGGAATGGCCGACGATGAATTTGGTGGCGGCCTGGATGGAAACGTCCACCCCCTTGGTGAAGGGCTGGAAGAACAGCGGCGTGGCCCAGGTATTGTCCATCACCACCAGGGCGCCCTGGGCATGGGCGGCGGCGGCGATGGCGGGAATATCCTGCATCTCGAAGGTGAGGGATCCCGGCGCCTCCACATACACCACTTTGGTGTTGGGGCGGATCAGGGCGGCGATGCCGGAGCCGAGGGTGGGGTCGTAATAGGTGGTTTCCACCCCCCAGCGCTTCAGATGCTGGTCGCAGAAGCGGCGGGTGGGAAAATAGGTGCTGTCGGTCATCAGCACGTGATCGCCCGCCGACAGCAGGGCCGACAGGGTGCCGGTGATGGCGGCCAGGCCCGAGGCGGTGGAGATGCTGCGCGTTCCGCCTTCCAGGGCGGCCACCGCCTCTTCGAAGGCGAAGCTGGTGGGGGTGCCGAAGCGGCCGTAGCGCATGCCGTCGAAGGGCTTGGCCTCGGCCCGGCGCATGTCGCCCACCGAGGGATAGGTGACGGTGGAGACGTGATAGACCGGCGGATTGACGGCGCCCTGATGCTGTTCGGGGTGGCGGCCGGCGTGAACGATGAGACTGTCTTTTTTCATGATGGGGCGAAACCGGGAAAGAGCGCGAAAAAGGGGTCAGGCCGGATCCTCGTCCGGCGGATCGAGAAAGGCCGGGCTGGGGGCGATGGCCTTGGCCATCATGATGCGCGGCGCCACCTCGTAGCCCAGGCTTTCATAGAAGGTTTTCATGCCGCTGTTGGTCTGGCGGATCAAAAGATGGGTTTTCCACACTCCCAGGGTGGCCAGCCAGGCCTCGGCATGGGCCACCATGCGCCGCCCGATGCCCTGGCGGCGCAGTTCGGGATCGACGGCCACGTAATAAAGCCAGCCGCGGTGGCCGTCATGCCCCACCATGACCGAGGCCACCACGTCGGTGCCGGTCTGGCCGACGAACAGGCGGGAATTGCTTTCCGACGAGCGGCAGAAAGCAATATCCCAGGCCACGTCGTTGTAGGGCACCCTGAGATTGCAGGCATCCCACAGCCGCACCACCACGGCCTCGTCCTGCGGCTCGTAGGGGCGGATGATCAGGTGATCGTCCCGCGCCGCCGCGCCGCCGGTCATTCCGCAACCGCGGCGCACACCGCCACGCTGTCGTCGGCCTGGCCCCATTCGGCCCAGGAGCCGTCGTAGACCGCCACGTCATCGCGGCCCAGCAGGGCCAGGGCCAGGGCCAGCACGCAGGCGGTCACGCCCGAGCCGCAGGTGGTGACGATCGGACGGGCCAGATCCACTCCGGCCCGTTCGAAGCGGGCGATCAGGGCGGGGGCCGGCAGGAAGGTTTTGCCGGCGGGATCGAGCAGGTCGGTCCAGGGCACGTTGAGGGCGCCGGGCATATGCCCCGCCTTTTTGCCGGGCCAGGGCTCGGGCTCGGTGCCGGCGAAGCGGCCGGGGGAGCGGGCATCGACGATCTGTTCGCGGCCCTGTTCCAGGCCGGTCTTCATCTGCTCGAAGCTGCGCACCAGCAGCTGGTTGACGCGCGGCATGAAGTGGCGTTCGCGCGGCATGGGCGGCAGATCCTCCTGCGCCCGGCCTTCCGCCAGCCATGCCTCGAAGCCGCCGTCCAGCACCGAAACATCGCGGTGGCCGAACACCCGCAGCATCCACCACACGCGGGCGGCGGCGCCGCCGCCGCCGCTGCGGTCGTAGACCACGATGCGGTTGCCGTTGCCCAGGCCCAGCTTGCGCACCTTGCTGGCGAACCTGGTGGCGTCGGGCAGCATGTGCGGCAGCGGACGGCTGGTGTCGGCGATGTCGTCGATATCGAAATGGATGGCGCCGGGAATATGCGCGGCGTCGTATTCGGCGCGGCCCTTCAGGCCCGAGCGGGGGTGGAACCATGTGGCGTCCACCACCCGCAGATCGGGTGCGGTCAGGTGCTGGGCCAGCCAGTCGGTGCTGACGATGGCGGCGGGATTGGCATAAGTCATCGGAACGCTCTCCCCTTCCTGGTGGCGAGGGTCCGGGCGCCGGGGATCGTTATGCCAGCCACTCCGGCGCCGGCAACCCCCGTTCGCGCAGGAAAGCGGGGTTGAACAGCTTGCTCTGGTAGCGGTGTCCCCAGTCGCACAGGACCGTCACCACAGTATGGCCGGGCCCGAGCGTTTTCGCCACCTTGATTGCGGCCATCACGTTGATTCCGGACGATCCCCCCACGCACAGCCCCTCATGGCGCAGCAGATCGAAGATCACCGGCAGGGCCTCTTCGTCGGTCACCCGCACCTGGCCGTCGATGGGGGCGCCCTCAAGATTGGCGGTGATGCGGCCCTGGCCGATGCCTTCGGTGATGGAGCCGCCCTCGGCCTTCAGCTCGCCGTGGGCATAGTGGTTGTAAAGGGCCGAGCCCATGGGGTCGGCCAAAACGATCTTCACGCCCTGGTTGCGTTCCTTCAGGGCCAGCCCCACCCCGGCCAGGGTGCCGCCGGTGCCCACCGCGCAGGTGAAGGCGTCGATGCGGCCTTGCGTCTGCTCCCAGATCTCCGGGCCGGTGGTGCGGGCATGGCCCCGGCGGTTGGCCAGATTGTCGAACTGATTGGCCCACAGCACGCCGTTGGCTTCGCCGGCCGCCAGTTCCCGCGCCAGCTGTTCGGAATAGCGCACGTAATTTCCGGGATCGCTGTAGGGCCGGGCCGGCACCAGGCGCAGATCGGCGCCCACCAGGCGCAGCATGTCCTTTTTCTCCTGGCTTTGCGTTTCGGGCATGACGATCACCGTGCGGTAGCCCCGCGCATTGCCCACCAGGGCCAGGCCGATGCCGGTATTGCCCGCCGTGCCCTCGACGATGACGCCGCCGGGGCGCAGCAGGCCGCGCTCCTCGGCGTCCAGCACGATGGCCAGGGCGGCGCGGTCCTTGATGGAGCCGCCGGGATTGAGAAACTCCGCCTTGCCCAGAATGGTGCAGCCGGTCAGCTCGGAGGCCCGGCGCAGGCGGATCAGCGGGGTATTGCCGATGGTTTCGGTGAAGCCGTTGTTGAATTTTTGCATAGTGCACCTGTTATACCAACCGCCCAATGAATTGACCGGTTGTATCGTCCCTCGCCGGGCGGCGGCATCCGCCGCCTTGGCCGCTCGCTCAATGCTCGCTGGATACCGGCCAACGAGTCACTTCAATGG
>JAJZGK010000117.1 GCA_021798485.1 Pseudomonadota bacterium
CCCGCCGCAACTGAATTTACAGGTTTGAGTTTCCCATGGCCTCGAAGACGACACTCACTGCCAAGAACCTCGAAGCCCTCGGGGCGGAGCGCCTCGCCGCGTTGTTGATCGAGATCAGCACCGGAGATGCCACCGCAAAGCGCCGCCTGCGGATGGAACTGGCGGCGGCGCGGAGCCCGACGGATCTGGCGAAGGAGGTGCGCAAGCGCCTGACCACGATTGCCCGTTCCCGGTCCTTCGTCGACTGGACGGGAATCCGGTCCCTGGCGAACGATCTCGATACCCAGCGCCGCGCCATCGTTGAAACCGTGGCACAGGCCGATCCGAAAGAGGCTCTCGATCTGTTGTGGCGTTTCATGGATCTGGCCACGCCGGTTTTCGGTCGCTGCGATGACAGCAACGGAATCGTGGGCGATGTTTTCCGTGCGGCCTGCCATGAGATCGGGGGTCTCGCTTTAAAAGCCAAGACTGATCCGTCGATCTTGGCCAACCATGTGTTCGACGCTCTGGTCGCCAACGACTACGGACAATTCGACGGCCTGATTTCCTCTGTGGCTCCGGCGCTTGAACAGAAAGGGCTTGAGCATCTGAAGCGCCACATGATCGATCTTTCCAATAAGCCGGTCGTTCGACCCGCCGAAAAGGACCGCGTGCAGATCGGCTGGTCATCCTCCGGATCGATCTTCGCGGACGAGATCGAGGAGCGGTCACGGATGAGCACCGTCCGTTTGGCCTTGCAGCAGATCGCCGACGCCCAGGGCGATGTCGATGCCTTTATCGCCCAGTACGATGAGGCGACGCGCAAGGTGCCGAAGATCGCCGCCGAAATCGCCGTGAGACTTGTGGGGGCGGGGCGGGCCGAAGAGGCCTTGACCGTGATCGACGCGGCTGAATACCGGCGTTCCCGTGATTGGGATTGGCCGGATTTCTACTGGGAGGATGCACGCATCGCCGTCCTCGAGGCTCTCGGGCGGACCGAAGATGCGCAGCGGGTCCGTTGGGATTGTTTTGAACGGTCCCTGTCGGCAGCGCATTTGCGGGCATACCTCAAAAAACTGCCGGATTTCGACGACGTCGAGGCGGAGGAAAAGGCACTCGATCATGCCGAGCGGTACCGCAGCCCTCTTGGCGCCTTGTCGTTCTTGATCGCTTGGCCGGCGCTGGGCCGGGCCGCCAAGCTGGTCATCGCGCACGCCGCTGATCTGGATGGCGATCACTACGAAATCCTGACACGTGCGGCGGAAGCCCTCGCGGCCAAGCATCCACTGGCCTCCACGCTTGTCTTGCGGGCGATGATCGATTTCACCTTGGGCAAGTCCCGGTCGAGCCGTTACAAGCACGCCGCCCGCCACCTGCTGGAATGCTCCAGTTTGTCGTCGGCCATCGCGGACTTTGACGCATTCGAGACGCATCAGGCTTACGAGGCCCGCCTGCGCCGGGAACATGGCCGGAAATCGTCGTTCTGGGGCCTGATGGAGTGAGGAGAATTGGCCGGCTTCTTTACGGATGCCGCTGACGATGGACTTCTTATTTTTACATGGAGTTGGACAAGGGTAATCCAATATTTTTAATGGTTTATCGCGGATGAGCGGGGTAAGGCGTTGGGATTTTGCTCTCAACACAGACGAACGCGGGCAGGGGGGGAATGCATAGGCTCTGAGCGCGCAGGCGATCACCGCCGGCGGCGGGGAACCTTCCGGCAGGCGCGGAAACCGGGTATCATGGTGTTCAGAGGCGTTTCGGCAAGGCAGATCCGGCCCGCGGGGAAGAACGGCGATGCGGAAGGGTGACGATCCAGCGGCGGATAAAGCGCGGGCCGGGGCGGGCTGGCGGCGATGGGCCGTGGCGCTGCTGCTGCTGGCGGCTGGGCTGAGCCCGGCGGCCGCCGTTGCCGGGGCGCCGCCGCTCAAAGTGGTGACAGACGACAACTATCCCCCCTACATTTTCCGGACCGCCGACGGCGCTCTGGAAGGCTATCTGGTGGATGCCTGGGCCCTGTGGCAGAAGAAAACCGGGCGGCGCGTTGTCCTCACCGCCACCGATTGGGCCGATGCCCAGCAGATCATGCAGGCCGGGCAGGCCGATGTCATCGACACCATCTTCCAAACTCCGGAACGGCAGAGGCTTTACGATTTCTCGCCGCCCTACGCCGATATTCCCGTTCCCATCTATGTGCATGCCTCCATCGGCGGCGTAACCGATGTGAAGGCGCTGGCCGGTTTCCTGGTGGGGGCGAAAAAGGGCGATGCCTGCGTCGATCGCCTGAACGCGGCGGGCATCACCGGCATCCGCACCTATGAAAGCTATTCCGCCCTGGTGCGGGCCGCCGCCACCGGCTCGGTCAAGATCTTCTGCCTCGATGGGCCGCCCGCCGATTACCTGCTCTACAAGGCGGGGGTGTTCTCCAATTTCTACAAGGCCTTCACCCTTTATACCGGGCAGTTCCACCGTGCCGTGAAAAAGGGCGATGCCGCCGATCTGGCCCAGGTGGAGCAGGGGTTTGCCGCCTTCAGCGCCGCCGACTGGAAGGCCCTGCACGATAAATGGTTCGGCGCCACCGCCCGGCCGCTGCTCAATCCGCAGTTTGTGCGGTACGGCCTGTTGGCGATTTTGGTCCTTGCCATCGTTTTGGGCGCGTGGATTTGGGTGCTGCGCCACGAGGTGCGCCGCCGGGTGACCGATCTCGACAAGGAGCGCCGCCGCCTGCGCACGGTGCTGGAAACCATGCCGGCACTGGTGTGGCTGAAGGATCTGAACGGGGTGTTCGTGCTGTGCAACCGCGAGTTCGAGCTGTTTTTCGGCAGCGCGCAGACCGAAATCATCGGCCGCACCGATTATGATTTCGTCGAGTCCGCCCTGGCCGATGCCTTCCGCGAGAACGACCGGCTGGCCCTGGCCGCCGGCGCTCCCAGCGTCAACGAGGAATGGGTCACCTATGCCAGCGATGGCCGCCGGGTGCTGCTGGAAACCATCAAAACGCCGATCCCCGATGCCGATGGCCGCCCGCTGGGGGTGCTGGGAATCGCCCGCGATATCACCGCCATGCGGCAGGCGGAAGAGGCCTTGCGCCGCACCCAGGAGGATCTGGAGGAAAAGGTGCGCCAGCGCACCGGGGAACTGCGGCTGGCCCGCGATGCCGCCGAGGCCGCCAGCAAGGCGAAAAGTATTTTCCTGGCCAATATGAGCCACGAACTGCGCACCCCCTTGAACGCCATCCTGGGGTTTTCGGCGCTGCTGCGCCGCGATCCCGATCTGCGGGCCGGACAGCGCGAGAAACTGGATATCATCAACCGCAGCGGCAGCCATCTTCTGGCCTTGATCAATGATGTGCTGGAAATGGCCAAGATCGAATCGGGGCGGCTGCATTTGCTGCGCGAGGTTTTCGATCTGGGCGGCATGGTGCGCGATGTGGTCGACATGATGCGCCTGCGCGCCGAAACCAAGGGGCTGACGCTGCTGCTGGATCAATCCTCGTCCTTTCCCCGCTGCATTCGCGGCGACGAGGCGCGGCTGCGGCAGATCCTGGTGAACATGGTGGGAAACGCCGTGAAATTCACCGGCAGCGGCGGGGTGACCCTGCGGCTGGGGACGGCGGAGCGGTCAGATGTAGTGACGGCGGAGCGGTCGCGGCTGATCATCGAGGTGGAGGATACCGGCCCCGGCATCAGCGCGGAAAACCAGGCGCGGCTGTTTCAGCCTTTCGTGCAGCTGGAGGCGCGGGACGCCACGCAGGGCACCGGCCTGGGCCTGTCCATCACCCGCCAGTTCGTCGAGCTGATGGGCGGCAGCATCGGCGTGCGCAGCCAGCCCGGCCAGGGATCGGTGTTCCGGGTGGAACTGCCGTTCGAACCGGCGGCGGCGGCAGAGTTGGCGCCGTTCCCGGCGGCGGCGCGGCCCGTTCTCGGCCTGGCCCCCGGCCAGCCCGCCGTCCGCATCCTGATCGCCGAGGATCAGGACGACAATCAGCTGCTGCTGGCCAGCCTGATGGCCGATATCGGCCTGGAAACCAGGGTGGCGGCCAATGGTCAGGCCTGTCTGGATCTGTTTGCCGCATGGCATCCGCAGCTGATCTGGATGGACCGGCGCATGCCGGTGATGGACGGGGTGGAGGCCACCCGCCGCATTCGTCAGCTGCCGGGCGGGCAAGAGGTGCGCATCGTGGCGGTGACCGCCTCGGTTTTCGAGGAACAGCGCCAGGAACTGATGGAGGCGGGGCTGGACGGCTTCGTGCGCAAACCCTATCGGCCCGAGGAAATCTACGCCTGCCTGGGGGCGCAGCTGGGCCTGAAATTTCTCTATGGCGAGGCCGCGGCCGAAGCCCCGGCGGCGGCCGTGGCCCCCGCCGCCTTGGCGGCCCTGCCGCAGGCCCTGCGCACCGCCCTCCGGGATGCCGTGGAAAGCCTGGACAGCGAGGCCATCACCGCCGCCATCGCGCGGATCGGCGCGCATGATCCGGCCCAGGCCCAGGCCCTGGCCCGGCTGGCCGGGGAGTTCGATTATCCGGCCATTCTGGCGGCGTTGCAGACGGTTGCCGGTTGATGCCGGACGGAAGCGGAGGGATAATGGCGGCGGCTGGGAGGCATTCTCACGCGGGGGATGTTCCGATCCTTCAGCGGTGCTCCGATCCGGAGATTAGTCCATGACCCCTCCTGGAAAAATCATGGCGGTGGACGATACGCCGGCCTCGCTCAAATACATGACCGATCTGCTGCGGGCGGAAGGCCACGAGGTGCGCTCGGCGATCAACGGCGAACTGGCCTTGCGCGCCGCCCAGGCCGATCCGCCCGAGCTGGTGCTGCTGGATGTGCGCATGCCGGGCCTCGACGGTTTCGAGGTTTGCCGGCGGCTGAAAGCCCACCCGGCCACCCGCGAGGTGCCGGTGATCTTCGTGTCGGCCCTGTCCGATATCGACGACAAGGTGGAGGGCTTCGCCCTGGGAGCGGTGGATTTCGTCACCAAACCCTTCCAGCGCGAGGAGCTTCTGGCCCGGGTCGGCACCCATCTGGCGCTGACCCGCCTGTGCACCCGCCTGGAAAGCATGGTGGACGAACGCACCCGGGAACTGCGCGGCAGCAAGGAGCAGTACGACCGGCTGGTGAAAAACATTCCGGTGGGGGTTTATCAGCTGCATGTGCAGCCCGGCAGCGAGCCGGTTTTCACCTATATCAGCCCGAAAGTCCGCGATCTGCTGGGACGATCGTGGGAGGCCGGGATGACGGCCGACGCGCTGACGCGGGATGTGATCCATCCCGACGAGCGCGAGCGCTACCAGCGTTTGCAGGAGGAGTGTCTGGCGGCGCAGACGGATTTTCTGTGGGAGGGGCGGGCGCTGCGCGAGGGCGATGTTTTGTGGCTGCATATCGAATCCCGCTCCGAGCCGCTGCCCGACGGCAGCCACATGCGCCACGGCATCATCGAGGACATTACCCAGCGCAAGCAGGCGGAAGAGCGGCTTTTGCATCTGTCCACCCACGATCTTCTGACCGGCCTGCCCAACCGGGTTCTGTTCCATGAACGGCTGGGCCAGGATATCGCCGCCGCCCGCCGCTTCGGGCATCCGGTGGCGGTGCATCTGCTGGATCTGAACAATTTCAAGCTGATCAACGATACGCTGGGGCATCCGGTGGGGGATCAGGTGCTGCGCGAGGTGACGCGGCGCCTGTCGCTGCATATCCGCGAGGGCGATCTGCTGGCCCGTCTGGGCGGCGACGAGTTCGCGCTGATCCAAAGCCCGCCCGCCGGCCCGGCCGAGGCCCATATTCTGGCCGAACGGCTGTTGTCCTCGCTCGATCACCCCATCCTGGTGGGGGACCGGCCTATTCATACCACGGCCAGCGTCGGCATCACCCTGTTCCCGCCGGACGGCGATACGCCCGAGGCCCTGCTGCGCAATGCCGAGATGGCCATGTATCAGGCCAAGGGGGAAAACCGGGGGCATTGCGCCTTTTTTCAGCCCGACATGGATTTGCGGATGCGCCAGCGCAAGCAGCTGGAGGAGGATCTGCGCCAGGGCCTGAACAGTGATCAGTTCTATCTGGTCTACCAGCCCAAGGTCAGGGCCGAAAGCGGCGCCATCTGCGGCATGGAGGCCTTGCTGCGCTGGCGCCACCCCGAGCGCGGCGTGATCAGTCCGGCCGAATTCATTCCCCTGGCCGAGCAATGCGGCCTGATCGTGCCCCTGGGGGAATGGGTGCTGGCGGCGGCCTGCCGGCAGATGCGGCTGTGGCGCCAGGCCGGGTTGCCGGAGCTGCGCCTGGCCGTCAACATGTCGCCCATTCAGTTCCAGCGCGGCGATCCTTTGGCCGCCGTCGGCAAGGCCCTGGCCGAAAGCGGGCTGCCGGGGCGGGCCTTGGAAGTGGAAATCACCGAAAGCGCCCTGATCAGCAATCTGGACGAGGCCCGCGCGGTGCTGGAGCGCTTGAACGGCCTGGGGGTGTCCATCGCCATCGACGATTTCGGCACCGGCTATTCCTCGCTGGGCTATCTCGGCAATCTGCCCATCGACAGCCTGAAGATCGATCAGATGTTCGTGCGCGAGCTGCAAAGCGGAACGGCGGGCCGGGAAACCGGCGGGGCGGTGGTGCGGGCCATCATTTCCCTGGCGCAAAGCCTGGGCATGCGCGTGGTGGCCGAAGGGGTGGAAACCCGCCGGCAGCTGGATTTTCTGCAGGCCGAGGGCTGCGACGAGATCCAGGGCTATTATTTCAGCCCGCCGGTTTCGGCCGAGGCCTTCGCCGCCCTGGTGACCCAGGGCGGCTTCCGGGTGTGATACCGGCCAACCGTTGAGGTGACGGGTTGGCCGGTTTTCAGCGAGCATTGAGCGAGCGGCCAAGGCGGCGGATGCCGCCGCCCGGCGAGGGGCGGTCCAACCGGTCAATTCATTGGCCGGTTGGTGTGATCAAGGCATCTTTTCGGCCGGATGCCAGGCCGCCTGGCGGTGATGGCCGCGGTGGCCGCGGTCTTCGCCGTCCAGCGGCCAGCGGGCCAGATCGGTGCCCAGCGGCAGGGTGGGGCGGCTCCAGGCCGAGGGGGTTTGCTGATAGTTCAGCACCGGCCCCAGGAAGGTGAGGGGGCCGAAGGCCGGGTTCTCGCGGGTGTGCAGATAGCTTCGGATCACCGCCGGATCGATGGGGGCGGGGGGCAGCAGGCTTTTTTCCACCCGGCCCTGTTCCTGCATCCACATGGCGGTGCGGCACAGCGATACCCGCACATGGTAGGAGCCGCCCTCGTCGGCGCGGCGCAGCAGCGCCATCAGGGTGCCCAGGGCGCCCAGAAAGCCGGTGACATAATCATTGGGGTACACCGGCTGCAGCTGGGGATTGTCGAAGGTGCCTTGCGCCGCGGTCATGCCGGTGGCCACCTGGGCCAGCTGTTCCCAGCCGGGGCGGTATTGCCAGGGGCCGGCCCAGCCGTAGCAGTTGACCGAAACATAGATGCTGCCGGGGCGCAGCGCCGCCACGTTTTCCGGCGAAAAGCCCAGCCGGGTCATGGCGCCGGGGCGGTAGGATTCCACGAAAACATCGCTCTGGCCGATCAGGCCGCGCAGGGTGGCGGCATCATTGGCGTTGGTCAGGGTCAGCAGCGCCTCCAGCTTGCCGTGGCCGGTATCCACGTCGAACGGCGGCAGGGCGGGCAGGGTGGGGCTGGTGATATGCATCACCTCGGCTCCCTGCTCGGCCAGGGTTTTGCCCAGGGTGGGACCGGCGATGACATGGGTCAGATCCAGGATGCGCAGCCCCGACAGCGGCTGTTCCCCCTCCTGCAGGGGGGTGAAGGGCTCGGGCGCCGAATCGCCGATCCTGATCACCTCGATCAGCGGCGTGGCGGCCACCGCGGTGCCCTGTTCGCTGGCCAGCCATTCCGCGTAGGTGCGCACGGCGGCGCCGCACAGGCCCTGGTCGGCGATGGCCTGTTCCAGGGCGAAGGCATCCCAGCCGGCGATCTTGTTGGCGATATCGGCGGGGTCCATGGTGCAGTTCAGCAGGCTGAGCAGGCCGTTGCGCAGCAGCGGAAAGGCGCCGTGCACCATGATCCAGCGGCGGTCGCGGGCCGGGTAGAGCTGCACCAGGGGATAAGAGGGCTCGGGCTGGGGAATGGCATAGCCGTGCTGCGACTGGTAGCCCACGCTGTAGGCGGCCAGGGCCCCGGCCACGGCATCAATGGAAACGCCCTGCCGCAGCCCGGTGCGCCGCCGCCACACCTCGCACACCCCGGCGGCCTGCGCCCCCAGCACCGCCGCCGTGCATTCGCCGATACGGAACACCGAATTGATCACCGGATCGGCGCCCGTCAGGGCGATATCGGCGGTGGTGGGCCAGGTGATGTTCAGTTGCGACAGCAGGGACTGATATATTTCTGTAATACCGCTCATTTTCGCCTCCGATTACGCTTTCAGCGAGCATACAAAGCGGCGGCGGTGGGAAAAATACATCTTAGGGTGTGGGGTGTGGTGATGGCTTGGGCTTCCCGGCGCAGTCAGGTCCGTTCGATCCGCCCGGCGGCGGCATCAAGGATGCCGGCGATTTCCTGGATCTGCGCCTCGCTCGGGGGCGGGCCGTCCAGGCGCAGGCGCAGGGCCAGTTTCAGATTTTCCATGGCGCGCACGATCTGCGGCGCCGGCGGGGCCAAACGGGCGCCGGCCTGCTCGATCCGCCGCAGCATGACCTCCACCACGGCGGCGTTGCCGTCGAGATGGGCGCGGCCCGCCTCGGTCAGGCTGTGCAGCTTCTTGCCGCCCTCGCAAGGGGTGACCTGCACCAGCTCCTGTTCTTCCAGCAGGGTCAGGGCCGGATAAATGGTGCCGGGGCTGGGGCTGTAGGCGCCGCCGGTCATCTCCTCGATGGCCTTGATCAGCTCGTAGCCGTGGCGCGGCCTGTCGGCGATCAGCCGCAGCAGCACCAGACGCAGATCGCCGTGATCGAACAGGCGGCCCAGGCGGCCGCCGCGGCCCCGGCCGTGGCCGTGCCCCATGCCTGGACCATGCTCGCGGCCAGGCCAGGGTTCGCCGCGGGCGTGGCGGCAGGAGAAGGCGGAGGATTGGCCGTGCGGGCGGCCTGAAAAACACGAGAACATGGATTCTTCCTTATCGATCAGGGGGAGATCAGGCGGGCGATCAGCGCGGGCAGCCGCGCCGCCTCCACATGGGTAAAGCTGGCCAGCGGCGCCGGCGCCAGCGGGCCGGAGGGGGGGCGGGTCTGCCGTGCCGCCTCGCCGCCGTAGGCCAGGATCAGCGGGCCATCCTCGCAGCGGTCGAGGCAGGGGCAGGACAGGGCGCTGATATGGGCGGCGGCGGGTCCGGCCTCGGCCAGAGCCTGCCGTACCGCCTCGATCAGCGGCGGGCCGCTGCGCCCGGCGCGGCAATCACGACCCATGCACACGAACAGGCGCAAGGGGGCGAACCCGGCCCCGGCCTGGGGCGGGGTGGGCCCTGCCGCCGCCACCGGGGCCATGGCGGTTTCGCAAAAAGCGGCGTGACGGCGGCGGCGCTGATGCCGCCGATGGGGAGGACCGCAGCGGCGGTGTCCGCTCTCGCAGGGGAACATGGTCATCTCCGATATGGTTTCGTTATATCGATAATTAGATATATCGAAATCATGTCGATTGCAAGGGGATTTTATGTATCGTTGTCGCAAGGGGCGGTGCCCTCTAGAAAGAAACCAGGTCAGGCGGCTTACCAGCAGTTTCATACCCGGTGGGTCCGCTCCGTCGGTGGCAACTGATACAGGACTCT
>JAJZGK010000118.1 GCA_021798485.1 Pseudomonadota bacterium
GCCAACCATTGAAGTGACTCGTTGGCCGGTATCCAGCGAGCATTGAGCGAGCGGCCAAGGCGGCGGATGCCGCCGCCCGGCGAGGGACGATACAACCGGTCAATTCATTGGGCGGTTGGTATTACTGCGCCGCCAGCAGGGTTCGCCGCTCTTCCACCACCTTGTCGGCGGCCTTGCCGGTCAGGTCCTGCAGATGGTCGAAGCGCCAGGAAAAGGTGCCCACCCCCATGGTCAGCGAGCGCAGTTCCACGATCAGGTCGCTCATTTCGGCCTGGGGCAGGTGGGCATGCACCACGTCCCAGCCCTTCCAGCCGTCCTTGGCCTCGAAGCCCAGGATCTGGCCGCGCCGGGTCGAAAGGATGCGCTGCGCCTTCGAGGTGCAGTCGGCCGGCACGGCGATCTCCACCGCCAGGATCGGTTCCAGCAGCACCGGATCGCATTTGGGCAGGCCTTCGCTCATGGCGATGTGAGCGGCGGTCTTGAAGGCCTGATCGGAACTGTCGACGGCGTGATAGCTGCCGTCGGTCAGGGTGACTTTCAGATCCACCACCGGGAAGCCCAGCGGGCCGCGCCCCAGGGTTTCGGCCACGCCCTCGCCCACCGCCGGGATGTACTGTTTGGGCACCACGCCGCCGCTGATGCTGTCGGCGAAGGTGAAGCCGGCGCCGCGCGGCTGCGGTTCGATGACGATCTGGATATCGCCGAACTGGCCGTGCCCGCCCGACTGGCGCTTGTGGCGGCCATGCTCGGAAACGCTTTTGCGGATGGTTTCCTTGTAGGGCACCTGGGGGCGCCGGCCGTCGACCGTCAGGTTGAAGCGGCTTTTCAGCCGTTCCAGCGCCACCTGCAGATGGATTTCCCCCTGGCCCCACAGCACCAGTTCGCCGGTATCGGGGGATTGGCGCAGGCTCACCGAGGGATCATCCTCGGCCAGGCGGGCCAGGGCGGCGGTGAGTTTCACCTCGTCCTGCTTCTTTTCGGTGCTGACCGCCAGCGGGAACAGCGGCGGCAGCGGCGCCGGCCAGGGGGCGGCTCCGGCCTCGGCCTCGCCCAGCCAGTCGCCGGTCAGCACCGGATCGAGGCGGCCCAGGGCGATGATCTCGCCGGCCTCGGCGCGGGCGCATTTGGCCAGCCCCCCCGGCAGCGGCGCGAACAGCCCCGAGGGGCGCAGGCCGTTCACCGGATCGCCCTCCTGCAGGGCGCCGCGCAGCAGGCGGGCATAGCTCATCTTGCCGGTATGGGGCGTATGCACGGTTTTGAAAACCCGGGCCAGAACCGGGCCTTGCCCGCGCAGGCCGGTGCGGGCAAGGCTGTCGGCCAGATCCGGCACGTCGTGGCGCAGGCATTTCCACAGGCGGCGCACGCCGTGATCCTGCTGGGCCGAGCCGAAAAACACCGGCACCACCAGATCGGCGGCCACATCGCGCGACAGCGACTGATAAAGCTCGGCCGAAGGCGGGGCGACGTCCGACAACAGGTCTTCCAGCAGATGGTCGTCGAAATCGGCCAGATGCTCCATCATCTCCTGGCGGGCGCTCTGTTCCTCGTCCAGGGCGGCGGCGGGCAGGCCGACAAGATCCGAGGCCTGGCCCTCGCGGTAGCGGTAGGCCCGTTCGCTGACCAGATCCACATAGCCGGTCAGAACACCATCCTGGCGCAGCGGCAGTTCGCGCAGCAGCAGCGGCCGTTCCGAGATCGACTGCAGGGCCTCCAGGCAGTCCTTCAGCGGTGTTTCGGCACTTTCCGCCTTGTTGATGAACAGGATGTGCGGAATGGCGTTGGCATCGAGAAATTTCAGCAGCGGCGCCGCCATCACGGCGCGGGCCGGATCGGCCTCCACCACCACCACGGCGGCATCGGCCACCAGCAGGGCGTGGTAGGCATCCTGCTGGAACTCCACCGAGCCGGGGCAGTCGAGCAGGGTCCAGTCCTCGTCCAGATAGCGGGTGCGGACGATATTGCTTTCAACGCTCATCAGATGCTGACGGGCCTCGGGCGAGGCGTCGCCCAGGCTGGTGCCGCCCTGCACCGAGCCTTTGCGGGGCAGGGCGCCGGCGGCGGCGAGCAGGCTTTCCAGCAGGGAGGTCTTGCCGCTGGCGTAGGGGCCGACCAGAGCGGCGACGCGGGGCGACTTGGACGGGGTGGTCATTTTTACCCTCCGTGTTCCTTATGCCGTTATGGTCCACCCGCTCCCGGCGTCTGGCAACAGGAAACATCTTTTTGCAAAGCGCGAAATGCCGCCTGGCCCCAAGCTGCATTGCGAAATGCGAAAAACGGCGGCGGCCCATTTTTAAAAACGGCTGTTTTCCGCCATTTTTGCCGTGCCATGCAGTTGGTACGGCGCTTGCTTTTCCTCTGGCATGGGATCACCGGGTCGAGAGGAGGCAACAATGACGGGAACAACTTTTGTCTGTTGGCGCTCGACCAATCCCAGTGCCGGTTGGACCATCTATCAGGTGGACGACGAGGGAAAAAGAGCGGCTCTGGCCAGCTTCAAGAACTATCTTGATGCAGCCCGCACCCTGCGCCAATTGCGGGGCGCGTCCGGGCCGTTAAACGCGATGAAGCCGGCCTTTCAATAAGAGCAAGAAAAGATAATAAGAACAAAAAACTTTCAATAAGAACAATAAAAAGGGGGCCATTGGCCCCCTTTCTCTTTTAGTGTGAATATCTTACACCAGGCTGGCGCAGAAACGCTGGATGCGTTCGCAGGCCTTGGTCAGATTTTCGGTGCTGGTGGCGTAGGAGATGCGGAAATAAGGCGACAGGCCGAAGGCCTCGCCCTGCACCACGGCCACCCCTTCGCTTTCCAGCAGGCAGGTCACGAAATCGCTGTCGCTGCCGATGATCTTGCCGTCCGGGGTCTTCTTGCCGATGGTGCCGGCGCAGGAGGGATACACATAGAAGGCGCCTTCCGGCACCTTGCAGGTGATGCCCTTGGCCGCGTTCAGCATCTTCACCACCAGATCGCGGCGGGCCTTGAACACCTCGGCGTTCTTCGGAATGAAGTCCTGGCTGCCGTTCAGGGCCTCGACACCGGCGGCCTGGCTGACCGAACTGGTGTGCGTGGTGCTCTGCGACTGGATCTTGTTGATGGCGTTGATGATTTCCTTCGGGCCGCCGGCATAGCCGACGCGCCAGCCGGTCATGGCGTAGGCCTTGGCCAGACCGTTGATGGTCAGGGTGCGGTCCATGAGCTTCGGCTCCACCTGGGCCGGGGTGAAGAACTTGAAGCCGTCATAGGTCAGGTGTTCGTAGATGTCGTCCGACATCACCCACACATGGGGATGGCGCAGCAGCACGTCGGTGATGGCCTTCAGTTCGTCGAAGCTGTAGGCGGCGCCGGTGGGGTTGCTGGGCGAGTTCAGGATCACCCACTTGGTCTTGGGGGTGATGGCGGCCTCGAGATCGGCGGGGCGCAGCTTGAAGCCGTTTTCCTCGGGGCAGGGCACGGCCACCGGCTTGCCTTCGGCCAGCAGGGTGATATCGGGATAAGACACCCAATAAGGGGCCGGGATGATCACTTCGTCGCCGGGATCGATGGTGGCCAGCAGGGCGTTGTAGATCACCTGCTTGCCGCCGCAGCCCACGGTGATCTGGGCCGGGGGATAGTCGAGGCCGTTCTCGCGCTTGAACTTGGCCGAAATCGCCTTGCGCAGGGCCTCGGTGCCGGCCACGGCGGTGTATTTGGTTTCGCCCCGGTCGATGGCGGCCTTGGCGGCGGCCTTGATGTTGTCCGGGGTGTCGAAATCGGGTTCACCGGCGCCCAGGCCGATGACGTCGCGGCCCTGGGCCTTCAGCTCGGCGGCCTTCTGAGTGACCGCGATGGTGGGCGACGGCTTGATCAGAGACAGGCGCTTGGCAAGGAACGACATGACGGAGATCCCTTTCCTGGGGATGAATGAGTGGGCATCGAAAGTACGTCCGGAACCGTTGGGGCGCAAGGGCCGCATGCAAAAATCAGGCACCGTTCATGCGGTGCCTGATTTTTGTCGGCAGGACCGGCCGCCGATCACCCCCGGTCCTGCTCGATGACGCCGAACCAGCCCAGGCCCCGGTAGGTTTCGTAGCCGGGGGTCAGGGCATAGCCGATGGTTTTGCCGCCGTCCCGGTAATAGCCCTGGCTGCGGCCGCCGCTCTTCAAGGGATAGGGCTGGCCCAGGCTCAGGCTGTCGTCGCTGCTGGCGATGACGCGATGGCGGGAATCCAGCAGCAGGCAGCGGGTGCGGTCGCGCTCGGCGGTGGACAGGCGCACCCCCTGCACGATGGAGCGGGCCTGGCTTTCCCAGTCGAAAAAGATGCCCAGCACCCCCAGCACCCGGCCTTCGGCCTCGCCGTTTTCGCGGATGGCGGTGGCGTAGGTGGCGGCCACGGCGTTGTCCAGGGCGGGCACGCGGGTGATGTCGGCCACGGCGAAGCAGCCGCCGTCGCGGGTTTTCAGGGCGTCCTGGAACCAGCCCTCGCCGGCCACGCTGGCGCCGGCGGCGGCGGGGAAGCGCCCGGCGCGGCCCGAGGCCACCACCCGCCCTTTGGCATCGGCGACCCAGGGATCGAGATAGACGGTGTAGGACTCCAGGATCACCCCCAGGCGCTGGGCGGCATGGCGCAGGGTTTCGCCCCCGGCGCCGGGGGCGGCGGCATCCACCAGCGCCTTGTCGGTGGCCCACCAGCGCACATCGCACGAGCGTTCGTAGAGATTGCGGTCCACCAGTTCGATGGCGTTGAAGGCCAGATCGGCCATGCGTTCGCCGCGCAGGCTTTCCACCTCGGAATTCAGCTCGGTGGCATAGCCGCTCATATGCTGCAGGCGGCCGCGCAGCTCGCCCTGCAGCGACGAGGCCAGCTCGCTGATCTCGCTGGAAATGGCTTTCATTTCGTCGGCCACCACGGCGAAGCCCTTGCCCACGGTGCCGAAGCGGTGCGCCTCGATGGCGGCGTTCAGGGCCAGCATGCGCGAGCGGCGGGTGATGCCGTGGATGCGGGAAATCTTGTCGTCGGCCAGGGAGCTGACGGTGGTGCTGAGATCGAGAAGGCGTTCGACGGTTTGCATGGTTCTTCTTCCCCTGCGTTTATGGTGTTTGCCGGATGATCAGCAAGCCCCGTGCCATGCGTGAAAAAGCGGCAAAACGGCGATTTGCGGCAAAATGCTGGGAACAGGGGCGGAATTCTGCTCATTTCTGCGCCGCGGCATTGCCCAAGGATGATGCAGATTTTTAAAATCACGCGACATTTGTCGTATTTTTGCGGCGGCGCGGCTGGATTTCGGCCTGGAATGCCCGCTGGCATGGTCCTTGCTGCCAAGGCCTGGGGGATGATCTGACGGAGGTCCGGCCCATGGCACCACGGTTTCTGAACGGTTCATTGCGCGCATTGGCGGCGGCGGCGGAGGAGATCGCCGCCGGCAGCCGCTATTGCAAGGTGCCCTGCCTGGGGCAGGCCGGGGCGGCCGGGCACCTGGCCCAGGCCCTGGACCGGCTGCGCCACCAGTTGCTGGAGGCCGATGGCGCCATGGCCGAGCGGGAGGCCGACGGCGAGCACGAGGAGCAGCGGCGCGCCTCGCTGGAGCTGTTCGTCACCCGCTTTGAAACGGCGGTGGCCGGGGTGCAAAGTTCGCTGTCGGGGGCGGCCGGAGAGATGCGCACGGCGGCCACCGCCCTGGCCGAACAGGCCGGGCGGGTGTCGGAGCGCAGCCAGGCGGTGGAAAGCTCGGCCCGCGCCACCACCCAGGAGGTGGGCACCCTGGCCCAGGCCACCGGCCAGCTCGACCAGTCGCTGGCCGAACTGGAGGGGCGGGCCGGCCATGCCGCCGAGGGCATCGTGTCGGCGGTGGGCCGCATCGATGCCGCCGATACGGTGATCCGCGGCCTGGCCAGCGCCGCCGAACAGATCGGCGGCATGGCCCATGTCATCGCCGATATCGCCGGGCAGACCCGCATGCTGGCCCTGAACGCCACCATCGAGGCGGCCCGGGCCGGCGAGGCGGGGCGCGGCTTCGCCGTGGTGGCCTCGGAGGTGAAGAATCTGGTGGCGGAAACCGAGAAGGCCACCGGCGATATCGATGGCTTCGCCCGCGGCATTCAGCAGGCCGCCAGTGAAACCATGGAGGCCATGGCGGCCATCGGCGCCGCCATGCGCGACGTCAACGCCCTGGTGGCGGCGGTGGCGGCGGCCACCCACCAGCAAAGCGCCGCCAGCCGCACCATTGCCGCCGGGGTGGGCAACACGGCCATCGAGGCCCGCGACATGCAGGCGGCCATCCACGAGGTGGCCGCGGCCACCGGGCAGACCCGCTCCGAGGCCGACCGCGTGCATCTGGCGGCGGAGGGGCTTGGCGAACAATCGGAACGGCTGCGGTCGGCGGTGGCGGATTTCCTGGCCGATATGGATCACGGCGCCATCCGCATCGGCGTGCTGCAGTCCTTAAGCGGCGGATCGGCGGTGGGCGAGCGCCCCTTGAAGGAGGTGCTGCGCATGGAGGTGGCGGCCCTCAACGCCCGGGGCGGCTTGCTGGGCCGCCCGGTGGAGGCGGTGTTCTACAATCCCCGCTCCATTCCCGAACGCTACGCCGAACTGGCCGAGCAGGCCCTGGGCGCCGACAAGGTGTCGGCGCTGTTCGGCACCTGGAGCTCCACCTCGCGCAAGCTGGTGCTGCCGGTGCTGGCCCGCCACGATGGGCTGCTGTTCTATCCCTCGCAGTACGAGGGCGGCGAACGGGACGAGCGCGTGGTTTATTGCGGCGCGCCGCCCAACCAGCAGCTTCTGCCCGCCGTGGCCCATCTGATGTCGCCCGAGGGCGGCGGCTACCGGCGCTTCTTCCTGGTGGGCAACGATACCCTTTACCCGCGCGAAACCCATAAGGTGCTGACCGCCTTCCTGGCCGGGCAAGGCGTGCCGGCGGCGGCGGTGCGGGAGAGGCTGCTGCCGGTGGGGGCCGACGACTGGAGCCGGGTGGCCGCCGAAATCCGCGCCTTCTGCAAGGGCGGCGGCGGTCCGGCCCTGGTGGTCAGCACCGTGGGCGGCGACTCCAACTTCTATTTCTTCCGCCAGATGGAAGGGGCCGGGGTGCCGGTGCTGACGGTCTCCATCGGCGAGACCGAGGCGGCGGAAATGCCCGCCGCCAGCCTGCGCGGCACCCTGGTGGCCTGGAACTACCTGATGGCGGTGGACAGCCCGGAAAACACCCGCTTTCTGGCCGACTGGCGGGCCTTCTGCCAGGATCCCCAGGCGGTGTGCAACGATGCCATGGAGGCCTCGGTGCTGGCCTTCCGCCTATGGGCGGCGGCGGTGGCGGCGGCGGGCAGCCCCGAAGCCGCCCGTGTGCGCGCCGTTCTGCCGCGGCAAAAGGTGCGCTCGCTCACCGGGTTCGATCTGTTTCTCGATGCCGCCAGCCGCCACCTCCACAAACCGGCCATGCTGGGGCGGCTGGAGGCCGATGGCGCCATCCGGATCCTGTGGCGTTCGGCCGGACTGATCGCGCCGGAGCCTTGATTGAAGGCGGCGGCCTAGTCCTCTTCGTCGCCGTCTTCCCCGTCGTCGTCGTCGGTCAGCGGCCCGCCCTCGTCCAGTTCCTCGGGCGTGGCCGGGCGGATGTCGGTGACGATGCAGGAAAACACCAGCGGCACCCCGGCCAGGGGATGGTTGCCGTCGAGGGTGATCTCGTCGTCGTCCACCTCGGTCACCAGGAACAGGGTGATGTCCTCGCCGTCGGGGCCGCGCTGCTCGAACACGCGGCCGGGGGCCACATCCTCGGGAAACAGGGCGCGGGGCTCGCGGCGGATCAGGGCGGGGTCGAAATCGCCGTAGGCCTCGTGCGGCTGCAGTTCCACCCGGAAGGCGGCGCCCCTGGCCTTGCCGTCCAGGCCGTCCTCGATCACCGGGAACAGGGCGCCGTAGCCGCCATGCAGATAGACCAGCGGTTTCTTGCCGGCATCCACCAGTTCGCCCTGCGGGCCGGTGACCCGGTAATCGAGGGTGACGATGTGATCCTTGGCGACGACGGTGCTCATAGGCGGTCCTTGCATTGGGGATGGGGCCGGGCGGTCAGGCTTCGGCGGCGCAGGCCGAGGCCATCATTTCTGCTTGGTTGCGGTCGGGCTCGCGGGCGGCGGCGCGGCGGGTGTCCTCCTGCTCCAGGAAGCGGATCAGCTGCGGCACGTGGTGCATGCGCTCGTCGCGGTGGCTGCCCAGATTATGGCTGAACTGTTCCAGCCAGAACAGCGACAGCCGCGGGAAGGAATAAAAGGACAGCGCGATCAGCATTTCGCCCAGGGCCGGGCCGCAAACGTCGAGGGCGGTGAGGTAAGCGTCGCGCAGGGCGCCGTGGCGGGCTTTTTCCTGATAGGCGCGGCGATCCAGCTCCTGCTCGTAGGTTTGGCGCAGGCCCTTCCACACCTGTTCCATCACCGGGCGGTCGAACTGGGTGGGCAGGGTTTGAAAGATCTTGATCTGCCCCATGCTGAGCTTGGGCAGGGCATATTCCGGCCCCGACAGCAGATGCTGCAGTTCGCCAAGGGTTTGCTGGTCGCGGGTCAGGGCATGGGCCTCGCTGGGGCTTAAGCGCTGATCCAGCGGATATTGGCGGGCATGTTCGGCGCGGTAGAGCTTTTTCCACACGGCGTTCCAGGCCTTCAGGATCTTTTCCAGATCGGCGTGCAGATCGGGCCGCCGCCACAGATCGGCGCTGCTGATCTGGCGCCAGGGCCGGGTGGCGGCCATGCCGTTCAGGAATTTCTGCTGGAACATCTGGGGGGCGATGGTCTCGCGCACCACGGCGCACAGCCGGGGCTCGAAGGCCGGCGACAGCAGATAGGGGGCGCGCACGCCGCGCGCCACCAGGGGATTGCGGCGCTGGAAGAAGGTGGTGATCTGGCGCAGCCGGTAGCACAGGGCTTCGGCCACCAGATCCTGGAAGTTCTGGCAGGTGACGGCCTGCGGCGGCGGCACCAGGATCAGCTCGGTGGGGGCATGATGTCCCTCGGCGTCGCCGGGGCCGCCCGGGCCATCGTCGGAGGGCGCCATGTTCAGCATGGCGTCGTAATATTCGGCGGGGCGCGACCGCAGCACCACGCGGATCACCTGCACGGAAAACTGGCGCAGAATATCCATGGAAAGGCCGGATTTATGAAAGAACCCGCGCACCTGCAGCAGGGTTTGCGCCAGAACCTCGGCGTCGTTGGGGCTTTGCAGATAGACCGACACCAGTTTTTCGGTCATCTCCAGCAGGGCCTTGTCATCCACCGCCGTCCCCAGCAGGGCGGCACTGTTGATGACGCGCTCGTCGAATTCCTCTCCGCTGCTGTCGGCCATGAAGCTCCCCTCCGCCAGGCCGTTATTTATCAGGTGTTTTAACCTAAATCGCAACGAATTTAAGATGGAATCGATGTGAGGCGGGGCGCCCCTATCCAGGCGCCCCACCGGGGAGATCACACCAGATCGCTGCCGTCGTCGTAGGAGGAGGCGCCATCGTCGTAGCCGCCGCCGTCATCGTAGGAGGCGGTATCGAAGCCGGCATCGCCGCCGCTCTGGCCGTCGTAGTAATTGTTGGTGACGTTTTCCACCATCTCGGGCTGGCCACCGCCCCAGGGGCTGCCGCCCACGCCGCCGCCGAAGCCGCCGCGATGGCCGCCGAACAGGCTGGACAGCCCTTCGGCCAGCAGGGTGCCGCCGGCCACGCCCGCCGCCATGGTGGCGGCATTGCGCAGGAACCCGCCCACCGCCGACG
>JAJZGK010000119.1 GCA_021798485.1 Pseudomonadota bacterium
GGCGGCGGCATCCGCCGCCTTGGCCGCTCGCTCAATGCTCGCTGGATACCGGCCAACGAGTCACTTCAATGGTTGGCCGGTATCACTTCAATGGTTGGCCGGTATAAGTCCGTCTTTAAGGCGGCGGAATGTCCCTCGCGGGACCGTGGCTGAACCGCCATGCCCGCCCGGATCTCCCGGACGGGCATGCACGCGGCAACCTCAGGATTTCTTCTTTGGCGTTCCGATGCCTTCGGAGATCCCTTGGAAGGGGGCGGGGGGAGCCGCCGGTTCCTTCTTAACCTTCTTGGGCTTTCGGATTTCCCGATTCCCGCGTTTTTGTTCCTTGGCCATGATGTTTCCAGTCCTGACGGAGAATAAGATCGGCAAGGCGTAACGACGTGAATGGCTTATCCCCCTGCATCAGGTTGGCTCGCCGATGCGTCTGTTTCGTCACCCTCGGGCTTGACCCGAGGGGCCACGTGGCCCCGTCTGGCCGTGTGCCAAGCGGAAAGACGTGGATGGCCGGGTCGGAGCCCGGCCAAGACGCGGTTGGAAAGGCAGGCGTTTCGTGGCGCCGGAACCATAGGGATAAGCCACCGACGTGATAGCGCCGCGCCGCGATCGAACATATTGAGGAGAGGCGGATTAAACGGCGCCTGCGCCCGCCGAAGCCGAAGGCGCAGGCATCGCAGACTCGCCTTGAGCGGCGCTTGAGCCTTGAAAAAGCTTAGTTTTTTCGCACACACAAACCCTGGACAAGCGTGATGCGACCTCATCGCAGAACGCTCCAAGTGCCTTGTCTCCGTCATCGGATGAGTCGGAAAGTGAGGTGTTTTTGTGCAATATCAGGAGAAAAGCGTGCCGCGATGCGGTGCATCGGAAGCGGTTTTCGACGCAATAGTGAGAAAAAGACCCGCCTTTACGGCCATTCGCATTACGGAGACAGACTCCTAGCCCAGGGACGACAGATTGTCGGCAGCCATCTTGCCGCTCTTCTGGTCTGAAACGAGATCGAAGCCGACCTTCTGCCCTTCGTGGAGACTGCCAAGGCCGGCGCGCTCCACGGCGCTGATATGGACAAAGGCATCTTTGCCGCCATCATCGAGTTCGATGAACCCGAATCCTTTCTGGGCATTGAAAAATTTTACGGTTCCCGTGGTCATGGGAAGCCCTTTCATGATCGTTGTTAAGGGATGCCCCGACCTGGGGAGCGTCAAAATGTAATTTTTGACACGGCTTTCGGCGGACTATCGCCCGAATGACGCAGATAAACGGCAAAATTCCGTTAATCAACGAACTACAATCTCATATTATTCGCATATAAAGCAAATTAATAATTTAACAATTTTCTATATTTTACTAAAAAAATGAACAATGTATGGCTTCGGAAGCCATCGTTTATTTCTCAGGAAGACTACCGGCAACACCCACCCTCACAAGCGGGAAGCTATTGCAACATTAGGGAATTTCAGGAATCGAGAGGCGGAGTCGGGCCGACGCGGAGCAAGGCCGCGCCTAACCCGAAAGTCCATGTCCTGGCCGCCCCCTCACGCCTCGGGGGGCGCGCCCTCCACCAGCGGCACGAAACGCACGGGGAACAGGTTCTCGGCACTGGGGCGACCGTTCACCTTGCGCACCCGCACGATGATCTGTTCGCCGCCCTGGTTGCCCACCGGCAGCACCATGACGCCGTTGTCCGACAATTGCTCCAGCAGATTGGGCGGAATGCCGGTGGCGGCGGCGGTAACCAGGATGCGGTCGAAGGGGGCCTGTTCCGGCCAGCCGCGGGCGCCGTCGCCGCAGATGGCGGTGATGTTGTGCACATGCAGGGCGCGGAAGCGCTGTTCGGCCTCCAGCAGCAGCGGCTTGTGGCGTTCGATGGTGTAAACGCGGCGGCACAGCTTGGCGAGCACCGCCGCCTGATAGCCCGAGCCGGTGCCGATCTCCAGAACCTTCTGGCGTTCGCCCAGTTCCAGGGCCTGGGTCATCAGCGCCACCACCAGCGGCTGGCTGACGGTCTGGCCCTGGCCGATGGGCAGGGCGGTGTTCTCGTAGGCCTGATCCAGGAAGGGCCGGGGCACGAAGGCCTCGCGCGGGACGCGCTCGATGGCCGCCAGAACGCGGGTATCCACCACCCCGGAGCGGCGCAACTCCATGATCAGGCGGATCTTGCGCGGCTCGCCGTTCATGCCAGGGCGCTCTCCAGCCGGGCCAGGGTGGCGCCGTGGGTGAAATCCACCGCCAGCGGCGTCACCGCCACGCAGCCCTCGGCCACCGCCGCCAGATCGCTGCCGGGCTGGCCGCGATCCTCGGCGCGCTGGCCGCCCACCCAGTAATAGGGCTCGCCGCGCGGGTCCACCCGCTCGCTCACCGGGTCCGACTGCGCCCGCTTGCCCTGGCGGGCGGCGCGGATGCCGGCCACCTGCCCGTGCGGAATATTGGGGAAGTTGACGTTCATCAGCACCTGGCGCGGCCAGCCGGCGGCGCACAGCCGGGTGATGACCGGCCCGGCCCACTGTTCGGCGGTGGCCCATTTCACCGGCTGGTCGCCCTCCAGACACTGCGACAGGGCGATGGCGGGAATACCCAGCAGCGTGCCCTCCATGGCCGCCGCCACCGTGCCGGAATAGGTGACGTCCTCGCCCAGATTGCCGCCGCGGTTGATACCCGAAAGCACCAGATCCGGGGCCTTGCCGGCCAGGATCTGCCGCACCGCCAGCAGCACGCTGTCGGTGGGGGTGCCGTCCACCGAGAAGCGGGCTTCGGAATGATGGCGGATGCGCAAGGGGCGGCGCACCGTCAGCGAATGGGCCACGGCGCTCTGCTCGCTGGAGGGCGCCACCACCCAGACATCGTCGGACAGGCTGCGCGCCACCCGTTCCAGCACCTTGAGGCCGGGAGCGTCGATGCCGTCGTCGTTGGACACCAGGATACGGGCCCGCTTCAGATCGGCCAGAGGCTTAAACATGGGGACGAATGACCTCCAGCCCGCCCATGTAGTGGCGCAGGGCCTTGGGCACCACGATGGAGCCATCGGCCTGCTGGTAGTTTTCCATCACCGCGATCAGGGTGCGGCCCACCGCCAGCCCCGAGCCGTTCAGGGTATGCACGAAGCGGGTGCCCTTCTCGCCGGCGGGGCGGAAGCGGGCGTTCATGCGCCGGCCCTGGAAATCGCCGCAATTGGAGCAGCTGGAAATTTCGCGGTAGGCGATCTGGCCAGGCAGCCACACCTCGATATCGTAGGTCTTGCGGGCCGAAAACCCCATGTCGCCGGTGCAAAGAACGATCACCCGGTAGGGCAGTTCCAGGGCCTGCAGCACCGCCTCGGCGCAGGCGGTCATACGCTCGTGCTCGGCCTCCGACTGATCGGGATGGACGATGCTCACCAGTTCCACCTTGCTGAACTGATGCTGGCGGATCATGCCGCGGGTATCCTTGCCCGCCGCCCCGGCCTCGGAGCGGAAGCACTGGGTTTGCGCCGTCATGCGCAGCGGCAGCTTGGCCTCGTCCAGGATTTCGCCCGCCACCAGATTGGTCAGCGGCACTTCCGCCGTGGGGATCAGCCAATGGCCGGTATTGGCCTTGAACAGATCCTCGCCGAACTTGGGCAGCTGGCCGGTGCCGTACAGGGCCTCGTCGCGCACCAGGAAGGGCGGATTGACCTCCAGATAGCCGTTCTTGCCGGTATGCAGGTTCAGCATGAAGGCGCCCAGGGCCCGCTCCATGCGGGCCAGGGCGCCCTTCAGCACCACGAAGCGCGCCCCCGACAATTTGGCCGCCGCCTCGAAATCCATCAGCCCCAGAGCGGTGCCCAGGGCATCGTGCTCCTTGGGGACGAAGCCGAAGGCCGGTGCCTCGCCCACCCGGCGCAGTTCCACATTGGCGCTTTCGTCCGGGCCTTGCGGCACCTCGGCGGCGGGCAGATTGGGCGTGGAGAGCAGCAGCAGGTCGATCTCCTCGCCCACCGTCTTCTCATCGGCCTCGGCCTGGGCGGCGCGGTCCTTCAGGGCCGCCACCGCGTCCATCAGCTCCTGCGCGTCGCCGCCCTGGCGCTTGACCTGGCCGATCTGCTTGGACAGCTCGTTGCGCTGGGCCTGGCTGTCCTGAAAGGCGGTCTGGGCGGCGCGGCGGCGGGCATCCAGTTCCAGAATGCGCGCCGACAGCGGCGCCAAACCCCGGCGGGCCAATCCGGCATCGAAAGCTTCGGGATTGTCGCGGATGAACCTGATGTCTTGCATTTAGGGCCTCGTGGAGGAGTAAAGACGGGCGGAAGAAACACTCGTCCTTCCGCCCGGATGATCGGGAGTTATCCCTCGTTGAAGTCGGTGTCGTCCAGCGGAACCGGCAGGGTTTCCGCCACCGCCTCGCCGGCGGCCGGCGCCTTGGCGGCCCGATCGCGTTCCACCCAGCGCGACGACAGGATCGACAGCTCGTAGAGCAGCAGCATGGGCACCGCCAGGCTGAGCTGGCTGATGATGTCGGGCGGGGTGAGCACCGCCGCCGCCACGAACACGCCAACGATGGCGTAGCGGCGCTTTTCCACCAGATCGGTCGAGGAAATGATGCCGACGCGGGTCAGCAGCGTCAGCGCCACCGGCATCTGGAAGGCCAGCCCGAAGGCGAACACCAGATGCATGACCAGCGACAGATATTCCCCCACCTTGGCCTGCAGTTCGATGGGCAGACCGCCGGTATCGACGCCCAGGCTCTCGAACGACAGGAAGAAGTTCCAGGCCATGGGCAGCACGATATAGTAAAGCAGCGCCGCCCCGGCCACGAACAGCACCGGCGTGGCCACCAGGAAGGGGGCGAAGGCGCGGCGCTCGTGCTTGTAAAGGCCGGGCGCGACGAAGGCCCAGATCTGCCCGGCCCAGATGGGAAAACAGAAGAAGGCGGCGGCGAAGGCCGAAACCCGGACATAGGTCCAGAAGGCTTCCGTCAGGCTGGTGTAGATCATATGACGGTGCACGTCGCCGTGCTTTTCCATCACGCGGGCCAGCGGCTCCACCAGAAAGCCGTAGATCTGGCGCGAGAAGAAATAGCAGGCCACGAACACCACGAAAAAGGCCACCAGGGAAATCAGCAGCCTCTTGCGCAGCTCGATCAGATGCTCGAGCAGCGGCATGCGCAGGTCTTCGGGGGTTTCGGTCACGGCGTCACATCTTCAGGGGCTTTGGGCGCGGGCGGCGGCGTCTCTTCGGCGGTGGCGGCGGACGGCGCCGGCGCGGTCACCGGGGCGGCGGCGGCGGCATGCAGGTCCTGCTCCAGTCCCTGCATGTCCTGGCGGATGTCGGCCTGCTGGCGCATGGCCTCGGCGTTGACCTCCTGCACCTGCCGCTTCATCTCGGCCAGCTCGGATTCGCGCATCATCTCATCGATGCCGCGCTGAAACTCGCCCGCCAGCAGGCGGGCCTTGCGCGTCCAGCGCCCCATGGCGCGCATAACCCGGGGCATATCCTTGGGTCCGATGACCACCAGGGCAACGCCGCCGATCAAAGCCAGTTCGGACCAGGCGATATCGAACATCGGACGAACGCCCCGGCTCAGACGCGGGTGGCGTCGTCGTGCTTGGCCGGAGCGGCGGGAGCATCCACCCCCAGTTCGCGCGGGGCGGCGGCGGTTTCCGGCGCCTTGGCGGCGGCGGGCGGATCATCCTCGGCCAGGCCCTTCTTGAAGGCCTTCACGCCCTGGGCCACGTCGCCCATCAGGCCCGATACCTTGCCCTTGCCGCCGAACAGCAGCAGCGCAATGGCCAGCACGATCATCCAGTGCCAAATGCTGAAAGAACCCATCTTATTTCTCTCCCACCGGCGGGACACTCCGAAACGGAATCTCCGGCGGTTACGTAAAGCCCATAGCGGAACGCGGGATCATCGCAAAAGACGGCGGCCTGGGCAATGCTCTTGACGCCAAAACCCAGGGTCATCGGATGAACGCGCGGATGTTGTTTTACGCCATACCGTCTTCGCCGCGATGGCGCGTTGAGCGCCCGCGCGAGCGTTCGCGCGCAAGCCAAGCTGGCGGTACGCCAGCGCCCGGCGCTTGAGGGACACCCATCAAACAGGGCGATCGGCTTCACCCGATTGCCCTGCGCCAAAACCGGGTCTCTTAGAACAGACCCGGCTCCTCCTCGTCGTCCCGCTCCGGGCGGGCTCCGGTCGGGCGCGGACCGCTCAGGGCTTCCAGGGCGCGGCGCTCCAGGTCCTCCTCGTCCAGATCCTCGGGCTCCTCCACATCCACCAGGGCATCGTCGCCCTCGGCGCGGTTGGCGTAGCTGGAGAGGCCGGGACGGGCATCCAGCAGCCCCGCCGCCTTCAGTTCGGCGATGCCGGGCAGATCGTCGGCGCCCTGCAGGCCGAAATGATCGAGAAAGCCCTCGGTGGTGCCCCACAGCATGGGTTTTCCGGGGCTGCGGCGGCGTCCGCGCGGGCGGATCCAGCCCGCCTCGAACAGCACGTCCAGCGTGCCCTTGCTCAAGGCCACGCCGCGGATCTCCTCGATCTCGGCGCGGGTGCAGGGCTGATGATAGGCGATGATGGCCAGGGTTTCGATGGCGGCGCGCGACAGCTTGCGCCCCACCGCCTGCTCCACCGACAGCGCCGGAGCCAGATCGGCGGCGGTGCGGAAGGCCCATTTGCCGCCGCGCTGCACCAGGCAGACGCCGCGCCCGGCATAATGGGCCTGCAGTTCGGCCAGCAGGGCCGCCACATCGGCCCCCTCGGGCAGGCGTTCGGCCAGGCCGCGCTCGTCCAGCGGCTCGGCCGAGGCGAACAGCAGCGCCTCCAACAGGCGGATCTGCGCGAAATCACTCATCGGTCCCGGCTCCCTCCTGCCCCTCGTCCCCGCGCGCCTTCAGCCAGATATCGCCGAAGGTGCCGTCCTGGCGCAGGGCCAGACGGCCCTGGCGCGTCAGTTCCAGAATGGCCACGAAATGGGCCGAAACCGCCGAGCGGCGCAGCAGGCCGTTCAATCCCGGCGGCAGAAAACTCATCAGGGTCGACCATTTCGGCATGGCCCCCAGCATCTGTTCCAGGCGGCGGATGGCATCATCCACCGAATAAAGATCGGGCGCCTCGATGCGCAGGGTGGTGGCCTTCTGGCGGCGCTGGATATCGGCATAGGCCTTCAAGAGATCATAAAGCCCCACATCCCACACCGGTCGGAACACCACCGAGATGGCCTCGGGCGCGCCGCGCGCGAACACTTCGCGGCCCAGGCGCGGCCGCTCCATCAGCTGATCGCCGGCGGCGCGCATGGCTTCCAGGCGCTGCAGCTGAAAGGCCAGGGCCGCCGCCAGCTCCTCGCCCGAAGGCTCGTCCTCGGCGGCGGGTTCGGGCAGCAAAAGGCGCGATTTCAGATAGGCCAGCCAGGCCGCCATCACCAGATAATCGGCGGCCAGTTCCAGCTGGCTGCGCCGCACCCGCTCGATGAAGCCCAGATACTGCTCGGCCAGCCGCAGGATGGAGATCCTGGTCAGATCCACCTTCTGGCCGCGCGCCAGCTCCAGCAGCACGTCGAGCGGGCCCTCGTAGCCGTCCAGATCCACCACCAGGGCCTCGCCGGGCGGCAGCCGCTCGGGCCGATCGGCATCCTGAAAGATGTCGGCCTGGGTCATGATCAGACCAGGCCGACCACCTGATAGAGCCACATCTTCAGGAAAAACACCGGCACGCCGATGATCCACTGGAACAGATCGATGCCGATCATCGGCAACAGGAACAATCCGGCCAGCAGGATCAGGAAGGTATAGCGTTCCACCCCCTCCAGGGCCATGGCCCAGCGGCGGGGCAGCACGGCCACCAGCACGCGGCCGCCATCCAGCGGCGGCAGCGGCAGCAGGTTGAACACCGCCAGCACCAGATTGATTTCCACCGAATTGGCCAGATTATTGCCGAGCCAGGTGCGCCCCAGCACCGGCACCAAGGGCATGGCATAGACCAGCAGCGCCGAGATCAGCGCCAGCAGAAGATTGACCCCCGGCCCGGCCAGGGCCACCAGCACCGTGCCCAGGCGGATGGGTTTCAAGCGCCCGAAACTGACCGGCACCGGCTTGGCCCAGCCGAACAGGAAACTGGTGCCCGACAGCAGCAGCAGCGCCGGCAGCACCAGGGTGCCGAAGGGATCGATGTGATGCAGCGGATTGGCCGAGACGCGTCCGGCCCGGAGCGCGGTATCATCGCCGAAGCGCAGGGCGGCATAGCCGTGCGCCGCCTCGTGCAGGGTGATGGCCAGCACCAGTGGGATCACCCAGACCGTGAAGTTCTGAATTTCCTGGGCCAGTTGCGATGTCACCATCAGGCGGTTTCTCCCTGTTCGGGCCAATAGGGCGCCAGGGCGGCATCCAGCGTTTGCTGGGCGGCATCGGGCACGGCGCGGTTGCGCAGCTGGGTATCGGCGCGGGCCAGCCGCTCCTGGGCGGCATCGCTCAGGGGCCGGGCGGCGGCGGCGATGGCCGCCATCTCCTCCATGCGGCCGTTGCAATGCAGCGCCAGATCGCAGCCCGCCGCCAGCACCGCCCGGGTCAGCGCGGCGAAATCCCCCTTCAGGGCCTTCATGGACAGATCGTCCGACAGCAGCACGCCGTCGAAACCGATCTCGCCGCGGATCACCCGCCGCACCACCTCGGGCGAGGTGGTGGCCGGGCGATCGGCATCGAAGGCCTTGTAGACCACATGGGCGGTCATGGCCCAGGGCGCGTCGCGCAGGGAGCGGAAGGCGGCGAAATCGCTGGCCGACAGGGTGGCGGCATCGGCCTCCACCACCGGCAGGTCGTGATGGCTGTCCACCAGGGCGCGGCCATGGCCGGGGATATGCTTGATCACCGGCAGCACGCCGCCATCCAGCAGGCCCTCGCACACGGCGCGGCCGAGATCGGCCACCAGCAGCGGCGCCGCCCCCAGGGCGCGGTCGCCGATGATGTCGTGGGCGCCGGGCACCGGCACGTCGAGCAGCGGCGCGCAATCGACGTCGATGCCGAGATCGGCCAGGTCCCCGGCGATCAGGCGGGCATTGAGGCGGGCGGCCAGACGGGCGCGGGGCAGATCATCGGCGGCCATGCGGGCGAACACCGCCATGGGCGGGCGTTTGCGCCAGTGTGGCGGGCGCAGGCGCTGCACGCGCCCGCCCTCCTGGTCGATCAGCACCGGCGCCCTGCGCCCCACGGTGGCGCGCAGGGCCTCCACCAGGGCGCGCACCTGCCCCGGCGTTTCCACATTGCGGGCGAACAGGATGAAGCCTTGCGGATTTTCCCGTTCGAAGAACCGCTTCTCGTCATCGGACAGCACCGGACCGGCGCAGCCGTAGAGAACGGCGGAGGGAACGCTATTGCCGGCCAACGATGCACCCCTGATTGCGCTTGGAGAGTTGCGAACACAGCGTGCGGGCCTGGGCCTCTTCCAGCGGACCGGCGTAAATGCGCCAGTAGATGCCGCGATCGCCCAGATCGGTGCGCACGATATGGCTGGACAGCCCGCCCAACAGGGCGCGGTTGCCGTTGCGGATGCGCGCCCATTCGCTTTTGGCCTCGGCCTCGGTGCGCAAGGAGGCCAGCTGCACCCGCCAGTGCCCCCCGGCATGGGCGCGCGGCGCCTCCTCGTGGCGCGCCGTCTCCTCGTGGGACCGCGAGGCGGCGGTTTTGGCGGCGCGCTCGTGCCCGCGCGCTTCGGCGGCATGGGCATGGGAGCGGGCGGCGGCGGGCGGCGCC
>JAJZGK010000120.1 GCA_021798485.1 Pseudomonadota bacterium
CGGCCACATCGTTGACGGAGGTGGGGGCGGCCAGGCAGGCCAGGAGGATTTTCAGGCGCGTGGGGTCGCCCAGCAGGCGGAAGGTTTCGGTGATGACGGCGATCTGGTCTTCGTCTGTTGCCACCATCCGCATGGCGCGTCCCCTCTGTTTCCCCCGTTGGTTATGCCACCAACGGCAGGCGGAGGAAAGGAAAAGGCCGCCTTCCGGGGAAGGCGGCCTTACCTTTAAGCGCTGGGCAGGACTTTTTTAGAAGTCCATGCCGCCGAAGTCGCCACCGGGAGCGCCCGGCATGGCGGGGGCCTTCTTTTCCGGCTTCTCGGCAATCAGGGCTTCGGTGGTGATCAGCAGACCGGCCACCGAGGCGGCGTCCTGCAGGGCGGTGCGCACGACCTTGGTCGGGTCGATGATGCCGGCCTTGATCATGTCGGTGTAGACGCCGTTCTGGGCATCGAAACCGAAGTTCGGATCGGCGGCTTCCAGCAGCTTGCCCGCGACGACGGCCCCATCGGAACCGGCGTTTTCGGCGATCTGACGCAGCGGAGCCTGCAAGGCGCGGCGGACGATCTCGATGCCGACCTTCTGGTCGTTATTGGTGAAGGCCACGGCATCCAGCGAGTGGATGGCATGCAGCAGGGCAACGCCGCCGCCGGCCACCACGCCTTCTTCCACCGCGGCGCGGGTGGCGTGCAGGGCGTCGTCAACGCGGTCCTTGCGTTCCTTCACTTCCACTTCCGAAGCGCCGCCGACCTTGATCACCGCCACGCCGCCGGCCAGCTTGGCCAGGCGTTCCTGCAGCTTCTCGCGGTCGTAGTCCGAGGTGGTTTCCTCGACCTGGGCCTTGATCTGCTTGATGCGGTCTTCGATGCCGGACTTGACGCCGGCGCCATCGACGATGGTGGTGTCTTCCTTGGTGATGGTCACGCGCTTGGCGGTGCCGAGGTCGGCCAGGGAGACGTTCTCCAGCTTGATGCCCAGATCTTCCGAGATCACCTGGGCGCCGGTGAGGATGGCGATGTCTTCCAGCATGGCCTTGCGGCGGTCGCCGAAGCCGGGAGCCTTGACGGCGGCAACCTTCAGGCCGCCGCGCAGACGGTTGACCACCAGGGTGGCCAGGGCCTCGCCCTCGACGTCCTCGGCGATGATCAGCAGCGGACGGCCCGACTGCACAACCTGTTCCAGCACGGGCAGCAGGGGCTGCAGGGCGCCCAGCTTCTTTTCGTGCAGCAGGATGTAGGGGTTGTCCAGCTCGGCGGTCATCTTGTCCGGGTTGGTCACGAAATAGGGAGAGGTGTAGCCGCGGTCGAACTGCATGCCTTCCACCACGTCCAGCTCGGTATCGAGGCCCTTGGCCTCCTCGACGGTGATCACACCCTCGTTGCCGACCTTTTCCATGGCCTTGGCGATCATTTCGCCGATTTCGCGCTCGCCGTTGGCCGAGATGGTGCCCACCTGGGCGATTTCGGCGTTGGTGGCAACCTTGCGGCTGCGGCTCTTGACGTCGGCGATGACGGCCTGCACGGCCAGATCGAGGCCGCGCTTCAGATCCATGGGGTTCATGCCGGCGGCGACGGCCTTGGCGCCCTCGCGGACGATGGACTGGGCCAGCACGGTGGCGGTGGTGGTGCCGTCACCGGCCAGATCGGCGGTCTTCGAGGCCACTTCGCGCAGCAACTGGGCGCCCAGGTTCTCGAACTTGTCGGAAAGCTCGATTTCCTTGGCGACCGACACGCCGTCCTTGGTGATGCGCGGGGCGCCGAACGACTTTTCGATCACCACGTTGCGGCCCTTGGGGCCCAGGGTCACCTTCACCGCGTCGGCGAGAATGTCGACGCCGCGCAGCAGACGGGCGCGGGCGTCGGTGGAGAACTTAACTTCCTTGGCAGCCATTGGATCAGATCCTCTGAAGCGATTAGGCGAACACGCCGATGATGTCGGATTCCTTCATGATCAACAGGTCTTCGCCGTCGATCTTGACTTCGGTGCCGGACCATTTGCCGAACAGCACGCGGTCGCCGGGCTTGACGTCCAGGGCCACAACCTTGCCGTCCTCGCCACGGGCACCGGCGCCCACCGCGACCACTTCGCCCTGCTGGGGCTTTTCCTTGGCGGTATCGGGAATGATGATGCCGCCCGCAGTCTTCTCTTCCGCATCGATGCGCTTGACCACAACGCGGTCATGGAGCGGTCTGAACTTCATTCACAGCCTCCGTTAATCTCAGAAAGGTAAGGACAAACCGATAATCGGATGCCAGCCGGGGCGCCGATGTTAGCACTCCTTGCCGGCGAGTGCTAACCATCTAGGAGGGCGGGGGTATCCTGTCAAGCGCAGAATCGCAATATTTCGATGGCGCGGGCGCGGCGATGAAGCGTAATAGATTGTTTTTAATGAAAAATATCGGATGCGTCAGTTCAGTGGCTGTACGCTGACATCCTGGCGCGGCGCGGCGGCGGGAACGGGCGGCGGCGGCTGATCGGGCTGGTCTTGCGGGGTGGCGGTGGCGGTGGCGGCCGGCGCGGTCTGGCGCTGGTTGGCGGCCTCGGCGGCGGTTTCGCCCGATTTCACGGCATAGGCGATGCCGCCCACGATGCCGCAGCCCTCCAGGGAGGCGGCCAGGGTGCCCAGCAGCAGCAAGGGAAGGAAACGCTTCACGCTCATGCGGCCTTTTTTACACCAAGCCGCTGTTGACTGCAAAGGCGGTTTGCCCTTGACTGGCCCGGCAAGGCGGCGGCGCCCAAGGGGGCGGCCGCCGGAGTTCAGGAGCTGTTCAGACGATGCCCGTGGATTTTTCCGCCGATCACGGCGACTGGTCGCTCTCGGTGGTGGTGACCGATCCCCCCTGGTTCGAAAACTGCTATATCGTGCGGCACAAGGCCAGCGGCCAGCAGCTGGTGGTGGATCCCGGCAGCAATGCCGACAAGATCGCCGAGGCGCTGATGGAGGGCGGCGGCAAGGTGGAGGCCATCCTGCTCACGCATGGGCATCCCGATCATCTGGGGGCTGTGCGCGCCCTGCAGGACCGTTTCGGCGTTCCGGCCCGCGCCCATGCCAACGAAGAGCCGCTGGTGCTGCGCATCGTCGATTACGCCCGCGCCCGCCTGGGGCTGCAGGTGGAGCAGCCGCATCCCCTGGCCTATTTCACCGACGCCGATACCCTGTCCCTGGGCGGCCAGCGCATCCGCGCCATCGCCACGCCCGGCCATACGCCGGGCGGGGTCTGCTTCGATTTCGGCAGTTTCGTGCTGACCGGCGACACCCTGTTCAACGAGGGCGTGGGCCGCACCGATCTGCCCGGCGGCGACGGCCGCCTGCTGATGGGCTCGATCACCCGCCTGCTGGAGCAGCTGCCCGATCCGGCGGCCTGGCTCTATGCCGGGCACGGGCCGCGCTGGACGGTGGCCGAGGCCCGGCCCTGGTGGGCCAGCATGATGCGCCACGGCGGTTTTTGAAACGAAAACGGCCCGGATGCTGGAATGGCATCCGGGCCGTTTCTGTCTGGAGGGCGAGGGCTCAGGTGATGTGCAGGCGGGCGAAGGCTTCGGCCAGATCGTCGCCGAAATTGGGGCCCTTGCGGATGATCGGCACCCGCGAAGGCAGGTTGTCGAGAGAGGAGTGGCCCCAGCTGAAGCTGGTGAGAATGGCCACCGGCAGATCGCGGGTGGAGGGCATGGCGCTGAAGGCGTTGGCCAGATCCACGCCGGACAGATCATCGAGCACGCCGGAGACGATGACCATATCGGGCTTGGTGCGCACCGCCATTTCGATGGCCTGGAAGGGCGAGCGCACGCAGCAGCTGCGGTAGCCGCAGGCCGCCAGTTCGCGCTCGACGATGCGGGCGGTGGATTTATCGGCGATCACCAGCAGCACTTCCACATTGGTGATCTTGACGTCGGCGGGGTTGAAGCCGCCCACCGTGCGGGCCGGCAGGGCGCGCACCACCTTGGCGGAATGGGCCGCCTCCACCTTGCCGTCCAGGGCGTGGCGGATATTGTCGACGAAGGCCTGGATATCGTCCAGCTTGCTGCCGGCGAGATCGGTTTCCTTGATATCGGCCAGATATTCGCCCAGGCGGTGGGAAACGATGGTGACCAGCGGCTGATCCAGGGTGGAGCCGCGCATTTCCACGTTCAGCATGTCGCGGCGGATCTGGGCCAGGCCTTCGGCGGCGGGCAAGGTGCGGGAGCGCAGATTGCCGATCAGGACCTCGCAGGAGTCCAGAATGTCCCGAACCTCCTCGACGAATTCAGACTCGATGGCCTGATCCATCAAGGCGACGCTTTCGCCACTCTCTTCCATATCCCTCATCCTTTTGCAAACAGGTCCCACCATATGGCTGCGCTAAAGCTAAACGATCCGTTGGGCGGACTCAATGCAGTCTCAACCGCATGGGGGTGGTTTTTCAGGCCCGCCCGCCGCCGGGTTGCGGTGGCGGGCGGATCCTTGAAGGAACGTTGTTTTTTGTTAAAATTACCACCATCTACGGCGCGGCGAACGGAGCGGGTGGCGGCGCCTCGACGCGGGGATGCGGCGGGATGGAATAGGTGCCGGTGGCATGGGCGATGGGCTGGGGATCCTCCTCGGAAAACAGCAGCACCTCGCCATAGGCCAGGCGCTGGCCCATTTTCAGGATGCGTCCCTCGGCCAGCAGGCCGCGCATGGGCGGGCGGCGCAGGAAATTGATGGTCATGCTGGTGGTGACCGCCAGTTCCACCCGGCCGATCAGGCTCAAGACCGCGCCGTAAAGGGCGACATCGGCCAGGGCGAACATCACCGGTCCGCCGATGGTGCCGCCGGGGCGGACGAAATCGTCGTGGCGGGGCAGGGCCAGGCGCACCTGGCCGGCCTCCACATGCTGCACCCGCACCCCCATGTTGCCCACCATGGGCACGCCGGTGCGGATCAGATCCTCAAGGTCGGGGGCGGTCAGGGCGGCGCTGTTCATTGGTGTCTCCCAAATCTTTCTTTGGGGTCCAGAGTACGGAAAAGGCGGCGGGCTGTCGGCGGTGCATTGGATTAAATTTACAAAGACCGGGCGGCGGTTCTAGAATCCGCCCTTCGACGGATGCCAACAACGGGATATGTCATGCGGCGGATCATGGGACGGGCGCTGATCGCCCTGGCGGGATGCCTGATGGCGGCGGGGTGCGCGGCACCGCCCGCGCCGGACACGGCGGCGCAGGGCGACAAGGTTTTACGGGTGGAGGTCAAGGCCCGCCCCGGCGTGCGCACCCGCCTGGGCAGCTATGTGCGGGTCAACGCCGATTGCAGCCCCGATCCGGCCGGCCCCCGCCTGCGAATTCTGGAGGCGCCGCACGACGGCACGGTGCGCATCACCACCGAAAACCTGATCACGCGCTTTCCCGAAGGCAATCCCCGCGCCAAATGCGATGGCCGGGTTTACGCCAACACGGTGCTGAGCTACATGCCGCGCGACGAGTTCGAGGGCGGCGACCAGATCCTGGTGGAAGTGGCCAACGGCGATCAGGCGCCGGTCCACGTGGGGTATGTCATCGTGGTGGGGCAATGGCCGGTGGCCGACAGCCCGGCGGAAAGCTCCCTGGGCGGCGCGCCCTGAAGCCTGTGGTGCCCGCTGCGAGACTCGAACTCGCACCGCCGAAGCGCACGGATTTTAAGTCCGTTATGTCTACCATTCCATCAAGCGGGCTTTTCGGCGCGCAGACGTTAGCCTGTAGCGCCGGTTCCGGCAAGAGGGGGAAACTTTTGCCGGCGCCCTGACCCTGGGGCCAGGGCAACGCGGCCGGGGTCACGCCTCCCTGGTTCAGATCGAGTGGGCAACCTCCTGGGACTTCACAGCCAGCGCCCGGCGCCTGAGGGGCACCCGGAAGCCGCTTTTAGCGGCTGACTGGCGCATTGAGCGCCCCGGAGCGGCCGGAGATGCCCTTGGGCATCGGAGGGTAAGTGAGGACAAGCCAAGCTGGGCGGAGCCCAGCGACCGGCGCTTGAGGGGCACCCAAAAGAATCAGATTCCGCTTGACGCCTGGGGCGCTTGCCCTTAAAAGCACGGCTTTCCCAGCTTTGGCTCGGTTCAGAAGAATTTTGTAGAGGGTTCCGTCATGTCCCGTCGTTGTGTCGTCACCGGCAAGGGTGTGCTCACTGGCAATAACGTCAGCCACGCCAATAACAAGACCCGTCGTCGCTTCCTGCCCAATCTGCAGGAAACCGCCGTGCTGAGCGACGCCCTGGGCCAGATGGTTCGTCTGCGCGTCTCCACCAACGGGTTGAAGACCATCGAGCACAATGGCGGCATCGACGCCTTCCTGCTCTCCACCAACGACAGCAAGCTGTCGACCGAGGCCCTGCGCCTGAAGCGCCGCGTGCAGCGCGCCCTGGAAGGCCAGGCCGCCGCCTGATCGGCGTCCGCTGAAGTTTGGGTTTCGAAAGCCCGCCGCCCTTCGGGGTGGCGGGCTTTTCGCGCTGGCGCCGGCACGGGTGGCGGCGGACATGAAAAAAGGGGCCGGAAGGCCCCTTTTTTATATCGCGGGAAACGGCGCGGCGGTCAGGCCACGGCGCCGTGGCAGTGCTTGTACTTCTTGCCCGAGCCGCAGGGGCAGGGGGCGTTGCGCGGGGTGTTGCTCCACGGCTGCTGGCCGGCCGCAGCGGCGCCCTGTCCCAGGGCGAAGGCGGGATCGACACGGCCTTCGGTCATGTGGCCGGGATGGGGCGCCAGGCTTTCCATCTCGTCCTCGAAGCCTTCCACCCGAAGTTCGATATGAGCCAGGATCGAGGTGATCTTCTCGCGCAGCTGGGTCAGCATCTCGCCGAACAGGTTGAAGGCTTCGCGCTGATATTCGTTCAGCGGATCCTGCTGGGCGTAGGCGCGCAGGCCGATGCCCTGGCGCAGATGGTCGAGGGTCAGCAGGTGATCCTTCCACGACTGGTCCAGAACCTGCAGCAGCAGGCTGCGCTCCACCATGCGCATGACGTCGGGGCCGTAGGTGGTGGCCTTTTCGGCGGCCTTGTGGTCGGTGATGTCCTGCAGGCGGTGACGGATCTCGGGGTCGGCGATGCCTTCCTCCTTGGCCCAGTCGGGAATGGGCAGATCCAGGTTGAAAACGCGCAAGACCTCTTCATGCAGGCCCTTGACGTCCCACTGCTCCGGATAGGCTTTTTCCGGGATGCAGCGGCTGACCATCTCCTCGACCACCTCGTGGCGCATATCGACGATGGCCTGGGCCACGTCGGTGGCGGCCATCAGTTCGCGGCGCTGTTCGTAGATGACTTTGCGCTGGTCGTTCATGACGTCGTCGAACTTCAGCAGGTTCTTGCGCACGTCGAAATTGCGGGCTTCCACCTTTTCCTGGGCCTTTTCCAGGGCCTTGTTGATCCAGGGGTGGATGATGGCCTCGCCTTCCTTCAGGCCCAGCTTCTGCAGCATGCTGTCCATGCGCTCGCTGCCGAAGATGCGCATCAGGTCGTCTTCCAGCGACAGATAGAACTTCGAGGCGCCGGGATCGCCCTGGCGGCCGGTGCGGCCGCGCAGCTGGTTGTCGATGCGGCGGCTTTCATGGCGTTCGGTGCCCACCACGTAAAGGCCGCCGGCCTCCAGGGCCACCTGCTTCAGCTCGGCCACCTCGGCCTTGATGGCCTCGGTCTTGCGGGCGCGTTCCGCCGGATCGGTGATGGCCTCCAGTTCGAACTTCAGGCGCATGTCCAGATTGCCGCCCAGCTGAATGTCGGTGCCGCGGCCGGCCATGTTGGTGGCGATGGTCACGGCGCCGGGGCGGCCGGCCTGCGAGACGATATAGGCCTCGCGCTCGTGGTGGCGGGCGTTCAGCACCTCGTGGCGGATCTTCTTCTTCTTCAGAAGCTCGGCCAGCATTTCCGACTTTTCGATGGAGACCGTGCCCACCAGCACCGGCTGCTTGCGCTTCTGGCAGTCGGCCACCAGTTCGACGATGGCCTCGTACTTTTCGCGGGCGGTGCGGTAAACCTCGTCGTCCTCGTCCTTGCGGCGCACCGGCAGATTGGTGGGGATGGCCACCACTTCCAGGCCGTAGATCTCCTGGAACTCGGCGGCCTCGGTCATGGCGGTGCCGGTCATGCCCGCCAGTTTCGGATAAAGCCGGAAATAGTTCTGGAAGGTGATGGAGGCCAGGGTCTGGTTTTCGTTCTGGATGGTCACGCGCTCCTTGGCTTCCAGGGCCTGGTGCAGGCCCTCGGAATAGCGCCGTCCCTCCATCATGCGGCCGGTGAATTCATCGATGATGACCACCTTGTCGTCCTTGACGATATAATCGATATCGCGGCTGAACAGCTTGTGGGCGCGCAAGGCCTGGTTGACGTGATGCACCAGGTTGATGTTCTGAATATCGTAAAGATTGCCGCCGCGCAAAAGGCCCATCTCGGTCAGCATGCGCTCGGCATGTTCCACGCCCGGCTCGGTCATGGTGACGGCGCGGGCCTTTTCGTCCTTCTCGTAATCCTCTTCGCCCATCTGGGGGATCAAGGCGTCGATCTGGCGGTAAAGATCGGAATTGTCCTCGGTGGGGCCGGAAATGATCAGCGGCGTGCGCGCCTCGTCGATGAGGATGGAGTCCACCTCGTCGACGATGGCGTAATGGAAGGGCCGCTGCACCATCTCCTTCAGCGAGAACTTCATGTTGTCGCGCAGATAGTCGAAGCCGAATTCGTTGTTGGTGCCGTAAGTGATGTCGGCGGCGTAGGCTTCCTGGCGCTGGGTATCGTCCAGCTCGTGCAGGATCACCCCCACGGTCAGGCCCAGGAAGCGGTAGACCTGGCCCATCCACTCGGAGTCGCGCCGGGCCAGATAGTCGTTCACCGTCACCACATGCACGCCCTTGCCGGACAGGGCGTTGAGATAGACCGGCAGGGTGCCCACCAGGGTTTTACCCTCGCCGGTGCGCATCTCGGAAATCATGCCCTTGTGCTGGACGATGCCGCCCAGGAGCTGCACATCGAAATGGCGCTGGCCCAGGGTGCGTTTGGCGGCCTCGCGCACCGTGGCGAAGGCGTCCACCAGGATATCGTCTTCCGTTTCCCCCGCCTGCAGGCGCCCCCGCAGCCAGGGGGTGCGGGCGCGCAGTTCGTCGTCGCTCAAGGCCACCAGGCTGGGCTCAAGGGCGTTGATGGCTTCAACCTGATCGTGGAAGGTTTTCAAGAGACGTTCGTTGGCGGTGCCAAAAAGACGTCGGGCAATGGCGCCGAACATGCGGGAACCTCGACATATATAAGGAAGGCAGCGTGTGCCTTTTTACGGACAGTGCCAGACATAGAGCCAGGGGCTGCATCTGTCAACGACAGCCGTGGGAAAGCGGGTCGCGGAAACGCTTGCCAAGCCGGCGGGTTCGGGCACACTTCAGGAAAACGGCGTCCGGACGGAACGGGCGGCCGGCTCGCAGGGAAATTGAAGGGATCCGCCGCACCATGTCCGACACCGCCGTGAAGCTGGCCGAACTGCTGTGCGCCCGCCTGTGCCACGATCTGGCCGGGCCCGTCGACGCCGTGGCCACCGGGGCCGAACTGCTGGAGGACGAGGGCGACGGCATGAGCGGCATGGCCGCCGAGGCTTTGGCCCTGCTGGCCGGCAGCGCCGCCGCCGCCGGGCCGCGGCGGCGCTTTTTGCGCCTGGCCCTGGGCGCCGCAACCGGGCCGCAGC
>JAJZGK010000121.1 GCA_021798485.1 Pseudomonadota bacterium
CCCGGCCCGGCTTTTCACGGCGTCGGGCTCGAACAGCAGGCCGTGCGGCAGCACCTCCAGCCCCACCCCCTGTTCCGCCAGGGCCTCGCGGACGGCGCGGTCCAGCGCGGCGGCGGCGGGATCGTTGCGGCGGTTGCAAAACACCCGCGCCGCCCCCAGCCTCCGGGCCAGGGCGGGCAGCAGGCGCGCCGCCGTGCCGCGCAGCAGCAGCAATGGCGCGCCGCGCCGGGCCAGATCCCGGCCCAGGGCCTGCAGACTGTGATGCAGCCACCAGCGGCTGGCCCCGCCCCAGGGCCGGGGCAGATCCTCTTCCCAGATATAAACCGGCAGCAGCGGCGCCCCCGTGGCCAGGGCCCGGCACAGGGCCGGATGATCGTCCAGGCGCAGATCGCGGCGGAACCAGACGATGACCGGCGCCGTCATGCGTCCCCCCGGCCCCGCTCCAGAACCCGCTCGATGGTATCGGCCACGATTTGCAGCGGAATCCCCTCCATGCTGTCGCCCGGACTGTAGTCCTGGGCGCGCAGCACCGTCAGCCGCCGGGCGCGCGGGGCGAATTTTTCGGGCGCGGTGGGGCCGAACAGCGAAATCAGCGGCACGCCCGAGGCCGCCAGCATATGGCCGGTGCCGCTGTCGTTGGCCACCGCCGCCGCCAGGCGTTTGCCCAGGGCGATGGTCAGCATGGGCGGCGACAGCGCATCCAGCGGCAGCATGACGCCGGGCACGGCATCGCGGATCTCGGCATCCCACTGCTGTTCCTGCGGCCCCAGCAGCACCACCGGCACCTTGCCCGATTTGGCCAGCCGCAGGGCCAGGGCGATATAATGCTCCAACGGCCAGCATTTATGCTTGCCCCCCGCCCCCGGCGCCAGCCCCACATACACCGGCCCATGGGGCAGGCGACGCTCGGCCTCGGCGTCCAGCAGCGCATCTCCGGGCAGCGGCGCCGGGAGGCCCGGCGGCTGGCCCGAGGCCAGCTCCACCAGATCCAGGAGACGGGTGATCAAGGCCGGCGGCTTGCTCCAGCCGGGGCCGGGCCGGGCATCCGACAGATGCCAGCCCGCCGCCGGGGAAATGAAGCGGCCATGGCGGATGCGCTTCAGGATCAGGCTGGTCAGCACCCGGCTTTGCGTATCGATGATGAGATCGAAGGCGCGGTGCGGCAGCGGGCGGCGCAGCAGTTCCCACCATTTGCTGCCGATGCCGGCCTCCTCGATCACCTCGTCGAGCAGACCCGACACCAGGGGGGCCAGCGATCCGGCGTAAACCGTTTTGCCCTTGCCGGCCAGCCAGGTGATCCTGGCCTCTGGAAAGGCGGCGCGCAGGGCCTGCACGAACGGCAGCTTCATCAGCCCGTCGCCAACGAAATCCAGGCCGACATAGACCAGAACCGAGGCGGGCCGGGAGGGGGAGGAAGACGCGCTCATGCTGCCGAAAAATCCGAAAAGTTCTGCCGGACGGCAGGGTAGCCGCCCGGCGGGGAAGGTCAAGCCCGGAAACAACCATCCCTCCTTGACGCCCCCGCCCGCCGCAAGGGGTGGTAATCCGGTCGCCGCCGGTGCAAAATCGCCGGGATTTTTCCGCAACGTCAGAGCGCCCGGCCCATGACCCTGTCCGTTCTTCCCGCCGATGTCTCCGTTCCCGAAGGCCATATCGCCCTGGCCCATCGCCTGGCCGATGCCGCCGGCGCGGTGATCCGGAGCTATTACCGCACCCCGGTCACGGTGTTCGACAAGGCCGACGACAGCCCGGTCACCGTGGCCGACCGCGAGGCGGAAAGCGCCATGCGCCGCCTGATCGCCGCCGAGGCCCCCGGCCACGGCATCTACGGCGAGGAATGGGGCGTGGAAAACGCCGATGCCGACTGGGTGTGGGTGCTGGACCCGGTGGATGGCACCAAGGCCTTCATCGCCGGGCAGCCGTCGTTCGGCACCCTGATCGCCCTGCTTTACAAGGGGGTGCCGGTGCTGGGCATCATCGATCAGTGCGTGCAGCGGGAACGCTGGCTGGGGGTGGCGGGCCGCCCCACCACCTTCAACGGCGCGCCGGTGCGGGTGCGCGCCTGCCCGGATGTGAAACTGGCCACCCTCTACGCCACCGCCCCCGAGATGTTCAAGGGCGGCGACGAGGCGGCCTGGAACCGCCTGCGCCCCCTGGCCAAGCTGCCGCGCTACGGCGCCGACTGCTACGCCTACGGCCTGCTGGCCCTGGGTTTCGTCGATCTGGTGGTCGAAGCCTCGCTGCAGCCCTACGATTATTGCGCCCTGGTGCCGGTGGTGACCGGGGCCGGCGGCCTGATGACCGACTGGCAGGGCCGCCCCCTGGGCCTGGGTTCGGACGGGCGGGTGATCGCCGCCGGCGATGCCGCCTGCCATGCCGCCGCCCAGGCGGTGCTGACGGCGCAACCGTGAAAAGGGGCTCCGGCATGCCGCTGAAACTGTCCGCCGCCCTGCTGGCCGGCCTGCTGGCCGCCTCTCCCGCCCTGGCGCGGGCCGACACGGTGCAAACCGTTTCGGGCCTGTCCATGTACGGCACCCCCAAATACGGCCCCGGCTTCACCCATTTCGACTATGTCAATCCCAACGCCCCCAAGGGCGGCACGGTGCGCCTGGCCGCGCTCGGCACCTACGACAGCTTCAACCCCTTCATCGTCAAGGGCCTGCCCGCCGCCGGCATCGATCAGACCTTCGACACCCTGCTGGCCTCGTCCGCCGACGAGCCCTTCAGCGAATACGGGCTGGTGGCCGAAAGCATGGAGGTGCCGCCCGACCGCGGTTGGGTGGTGTTCAATCTGCGCCCGCAGGCCCGTTTCCATGACGGCAGCCCCATCACCGCCGACGATGTGCTGTTCTCGTTCCAGATCCTGCGCGCCAAGGGCTCGCCCAACTACCGCGCCTATTATCAGAACGTGGTCAAGGCCGAGAAACTGGCCGACCGCAAGGTGCGCTTCACCTTTGCCCCCGGCGACAACCGCGAACTGCCGCTGATCCTGGGGCAGCTGCCCATTCTGTCGCAAAAATACTGGCGGCACCGCGCCTTCGACCAGACCAGCCTGGAACCGCCGCTGGGCAGCGGCCCCTATCAGGTGGCCAGCTTCGACGCCGGCAAGCGGGTGGTGCTGCAGCGGGTGAAAAATTATTGGGCCAAGGATCTGCCGGTCAATCGCGGCCTTTACAATTTTGACCGCATCCAGATCGACTATTACCGCGATTCCACGGTGGCGCTGGAAGCCTTCAAGGCCGGCGATTACGACTACCGCCCGGAAAACGAATCGAAGAAATGGGCCACCGCCTACGATTTTCCGGCGGTGCGCAACGGCGAGGCGCTGGTGCGCACCTTTCCCAATCAGCGCCCCACCGGCATGCAGGGCTATGTGTTCAATCTGCGCCGGCCGCTGTTCCGGGATGACCGCGTGCGCAACGCCCTGACCTACGCCTTCGATTTCGAATGGACCAACAAGAACCTGTTTTACGGGCAGTATCAGCGCACCGCCAGCTACTTCTCCAACTCCGATCTGGCCGCCGCCGGCCTGCCCCAGGGCGAGGAACTGAAGGTGCTGGAGCCGCTGAAGACCGAAATCCCGCCCCAGGTTTTCACCACCGTCTACCAGCCGCCCGGCACCGACGGCTCCGATTACGGCGTGCGCAAGAATCTGCATATCGCCGCCGCCCTGCTGCATCAGGCCGGCTGGGTGGTGAAGGACGGACGGCTGGTCAACGGCGCCACCGGCCAGCCCTTCCGCTTCGAGATCCTGCTCGATCAGCCGGTCTGGGAACGCATCACCCTGCCCTTCGTGCAGAATTTGAAGCGTCTGGGCATCAGCGCCAGCGTGCGCACGGTGGACAGCGCCCAGTACAAGAACCGCCTGGACAATTTCGATTTCGACATGGTGGTCGACGTGAAGCCGGAAAGCCTGTCTCCCGGCAACGAGCAGCGGGAATTCTGGGGCTCGGCCAGCGCCGACCAGCCGGGCAGCGCCAATCTGGCCGGGGTGAAAAATCCGGCGGTGGACCAGCTGATCGCCAGCCTGGTGGCCGCCCCCGACCGCGCCGCCCTGGTGGCCCGCGCCCATGCCCTCGACCGCGTGCTGCTATGGAACCATTACATGATCCCGCACTGGCATATCGGCTACGACCGCGTGGCCTTCTGGAACATGTTCGGCATGCCGCCCACGGTGCCGCGCCAGGGCGTGCAGTTCAGCGCCTGGTGGATCGATCCGGTCCGGGCCGCCACCCTGGCCACCCGGCGCAAGCATTAAGGCCATGGCCGTCTATATCCTGCGCCGCCTGCTGCTGATCCCGCTCACCTTGTTCGGCATCATGCTGATCAATTTCGCGGTGGCGCAGATGGCCCCCGGCGGCCCGGTGGAACAGATGCTGGCCAAGGCCGAGAACCAGACGGTTTCGGCCACCGCCCGTCTGTCGGGCCAGGGCGGCGCCGAGGCGGCGGCCAGCGCCCCCGGCCAGGCGGGTGGCGCCTATCGCGGCGCCCGCGGCCTTGATCCGGCCTATGTGGCCGAGATCCGCCACCAGTTCGGCTTCGATATTCCGCCCGGCCGCCGTTTTGTGAAGATGATGCGCGACTATCTGCATTTCGATTTCGGCAAAAGCTTTTACCGCGATGAAAGCGTGGTGGATCTGGTGCTGGAAAAGATGCCGGTCTCCATCTCGCTGGGGCTGTGGAGCACGCTGATCATCTATGTGGTGTCGATCCCGCTGGGCATCGCCAAGGCGGTGCGCGACGGCTCGCGCTTCGATATCGCCACCAGCTGGATCATCATCATCGGCAATGCCGTGCCGTCCTTCCTGTTCGCCATCCTGCTGGTGGTGCTGTTCTGCGGCGGCAGCTACTGGTCTTTGTTTCCGCTGCGCGGCCTGGTCAGCCCCGGCTGGGCGCACCTGCCCTGGCCGCAGCGCATCGCCGATTACGCCTGGCATCTGGCCCTGCCGCTCACCTGCGTGGTGATCGGCGGCTTCGCCGGGCTGACCATGCTGACCAAGAACTGCTTCCTGGACGAAATCCACAAACAGTATGTCATCACCGCCCGCGCCAAGGGGCTTACCGAGCGGCGCGTGCTTTACGGCCATGTCTTCCGCAACGCCATGCTGCTGGTGATCGCCGGCTTCCCCTCGCTGCTGGTGGGCATCCTCTTTACCGGGCAGATGCTGATCGAGATCATCTTCTCGCTGGACGGCCTCGGCCAGCTGGGCTTCGAGGCGGTGATCAACCGCGATTATCCGGTGATGTTCGGCACCCTTTACGTTTTCAGCCTGCTGGGGCTGGTGCTCAATCTGCTCAGCGATCTCACCTATCATCTGGTCGATCCCCGTATCGACTTCGAGGCGCGGAGCTGACCGCCATGGCCCTGCCGCCGCTTTCGCCGCTGACCCGCCGCCGCCTGGCCGCCTTCCGCGCCAACCGGCGCGGCGCCTGGTCGTTCTGGATCTTTCTCACCCTGTTCACCCTGAGCCTGTTCGCCGAGTTCTGGGCCAACGACCGGCCGCTGCTGGTGATGTATGATGGCCATCTGTCGGTGCCGGTGCTGTTCGATTATCCGGAAACCCGCTTCGGCGGCGATTTCACCACCAATGCCGATTACCGCGATCCCTATATCGCCGAAAAAATCGCCCAACACGGCTGGAGCCTGTGGCCGCCCATCCGCTACAGCTACCAGACCATCAATTTCCACACCCCCAGCCCCGCTCCTTCGCCGCCCACCGCCGACAATCTGCTCGGCACCGACGACGACGGCCGCGACGTGGCCGCCCGCCTGATCTACGGCCTGCGCCTGTCCATTCTGTTCAGCCTGCTGCTGACCGCCGCCAGTTCGGTGATCGGCGTGGCCGCCGGCGCCGTGCAGGGCTATTTCGGCGGCCGCACCGATCTCATCTTGCAGCGCTTCCTGGAAATCTGGGGCGGCCTGCCCGAGCTTTTCATCCTGATCATCGTGGCCGGCATCCTGGCCCCCAGTTTCTGGACCCTGCTGGGCATCCTGATGCTGTTTTCCTGGACCGGGCTGGTGGCGGTGGTGCGGGCCGAGTTCCTGCGCGCCCGCAATTTCGATTATGTGCGCGCCGCCCGCGCCTTAGGGATGTCGGATGGCCGCATCATGTGGCGCCATCTGCTGCCCAACGCCATGGTGGCCACCCTCACCTTCATGCCCTTCATCGCCAGCGGCGCCATGGTGTCGCTCACCTCCCTCGATTATCTGGGGCTGGGGCTGCCGCCGGGCTCGGCCTCGCTGGGCGATCTGCTGCGCCAGGGCAAGGAGAACCTGCAGGCGCCCTGGCTGGGAGTGACCGGCTTCCTGACCCTGGCCCTGACCCTGACCCTGCTGGTGTTCATCGGCGAAGCCGTGCGCGACGCCTTCGACCCCCGGAGAACCAAACTGTGACTGCCCTGCTCGATGTCCGCGATCTCAAGGTGACCTTCGGCCAGGGGCCGGAGCGGGTGGAGGCCGTGCGGGGCGTCTCCTTCCAGCTGGAAAAGGGCCGCACCCTGGCCCTGGTGGGGGAATCCGGCTCGGGCAAATCGGTCACCGCCCTCTCCCTGTTGCAGCTGCTGCCCTATCCCCGCGCCCATCATCCGGCCGGCAGCATCCGCCTGGACGGCGAGGATCTGCTGGGCGCGCCCGAACGCGCCTTGCGCCGGGTGCGCGGCAACCGCATGGCCATGGTGTTCCAGGAACCCATGACCAGCCTCAATCCCCTGCACAGCATCGGCAAACAGGTGGGCGAGGTGCTGGAGCTGCATCAGGGGCTGTCGGGGCGGGCGTTGCGGGCCCGGGTGGTGGAGCTGTTCCGCCTGGTGGGCCTGGCCGAGGCCGAACACCGCCTGGGCGCCCTGCCGCACGAACTGTCGGGCGGGCAGCGCCAGCGGGTGATGATCGCCATGGCCCTGGCCAACGATCCCGACATTCTCATCGCCGACGAGCCGACCACGGCGCTCGACGTGACCATCCAGGCGCAGATTCTCACCCTGTTGCAGGATTTGCAGGCCCGCCTGGGCATGGCCCTGCTGCTGATCACCCACGATCTCGGCATCGTGCGCAAGATGGCCGACGACGTGGCGGTGATGCAGGCCGGCGAGATCGTGGAACAAGGGCCCGCCGCCGATCTTTTCGCCGCCCCCCGCCACCCCTATACCCAAAGGCTGCTGGCGACCGAGCCCAAGGGCGCCCCCAACCGCCCCGCCGCCGATGCCCCCGAGGTGATGCGCTGCCAGGAGGTGAAGGTGTGGTTCCCGCAGCGCGGCGGCCTGCTGAACCGGGTGCGCGGCCATATCAAGGCGGTGGACGGGGTTTCGCTGACGGTGCGGCGCGGCCAGACCGTGGGCGTGGTGGGGGAATCCGGCTCGGGCAAAACCACCCTGGGCCTGGCCCTGCTGCGCCTGGTGGAGAGCGAGGGGCCGGTGGTGTTCCTGGGGCGGCCGCTCAACGGCCTCACGGCCCGCCAGCTGCGCCCCTTGCGCCGCGACATGCAGATGGTGTTTCAGGATCCTTACGGCTCGCTCAGTCCGCGCCTGTCGGTGGGCCAGATCGTCGGCGAGGGGCTGGACGTGCACGGCCTGGGCGGCAGCGGCGCCGAACGCCGCGCCCTGATCGCCCAGGTGCTGGAGGAGGTGGGGCTCGATCCCGCCAGCCAGGACCGCTTCCCCCACGAATTTTCCGGCGGCCAGCGCCAGCGCATCTCCATCGCCCGCGCCCTGATCCTCAAACCCAGCTTCATGGTGCTGGACGAACCGACCTCGGCCCTCGACGTCTCGGTGCAGGCCCAGGTGGTGGATCTGCTGCGCGCGCTGCAGGCCCGCCATGATCTGGCCTACCTGTTCATCAGCCACGATCTCAAGGTGGTGCGCGCCCTGGCCGACCATGTGGTGGTGATGAAGGGCGGCCATGTCATGGAAAGCGGCCCGGCCGAACGGCTGTTCGCCGCCCCGGCCAGCGACTATACCCGCGCGCTGATGGCCGCCGCCTTCCAGCTGGAGACCCTTTGATGGCCCTGTCGCCCGAACAGATCGAACAGTTGAAGGCCCTGATCGGCAATGCCCGCGCCTGCCATGCGCGGGGCGCCCTGGCCGACGCGCGGCGCATGTACGAACTGGCGCGCGGTCTGCTGCCCACCGCCGTGGAACTGCAGGTGGAGCTGGGCCGTGTGCTGATGCAGATGAACCTGCCGGTGGATGCCGCCGCCTGCTTCCGCCGCGCCACCGCCCTGCAGCCGCGGGATCCGGTCTGCCATTTCAATCTGGGCAACGCCCTGGCCGACTGCCGCGACTATGACGAGGCCTATGCCGCCTACCGCCGCGCCCTGGCCCTGAAGCCCGATTTCGTCGCCGCCCTCAACAATCTGGGCAATGCCCTGATGCTGCTGTTCCATTTCGAGGAGGCCGAGGAAACCCTGCGGCGCGCCATCGCCCTGAAGCCCGATCACGCCCTGGCCCATGTCAATCTGGCCGATGCCCTCTGGGGGCAGAAACGCTTCGCCGAGGCCATGGCCAGTTACGACGAGGCCCTGCGCCTGGCCCCCGAAATGCCGGAGGCGCATCTGCACCGCTCCATCGCCCTGCTGCTGCAAGGCCGCCTGCGCGAAGGCTTCGCCGAGCAGGAATGGCGCTGGCGGGCCAACAGCCACCTGCCCATGCAGCGCATCCACCTGCCGCGCTGGCAGGGCGAGCCTCTGGCCGGAAAAACCATCCTGCTGCATGGCGAGCAGGGCTTCGGCGACGATATCCAGTTCGTGCGCTTCCTGCCGCGCATCAAGGCCCTGGGGGCGCGGGTGCTGCTGCGGGTGGAACCCGATCTGGTCCGCCTGCTGTCCACCATCGCCGGCGTGGACGCGGTGTACGACACCACCACCCCGGTGCCCGAGGCCGATTACGCCGTCTCCCTGCTCAGCCTGGCGCAGCGGCTGGACTGCACGCTGGAAACCATTCCCGCCGCCGTGCCCTACCTGACCGCCGACCCCGCCGACGTGGCCGCCTGGGCGGAAAAACTGGCCGAGCGGCCCGGCCGCAAGGTGGGGCTGGCCTGGGCCGGCGCCCCCCGCCCCGGTCTGGTGGAGGCGGTGCTGCTGGACAGCCGCCGCAGCACCGATCTCGCCACCTTCGCGCCGCTGGCCGCCGTGCCCGGCATCGCCCTCATCAGCCTGCAGAAAGGCCCCAAATCGGCCCAGGCCCTGATCCCGCCGCCGGGCATGGCCATCACCCACCGCATGGACGAGGTGACGGATTTCGCCGATTGCGCCGCCCTGGTGCAAAATCTGGATCTGGTGATCACCGTGGATACCGCCGTGGCCCATGTGGCCGGCGCCCTGGGCAAGCCTTTCTGGCTGTTGAACCGCCACGACGGCTGCTGGCGCTGGCTGATAGAGCGGAGCGACAGCCCCTGGTATCCCTCGGCCCGCATCTTCCGCCAGCAGAGGCGCGGCGATTGGAGCGGCGTCATCGCCGAAATGGCCGCCGCCTTGGCGGACTGGGCGAAAACCGTCTAGAAAGAAACCAGGTCAGGCGGCTTACCAGCAGTTTCATACCCGGTGGGTCCGCTCCGTCGGTGGCACTGATACAGGACTCTGCGCCACGGCCCCTCCCTTAAGCCGT
>JAJZGK010000122.1 GCA_021798485.1 Pseudomonadota bacterium
CGATCTCCCGGTTTCCACCTCCAGCACGGAGAGCATCCAAAGGCCGGTCAGCAGCAGCGCCACTCCCAGCAGGCGGCGCAGGATCAGCATCCAGCGGCCGGGGCGGGGCAGGCTTTGCGCCAGGCGCGGCCAGGCCGCCACCAGCAGATAGGGCAGGGCCATGCCCAGGCCCAGGGCCAGGAAAATGGCCAGAATATCGGCCACGCCACGGCCAAGGGCAAAGCCCACCGCCGTGCCGAGAAACGGCGCCGAGCAGGGGGTGGCCAGCAGGGTGGCGAACATTCCGGTTACGAAATGGCCCACGGGGCCGCCGCCGTGGCCATGGCGCTCTCCCAGCCGGGCGGCCCAGGCCGGCAAGGGAATCTCGAACAGCGACAGCAGATTGGCGGCGAACAGGGTGACCACCGCCACCAGGGCGATCAGGAACAGCGGCTGCTGGAACTGCACGCCCCAGCCCACCGCCCGCCCGGCCAGTTTCAGGGCCGCGGCGGCCAGGGCCAGCAACAGGAACGAGGCGACGATGCCCGCCGCCGAGGCCAGGAAGCTGGCGCGGATGGCCCGGCGTTCGGCGCCGCCGTGGCTGATCACCCCCAGCACCTTGATGGACAGCACCGGCAGCACGCAGGGCATCAGATTGAGCAGCAGGCCGCCCAGCAGGGCCACGCCCAGCATGGCCAGCAGGGCCCGCGCATCGGCGCCGGGCCGGGCCGGGGCCACGGTGGCCACCGCTTCGGCGCCGCGGTCGCCATCGACGATGGTCAGGGTCAAAGGCTGGGCGGACAGGCCGCCGGACCCGGTTTTGGATACCGGGGCGGTGGTGGCCACCATGCGGCGGCCGCCGTCTTCCAGGCGGATGACCGGAGGGGTGAACTGCATCTGATCGGCCCGTTCCAGGAACAGATCGGGATGCAGCAGGGGGGGATCGGCCTCCACCACCACCCGCAGGCCGCCCTCGGGCGTGGCTTCTACGGCGTCAAGGCGCATGCCGCGCGTGGCGGGCGGGCCGGGCACACGGGCCAGGAAGCGGCTGATCAGATGGGCATCGGGGCCGGGCTGGGCCGGGCCGGCGGGCAGGGTCAGGGCCAGGCTGGCATGCTGGGGAATGCAGACCACGGCGCAGACCAGATACTCCACCGCCGCCTTCAAGACCAGCGGCCGTGCCGGATCCTTGAGGCGGACGGCCAGGGGCAGCACCACCTCGCCCTTGTAGCCCATGGTTTCCAGGCCGGAAATGCTGAAGCGGTGCGGTCCGGGCCAGGAGAGGGCGGCGCCGGCCAGATTGTCCGAGCCGGTCCAGGCCACCGAGGGGGGGAAACCGGCATCGCCCGGCGAGCGCCAATAGATCTTCCAGCCCGGCTTCAGGCGGAAATCCAGGCCCAGCTGCACCGTTTGCCGGCCGCCGGTGGCGGTGGCGGCGCTTAGAAGCCCCACCGAACCCTGGTCGTTGCTGGCCCAGGCGGCGGCGCTTTCGGCCCGGGCCGGGGGCGTCAGGGCGCATAAAACCGCCAATGCCGCCGCCGCCATGGTCCTGATCGCCTTCATGTCCGTCTCGCTTTGTCCTGTCGCCCGGGCCAGGATTGCCCGCCGTGCCCCCCCTCTGTCAATGATCCCGCGTTCTCAAGCCTTGCTTTGCCGGTCGGCTCGTCATATTTGAAGGTCATGAGCAAGACTCTTCAATCCAACGGCTATCTGGCGGGACAAATGCTGATCGCCATGCCGCAGATGCAGGATCCGCGTTTCGCGCGGACGGTGGTCTATGTCTGCGCCCATTCCGCCGAAGGCGCCATGGGGTTGGTGATCAACCGTCTGTTCGATGCCTTGAGTTTTCCCGATCTGCTGAAGCAGCTCGATATCGTGCCCAGCACCGATTGCGAACCCATCCGCATTCATTTCGGCGGGCCGGTGGAATCGGGGCGCGGCTTCGTGCTGCATAGCGGCGATTACTGCCAGGACAGCACCCTGATGGTGGACGAGCATGTGGGGCTGACCGCCACGGTGGACGTGCTGCGGGCCATCGCCGAAGGGCGCGGTCCCCGTCAGAGCCTGCTGGCCCTGGGCTATGCCGGCTGGAGCGCCGGCCAGTTGGACGAGGAAATTCTCGACAATGCCTGGCTCAGCATTCCCGCCGACGATGATCTGCTGTTCGGGGCCTCGCTGGAATTCAAGTGGGAGCGGGCCCTGGCCAAACTCGGCGCCGATCCGCTGCTGCTTTCGGCCGAAGCCGGGCACGCCTGATCCGGCTTCGCCGTCCTCCCTTGAAACCTGAAGGATAAGGCCTTGTCCGGTTTCCGGTCCCTGATGCAGGCTTTGTCGGCCCAATGTCTGGCCACCCGCCAGGCGGTGGAGCCGCCGCATATGGTCGATCTCGACGGACGCGCCGTCGAGGTGCGGCTGCGGCCCAGCGCCGCCGCCCGCCAGCTGTCCATGCGGCTCGATCCCAGGGATGGCGCCGTGCTGCTCACCCTGCCCAAGGGGGCCACCCCGGCGCAGGGGCTGGCCTTCGTCTGTTCCAAGGCCGATTGGCTGCGCGCCCGTCTGGCCGCCCTGCCGCCGCGCCATCTGTTCGCGCCCGGCCAGCGGCTCCCGCTTTTGGGGGTGGAGCATCGCCTGGAGCACCGCCCCGAGGCCCGGGGCGGCGTGTGGGCCGAGGCCGGGGTGATCCATGTTTCCGGCCAGGCCGATTTTTTCGCCCGCCGCGTCACCGACTGGCTGAAACGTCAGGCCCGGAACGAAATCACCCGCCTGGCCGAGCCCATGGCCGCCGCCCTGGCGCACAGTGCCGGAGCCCGGCCGCTGCGCGGCATCGCCATCAAGGATACGCAAACGCGCTGGGGCAGTTGCAGCAGCCGCGGCGATCTGGCCTTTTCCTGGCGCCTGGTGCTGGCCCCGCCCGAGGTGCTGCAGTACGTGGTGGCGCACGAGGTGGCGCATCTGGCCGAGATGAACCACTCGCCCCGCTTCTGGCGGCTGGTGCGCAAGCTGTCCCCCGAGGCGCCGGCCTTGCGCGCCTGGCTGAAGCGGCACGGCGCCGAGCTGCACCGCTATGGCTGAGGCGCTGGATCCGCCCCGCGCGCCGCCGCCGCCGCTGGGGCTGCTGATCGCCCTGGCGGCCTTCGGTCCCATGTCCATCGATCTTTATCTGCCTTCGCTGCCGCGCATGATGCAGGTGTTCGGCACGGATGTTTCGCATGTGCAATTAACCCTGTCGGTGTATCTGGCGGGGTTCGCTCTGGCCCAGCTGGTGTATGGGCCGCTGTCCGACCGTTATGGCCGCCGTCCGCTGCTGCTGGCCGGGATCGTCATCTATGGCCTGGCCAGCGTCCTGTGTTTTTGCGCCGTCTCGGTGCAAATGCTGATCCTGGCCCGTTTTCTGCAGGCTTTGGGGGCCTGCGCCGGGCCGGTGCTGGCGCGGGCCATCGTGCGCGACAGTTTCGCCCGCGATCAGGCGGCGCGGGTCATGGCCTCCATGGCCTCGGTGATGGCCCTGGCGCCGGCGGTGGCGCCCATGGTGGGCGGGCATCTGCTGGTGCTGTTCGGCTGGCGGGCCAATTTCGCCCTGCTGATCGGCTTCAGCCTGGTGATGCTGCTGCTGATCGGCCTGGCCCTGCGCGAAACCAATCTGCATCCCAATCCGCATGCCCTGCATCTGTCCACCCTGGTGCGCAACTACTTCAGCCTGCTGGGCAATCGCAGCTTCATGGGCTATTGCCTGACCATCAGCTTCACCTTTTCCGCCATGTTCGCCTTCATCTCGGGGGCGTCGTTCGTCATTATCGGGCTGCTGCGGGTGGCGCCCGAGCATTTCGGCTATTGTTTTCTGGGCGTGGTGGCGGGCTTCATGGCCGGCAGCATCATCGCCGCCCGCCTGGGCCATCGTCTGGGCCTGGAGGGCATGGTGGCGGCGGGCGCCCTGATCGGCCTGGCGGCGGGGCTGGCCCTGCTGGGGCTGGTGCTGGCCGGCCGGGTGTCGGTGGTGTCGGTGGTGCTGCCCATGGCCGGCATCTTCCTGGCGGCGGGCATCGTACTGCCCAACTGCACCGCCCTGGCCATTGCGCCGCATGCCCGTATCGCCGGCAGCGCCTCGGCCCTGCTGGGCTTCATCCAGATGTCGGTGGCCTCGCTGATGGGCGGGCTGGTGGGCCGCCTCGATAACGGCACCGCCCTGCCCATGGCCGCCATGGTGGCCGGGTGCGTCGCCCTGTCCGCGCTGGTGCGCTGGCGGCTGGCGGGGGATGGGCGGGCAGGCTGAATTTAAGGGCTTGCGGCGCGGCGCGGCAGGGGCCACTTTGGACCGGAACACATCAATGGGGTGCAGGTATGAAACGGGTTCTGGTCACGGGGGGCGCCGGCTTTCTGGGCTCGCATCTCTGCGAGCGGCTGATGGCCGAGGGCAACGAGGTTATCTGCGTCGATAATTTTTATACCGGCACCAAGGACAATCTGCTGGCTCTGATGGGCAATCCCTATTTCGAGCTGATCCGGCACGACGTCACCTTTCCCCTCTATATCGAGGTGGACGAGATCTACAATCTGGCCTGTCCGGCCTCGCCCATTCACTACCAGTTCGATCCGGTGCAAACCACCAAGACCAGCGTGCACGGCGCCATCAACATGCTGGGGCTGGCCAAGCGCACCAAGGCCAAGATCTTTCAGGCCTCCACCTCGGAGGTTTACGGCGATCCCACCGTGCATCCGCAGCCCGAGGACTATCGCGGCAACGTCAATCCCATCGGGCCGCGCGCCTGCTACGACGAGGGCAAGCGCTGCGCCGAAACCCTGTTCTTCGACTATCACCGCCAGCACGGCGCCCGCATCCGCGTGGGGCGCATCTTCAATACCTACGGCCCGCGCATGCATCCCGACGACGGCCGCGTGGTTTCCAACTTCATCGTGCAGGCCCTGCAGGGCAGGAACATCACCATTTACGGCGAAGGCCTGCAAACCCGCTCCTTCTGCTTTTGCTCCGATACCATCGATGCCTTCCTCCGTCTGATGAACCAGGGCGACGAGGTGATCGGCCCCATCAATATTGGCAATCCCCACGAAATGACCATCCGCGCCCTGGCCGAAAAGATCATCGCCATGACCGGGGCCAAATCCAAGCTGGTGTTCCAGCCGCTGCCGCAGGACGATCCCCTGCAGCGCAAGCCGGATATCACCAAGGCCCGCAGCCTTCTGGGCTGGGAGCCCAGGGTGGAGATCGACGACGGCCTGGGCCAGACCATCGCCTATTTCGACGCCCAGCTGCGGGCGGGCAAATACTCGCATCTCCGTCATCGCTAGAGGACCCATGAGCAGTTTCTTCTCCGGCCTGTTCCTGGCCGATCCCATCCTGCGGCGCTGGACTCTGGAGCGGCTGCGCAAACGCTGGCCGGCCGATGAAGGCTTTGTGGCCGGGCGGCCGCCCTATCTGCCGGACCTGCCGGGGACGGAAAGCGCCACCGTGCCCGACCGCTGGCGCGACCTGCCGGGCGGGGCGCCGGTTCAGGGCCTTGTTTCGCTGTCGCTGCCGGGGCAGAAGCTGGAGGTGGAGGCCTCCGATACCCGCAGCCTGTTCGTGGCGCGGGGGCTGGATCAGGATGCCGTGGGGCGGGGGCTGCAGGCCTTCACCTGGCTGGCGCTCGATCCCGGCCTCGATCCCGATTGGGTCACCGCCCTGTGGCAGGGCTGGGCGGCGCATCACGGCTTGCCGGATGCCGGTTCTCCGGCCTGGACGGCGGCGGTGGCGGCGCGGCGCGCTCTTAACATGCTGGATTATGCCGAACGGGTGGGCGTGCCGTTGCCCAAGGCCGAGAATCTGGCCCGTCTGGCCGCCCATGCCGCCATCATCGTCAACGGCCTCGACTGGCGCGAGGACGGCAGCCACGATACCCGTCTGATCGTCGAAGGCGCCGCCCTGGCCCGCCTGGGCATGGTGTTCGATCTGCCCCAGCATGCCGAGGCCGGCTTCACCCTGTTGGCCGAGGAGGCGCGGCGCCAGTTCGGCAGCTCCGGCATCATCAGCCAGGGCTCCACCCACCATCATCTGCTGGCGGTGCAGGATTATCTCGGCGTGTGGCTGGAGGCCCGCCGTCTGGGCCATGCCGCCGCCGCCGGACTGGAAAGCCTGGTCCGCCGTCTGCTGGCGCCCGTTTCCGCCTTGTGCATCAACGGCCAGCTGCCCTGGGTGGGCGATCTGGCCGCCGATTTCCCGCCGGCCTTCTCGCTGGGGCTGCTGCCCGATGCCCCCGCCGCGCTGGGCTGGCTGGGGCAACTGCCCGAGGCCGACCGCGCCGCCGTGCTGGCGTTGCGCGGCCAGTGCCGCCAGAACGATCTGGACGCGCTGCGGGCCGATGGCTGGCTGCGCCAGACGGTGGGGCCGTGGAGCGGGCTTTGGCACGCCTTTCCCAGCGGCTGGTCGCCGGTCAAGGGTTATGGTCATGCCGATCTGGGCAGCTGCACACTTCATTACGAAAGCGTACCGGTTTTTATCGATCCGGGCAACGGCGCCGAGGGGGCCGAGGGGCGGGCCTATCGCTCGGCGGCGGCGCATGGCGGACTGACGCTGAACGATATAGATCCCTATCCCCGCAACCGTGCCGTTTACAGCGAGGCTTTCCGCCGCGATGCCGGCGGCAAGCCGCCGCTGTTACAGGCCGAATATGATGGGGTTTCGTGCGTTTTCGAAGGCTATTCCCACTGCCTGGGCCATAACGAGGTGCAGCGGCGCTGGCGGGTGGAGGGTTCGGTTCTGCGCATCCACGATGTGGTGAACGGCACCGGCCGGGTGCGGGTGGCCCGCCGTCTGATCACCGAACTGCATGTGACGGTGGAAGACGGGGCGGCCATTCTGACCGCGCCCACGTTCCGCCTCAAGGTCAGCGCCGAGGTGCCGGCGGTGCTGCAACCCGGCAAGGTGTGGACGGCGTGGGGCGAATGCAGCGCCGCCAACGCCATTACCTTCGCCGCCCGCCGCAATCTGCCCTGGCAGGGCGGGATTGTTGTCGAGCCGTTGCCGCTGTGATGCCCGCGCTTGCCACCGTTCTGGCGGTTTTCCTGCTGAGCGTGGGCATGGTGCGCTGGGTTTTGGGCTGGCTGCGCCGCAAACAGATCCTGGATCTGCCCAACGAACGTTCCAGCCATAGCCTGCCGACGCCGCGTGGCGGCGGCCTGGCGGTGACGCCGGTCTGCCTTGTGGCCTGGCTGGTGCTGGCCGCCGTCGGTCTGGCGTTGCCCGGCACCCCGTGGGTGGTGGCGGGGGCGGCGGCGCTGCTGGGCCTTTCCTGGGCCGACGACCGCTTCTCCCTGCCGGCGGCGCCGCGCTTCGCCGTGCATTTTCTGGCCTGTGCCCTAGGCTTGGCGGCGCTGCCGCATCAGGCGCTGATCCTGCAGGGCCTGCTGCCCTGGTGGGCTGATCGCCTGGTGGCGCTGCTGGGTTATGTGTGGTTCGTCAATCTGACCAATTTCATGGATGGCATCGACGGCATCACCGGGGCCGAGGCGGCCTCGGTGGCGGCCGGGCTGGCGCTGCTGGCCTGGCTGGATGGCCGTCCGCAGGCGGTGCTGCCGTCCCTGGCGCTGCTGGCCGCCGCCCTGGGTTTTCTGGTGTGGAACTGGCATCCGGCCAAGCTGTTCCTGGGCGATTCCGGCAGCGTGCCCCTGGGCTATCTGCTGGGCTGGCTGCTGCTGGATCTGGCCGGGCACGGCCATCTGGCCGCCGGGCTGATCCTGCCGCTTTATTATCTGGCCGATGCCACCCTCACCCTGCTGCGCCGGGCGGCGCGCGGCGAGAAACTGTGGCAGGCGCACCGCCAGCATTTTTATCAGCGGGCGGTGCGGGGCGGGGTGTCGCACAGCGGCGTGGTGCTGCGCATTCTGGCGGTGAACATGCTGCTGATCGCCCTGGCCGTGGCCGCCGGCCGCTGGCCGCTGGCCGCCCTGGCGGCGGCGGGGCTGGCGATGGCCGGGCTTCTGGCGCATCTCGCCCGTCTGGGCCGTGGCGCCGCTTAATCTTTTTTCTGGCCGCTTTCCGGCCCGGTTGGCGGCGTTTTGTCGGCCAGCAGCAGCAGGCCGTAGGTGCTGTCGTAGAACGCGGCCTCCTCCTGGGGGCTGCCGGCCATCGCCGCCGATAGCGCACCGCCTTCAGGTGGATGATCTCGGCCATGGCGTTTTCCCTGTGCCCTTAGGGTAAAGATACGCATCAGGCCGCCAACAGAGCAATCCTGGTCAAGACGGCGGGCCTGGCCTGCGCCACACTGCGGGCCAGGAGAACGGATATGGACAAGGATCCCGGCCAGGCCTATGCGCGGCGGTTTCACCGCGTGCTGGCCTATATCGATCATCACCTCGACCAGCCTCTCGATCTTGAAGGCTTAAGCGCGGTGGCGCATTTCTCGAAATTCCATTTTCACCGGCAGTTTTCCAAATATATGGGGCTGACGGTGGGGCGCTATATCCTGTTGATGCGGCTGAAACGCGCTTCGTTCCGCCTTCTGGCCGAACCGCGGGCCCGCATCATCGATATCGCGCTGGAAGCCGGATTCGATGGACCCGCCGTTTTCTCCCGCGCCTTCCGCCAGGCTTTCGGCCAAACGCCGACGGCCTTCCGCCGCCATCCCGATTGGATGGCCTGGGGGGCGTGCTTCCACTTCGCCGTACAGACGCATAAAAGGATGGATCCCATGGATGTCACGCTTGTAACCACCGCGCCGGTTCTGGTGGCGGTTCTGGAGCATCGCGGCCCGCCGGCCCTGGTGAACGACAGCGCCCTGCGCTTCATCGCCTGGCGCAAGGCCAGCGGCCTGTCGCCGGTGGCGGCCAGCGCCACCTACGGCATCGCCTACGACGATCCCGAAACGGTACCGCCCGATCAGTTCCGCTTCGATCTTTGCGGCAGCATCGCCGCGCCGGTGCCGGCCAATGCGCACGGGGTGATCACGAAAACCATTCCCGGCGGCCGTTGCGCCGTGCTGCGGCATCGCGGCCCGCATGAAAGCCTGCCGCACAGCATTTATCCGCTGTTCCGCGACTGGCTGCCCGCCAGCGGCGAGGAATTGCGCGATTTTCCGCTGTATTTCCACTATCTCAACCTGAAATTCGATACGCCGGAGCAGGATCTGCTGACCGATATCTATCTGCCGTTGAAATAGGATAAGGAGAGATGGCTGGGGCGGCAGGGATCGAACCTGCGAATGGCGGTACCAAAAACCGCTGCCTTACCGCTTGGCTACGCCCCAACGGGGAAGGATGCGCACCATAAAGCAGGACGGGGCCGGATGCAAGGCGCCTCAGAAGGCGCCGCCGGGGGATCGCATGTGCGCTCCCCCGGCTTTTTATATGTCCCTCAGGCGCCGGGCGTCGCCGTGCCGGCTCCTTGGCTGTCCTCACTTATGCCTGCGCTGTCGCTCCGGCAACGCTCCGGCGACCGAGGGCGGGCTAGTCACCGGCTGCGCCGGCTCCATAGACAACCTCCCTCAGGCGCCGGGCGTCGCCGTGCCGGCTCCTTGGCTGTCCTCACTTATGCCTGCGCTGTCGCTCCGGCAACGCTCCGGCGACCGAGGGCGGGCTAGTCACCGGCTGCGC
>JAJZGK010000123.1 GCA_021798485.1 Pseudomonadota bacterium
CTCCACCAGGATCTCGGCCTCGCCGGCGCTGCCGGCCTGCTGCCAGGCGGCGGGCAGCCGCGCCGCCAGGGCGGGCAGACAGGCGGCGAAATCCTGCGCCGCCAGCGCGTCGGCGTTGGCCCCCAGCAGGCGGGCGGCGCTGGGATTGCAGCGCAGGATGCGGCCGTCGAGCCCCACCGCCAGCACGCCGTCGGCGATGGCGTCGAGGATGGCGGTGATTTCCTCCTCGTTGCGGCGGTGCTGGCCCACCAGGGCGCCGATGGTGGCGGTCATGGAGTTGATGCCGTCTTGCAGGCGGCCCAGTTCGTCGGCCACCGGCACATCGATGCGGCTGGACAGATCGCCGTTTTCGATACGCAGCAGCACGTCGAGGGAGCGGTCGAGCCGCCGGGTGATCATGGCGCGGGTCATCAGCAGAATGGCCAGCGAGCCCAGCAGCACGACCAGCCCGGCCAATGCCAGACCGCGCAGGATGATGGCCAGGCGCTGATGATTGATCTCGGCGCTGTTCACCGTGAGGCGCAGGATGTAAAGTGGCGCGCCGTTCGCCGCCCGCAGCAGCGCGGTATAGGAGAGATGATCGTCCCAGGCGCGGAAGCGTTCGCCGCCGCTCCCGGCCGCCCAGGCGGGATCATCGCCGGGCAGACTGGCGGCGCTCTGTCCCAGCAGGGCGGGATCGAGGGCGGCGATCACCCAGCCGCCCTGGCCGATGATCATGGCCTGTTCGCACGGCACGCCGATGAAGGCGCGCAGCATGGCGCCATCCGACACGGCGCTGATGGGCAGGTTTTCCTGGGCCACCAGCTGCGCGAACAGACGCAGCTGGGCGTGCAGGCGGTCCATCTCGGCCTGGCTGAAGCGCTGCACGTAGAAAAAGCCCAGCAGCCCGCAGGCGATGATTTCGATCAGCAGCACCAGGGTGGCGATGCGGGCGATCAGGCCGAAGCGGGGTTTGTTCATGGCGTATATTGCGGGGTGGCGGACAGGGGTTCCAGCACCGTGTGCCGCTCCTTCTCGTAGAAATTGGCGGCGGGGGAGACATGACCCAGCACCTCCAGCCCCAGTTCCGGGTGATCGGTGCGCGGATGCCAGGTGGCGATATAGGTGCTTTGCTGCAGGTGATGGCTGAGCGGATCCATGACGGCGGCATCATCCTGCATGGCCTCGGCGGGGCTGGCCCGGTACTGCTCCAGCTGGCGGATCACGGCGTGAGTGCTGGTGGTGCCGGCCTGGCGCACGGCCTGCAGCAGGGCCTGGGTGGCCAGATAGGCGGTGCGGGTGATATGGCCGGGATAGGGCAGGGTGGAGCGCCCGTAGCGGGCGCGGTAGCGGGCCACGAAGGCGCGGGTGCCCGGCGTTGCGAAAGTCCAGGCCCAGGGGATGCCGAACAGCGGGCGCGGGGTGCCGGGGGCGGGGTAAAGCTCTTCCCAATCCACCTCGCCCACCACCCAGGCGCGCTGGCGCAGCTGCTGGGCCGGGATATGGGAGAACAGGCGGATCTGGTTGTCGCCGCTGATGTTCACCGCCACCACGTCGGAGGGGAGGGCGGCGATTTTGGCCAGCAGGGCGGCGGGATCGCTCAAGGTGGCGGGGGCCATCACCTGCCCCACCACGCGGCCGCCATTGGCGGCGATGATGGGCCGCGAGGCCTGGGCGCTGCTGCGGCCCCAGGCGTCGTCCTCGGTCAGCAGCAGCACCCGTTTCGAGGCGGTGCGGTCGAGGGCGTATTTCAGCAGGGTGCGGTTATAGTTGGCGGCGTTGGCGTCGAAGACGAACTTGGTGCGGTGGGCGTTCTCCACCGCCTCCGAGGGCGCCGAGGAATTGGTGTTGATGAAGATCACGCCGTAGCTCTGGCACACCGCCGACATGGCGGCGGCCACATCGGAGCTGATGGCCCCCACCATGAAGGCCACATGGGTGCGCAGGATCAGATCGCGGGCGACGCGGGCGGCCTGGGCCGGATCAAGGCTGGGATCGCGCGAGATCATCACCACCGGGCGGCCCAGCACGCCGCCGGCGGCGTTGGCCTCGTCCACCGCCATCTGGGCGCCGCGGCGGTCGGATTCCGAATGCAGGGCGAAACGGCCGGTGGAGGGGGTGACATGGGCGATGAGCAGCGGATGCGGCGCCTCGGCCGCAAGGGGGCGGGCCGCCAGCAGGGCGATCGTCATCAGAAGAAAAACCGGCAGCCGCCGCATCACCTTGGTTCTATCCTGAAAAACCCGGAACCCGGCAAGGGTATCCCATTTCAGGGCCGATGAAAAACGCCGATTGCCCCGCCGAAGCGAAGTCTTGACCGGTTGTATCGTCCCTCGCCGGGCGGCGGCATCCGCCGCCTTGGCCGCTCGCTCAAGGCTCGCTGGAAACCGGCCAACGAGCCACGTCAACGGTTGGCCGGTCTCAGCGGGCGTGGCGCAGATGGCGGTTCAGGATGTTTTCCACCAGCTTGAAGGTGCGCACCATCAAAAACGAAATGGCCAGATAGCAGGCCCCGGCGGCCAGGAAGATTTCCACCGGCATATAGGTTTCGGCGATGATGGTGCGGGCCATGCCGGTCAGTTCCAGCAGGGTGATGGTGCTGGCCAGGGCGCTGCCCTTCAGCATCAGGATCACCTCGTTGGAATAGGCGGGCAGACCGATGCGCACGGCGCGCGGCACCAGGATGCGGCGCAGGATCTGGGTTTTCGACATGCCCACCGCGATGGCGGCCTCGATCTCGCCCCGGGGCACGGCCTGCAGGGCGCCGCGCAGGATTTCGGCGATATAGGCGGCGGTGTTCATCGACATGGCGATGAGGGCGCACCAGTAGGGATCGCGCAGATAGGGCCACAACAGTTCGGAATGGCGGATGGACGAGAACTGCGACAGGCCGTAATACACCAGGAACAGCTGCACCAGCAGCGGCGTGCCGCGGAAGAAGAAGATGTAGCACCAGGGCAGGGCCCGCACCCAGGGCCGCCGCGACGAACGGGCGATGCCGATGGGAAAGGCCAGGGCCAGACCGCCCAGGCCGGACAGCGCCACCAGCTGCACGGTCAGTACGGCGCCGGTGAGCAGCTTGGGGAAAGTGTCGACGATGACGCCGCTATCGAAACTCACGAGCGCGCCCTCCGGTAGCCGCGGTTGGCGCGGTGCTCCAGGGCCATCAGGCCGCCGCTGGTCACCACCGTGAGGCCGAGATAGATCAGGGCGGCGCAGCCGTAGAAGGTGAAGGGTTCGCGGGTATCACCCACGGCGATCTGCGCCTTGCGCATGATCTCGTCCAGCCCCACCACCGAAATGAGGGCGGTGTCCTTGAGCAGCACCATGAACAGATTGCCGAGGCCCGGCAGGGCGATGCGCCACAATTGCGGCAGCACGATGCGGTGGAAGCAGTGCCAGCGGCCCAGGCCCAGCGATTGCGCCGCCTCGATCTGGCCCCGGGGCACGGTGAGCAGGGCGCCGCGGAACACCTCGGTGGCATAGGCGCCGAAGGTGAGGCCGAGGGCGACGGTGCCCGACAGGAACGGCCCCAGCTCCACATAGGTGTCGATGCCGAACTGGCGCAGCACGGCGCCGATCATGGTGGAGGAGCCGAAATAAACGATCAGCACCATCAGCAGTTCGGGGATGCCGCGCACGATGGTGGTGTAGCCCTCGCCCATCAGGCGCAGCGTGGCATGGCGCGAGGATTTGGCGGTGGCGCCGAGCAGGCCCAGCACCAGGCCGACACTGACGGCGGACAGGGCCAGCCGCACCGTCATCAAGGTGCCCAGGAGCAGTTGGGGGCCGAAGCCGTGCAGGTTCATGAGGTGGTCCGAAAATACGCGCCGGCGCCGGGCGGGGATATCCGCCCGGCGCCGCCTGAGGGATCAGATCAGTAGATGCTGAAGGGGAAGTACTTTTCGTTGATCTTCTTGTAGGTGCCGTCGGCCAGGATGACCTTGAGGGCGGCGTTCAGTTTCTCGCGCAGGCTGGTGTCGCCCTTGCGCACGGCGATGGCGATCTTGTCGTTGTTGAACACCGGCTTGCCCTTGAATTCGAAGTCCTTGCCGGCGTCGCTCTTCAGCCAGGCATAGTTGACGAACTTGTCGGCCAGGATGGCGTCGAGACGGCCGGCGGCCAGGTCGAGATAGGCGTTTTCCTGGGTGTCGTAGAGCTTGATCTGGGCGCCCTTGGCATGCTGTTCCAGCCAGGTGCCGGCGATGGTGGCGCGCTGGGCCCCCAGCACCTTGCCCTTCAGCTGATCGGGCGAGAAGGTGGAGGTTTTCGGCGCCACGAACTGCAGCTTGTTGGTGTAGTAGGGATCGGTGAAATCCACCGCCTTCTTGCGGGCCTCGGTGATGGACATGGAGGCGGCGATGGCGTCGAACTTGCGGGCGTTGAGGGCGGGGATGATGCCGTCCCAGTCCTGGGTCACGATGGTGCAGTCGAGCTTGGCGGCGGCGCACAGCGCCTTGGCGATATCCACGTCGAAGCCGGTGATGTTGCCTTTGCTGTCCACCTGATTGAAGGGCGGATAGGCGCCCTCGGTGCCGATGCGCACCTTCTGGGCGGCAAAGGCCTGGCCGCACAGGCCGGCGGTGGCGAAGGCGGCGGCAATCAATAAGGACTTGAAGCGCATGAAAACCCCCTTTAGCGATACATGCAGGGTCAGCGGTGGCTGGCCATGAATTGCCGGCAGCGCGGCGATGCGGGATCGTCGAACACCTTGTCCGGCGTTCCCTCCTCCTCGATGCGTCCGTCATGCAGGAACAGGACGCGGGTCGAAACATTGCGGGCGAAGCGCATCTCGTGGGTCACCAGCAGCATGGTGCGGCCTTCCTCGGCCAGGCTGTTGATCACGTTCAGCACCTCGGCCACCATTTCCGGGTCGAGCGCCGACGTGGGCTCGTCGAACAGCAGCACGCGGGGCTGCATGGCCAGGGTGCGGGCGATGGCGGCGCGCTGCTGCTGCCCACCCGACAGGTGGCCGGGATAGGCGTTGCGCTTATCGGCGATGCCCACTTTCTCCAGCAGGGCCTCGGCCTCGGCCACGGCGGCCTTGCGCGGGGTTTTGCGCACCAGAACCGGCGCTTCGATGACGTTTTCCAAAATCGTCATGTGCGGCCACAGATTGAAGCTTTGAAACACGAAGCCCATGCTGGCGCGCAAACGGGTGATCTGGCGGGAATCGGCGGCCACCAGCGAACCGTCTTTCTGGCGCTTCAGCTTGAAGGCCTCGCCGCCCAGGGCGATGCGGCCCTCGTGGGGGGCCTCCAGCAGATTGAGGCAGCGCAGAAAGGTGCTTTTGCCCGAGCCCGACGAGCCCAGAATGGAGATGATCTCGCCGTCACGGGCGGTCAGGCTGATGCCTTTCAGAACCTCCAACGAGCCGAAACGTTTATGGATATTGTCCGCTTCCAGCGCGGGTGGGGAGGTGTGCGTCATCGTGATCATTTTGTGATGGGACGGCGGTATTCGATTGGATTTTCATCCCATTGTCAAACAGGGAAATGAACGGTTGCCCGGAAAATACTCAATTCAGGCCGTCAGGCCCGGATCTGATTAAGGAAAAAGCGCCGGCGATGGGTATCGCCGGCGCTTTCCCGGTTTGGTGGCGTTGGTGAAGCTTAGAACTTCACGCGCACGCCGGTGGTGGTGGAAACGGTGTTGTTGTGCAGATAGCCGTTGGCCATGCCGCCGCTGACGATGGAGTACATCACGCCGCCATACACATCGATATGGTGGGTAAGGGCGTAGACGGCGTCGAACGAACCGGCGTTCAGGTTGCCGCTGCAATAAGCGGAGCTGGAGTCCGAGCAGGTGGCAGTGGCGCCGCTGGTGCCGAAGGCGCCCTGGGCGTAGCCGTAATAGGCGCCGGTCAGGGTCAGCTTTTCCAGGGGCTGGTAGGCCACGCCGGTCCAGTAGATGGCCAGGCGCTTGTCGCGGCCGAAGGCGTTGGTGTTGGCGACGATGCCGTAATCGCCGAGGCCGTTGCCGATATGGAAGGGATTGGCCGGGTTGGCCATGGTGATGTGCTCGTAGCCGCCGAACAGGGTGGTCTGCTGGCCGAACTTGTACTTCAGCAGCAGGCCCAGGGTGGTGTTGTCGGAGACGGTGGCGGCCAGGTTGTTGCCGTAGGTCAGGCTGTTGGCGGCGCTGGGCAGGTAGGCGCCCAGGGCCACGGCGTCGTTCTTGTGGGCGAAGATGGCGTCGCCCGACAGGCCGGCGTAATCGGCGCCGACATCGATCTGTTCGGCCGAGCCGGTCTTTTCCATGCCGTAGCCGATCTGATACTGGTTGCCGCCCGGCTGATACATCAGGGCGGTGCGGAACATGCCGTACTGGCCGGTGTACTTGATGGAATCGTCGTAGCGGGCATCCTCGGTGGTGCCGCCGCCGGCGGCGGCGCCCGAGAAGCCGATCACGGCGAAGGCGTAGGAGCCGTGGTTGGGATCATAGGTGCCGATATCGTCGGCCAGCGGGGTGGTCTGGCGGCCGACGGTCAGGGTGCCGAAGGTCTTGTCTTTCAGGCCGACGAAGCCGGCGGCGTTGTCGAACTGGCCGGCGCGGCTGGAATCGCCGTTCGAGCTCTGCTGGCTCAGCGGCACGCCGTTGTTGCTCTTGATCGAGCCGGGGCCGTTGGCCAGGCGGATGCCGGCCAGGGTGGGATCGAAGCCGGCTTCCACCTTGAAGATGAAGTCCAGGCGGTCGGTCAGGCGCTCGTCACCCTTCAGGCCGATGTTGGACTGGCTGAGGCCGTTAGCGGCCAGCAGGGTCTGGCTGCGGCTGTTGCTCTTCATCACCAGATAGTTGGCGGTGGTGGGCATGTCGGCATTGAGGCCCGAACCATGGTTCTGGTTGGTGACGTCGATGTCGACGGTGCCGTAGAGGGTGATGCCGGCATAGGTCAGGCTGTCGTCGGCGCGGGCGGCGCCGGTGACGGCGGTCAGGGCCACGGCGGCAACGCCGGCGGCGAGAAGGCTGCGAGTGAAGGACATAGGAATAAACACCCCGTTATCTTGATTTCGCGGCTATGTGAAGCAGGGGCGGGATGTGGAGCAATTAAAAATTTTTTTATAAAAAAGACTATTTTATGAATTTGCTGATTTTTTCTATAAATACATGAGTATGACGCAAATTATTTTTTTGCATAAATGCAACATCATATAAATTATATCAGAAGTGTCAGAGTAATTTTAAACATCTCATATAGTATGATGGGCGTTTGTTCGCATAAAAATATAATTTTTTGATTTATTAGCATATTTTAATCTTGTTTATATTGTTGGCGCTCTGTTTTATTTGTGTTTTTATGGTTCATTTACATTTGCGTCAACTTTGCGACAGGGGTTGTTGCAAAAAAGCAACTGTTTCTCATTTTTTTCACAATCGATCCTTGCGGTTGCCTAAGAGGCGAGGATCTGTCGCCGCCTGCTTGCGCCTTGTCGGGGCCGGGAGGGGGGAAGGTTGAAACGGCGGCTCGATCAAATCTTACGTGGAAAAATGAATGTTTAGTGAATAATTTTCAAAGCATAGGCTGGAAAATGAAGGTTTTATGAATAATTTTCCCTGTTTGAATGGGTTCGGCCGGGAATTTTTGAGTCTTCAATAGAGTTTATGGCGCGTCATACACTGTTGCGCAATTGCATCACGTGGGGGCTAAAACACGCCCGGGGCGGAGCACAACTAAAAAGAGATTTACTTACTAAATAGTAATTATTGTTAAAAAAATTGTTGTTAATCATGGAGATAATTTATTTTTTAGAGACTGTCAGCGGGGCTGTGGACACGGGAGGAGTGGGCGCACCAGGATATTAAAATTATTTTTAATTGCCGCTGAGGGCGGGTTGGTATCGCATTCGCTCGTCTCGTTTTTCCTTATGGGGTTGACATGATTACTCAATATTACAGTTCTGTTACATCGGCTCGTCTTGCGCGCCGCGTTGCTCTTTCTATTGGTATTGCCGCGATCGCCTTGCCGGCGCTGGCCAACGCTCAGAGCGTCGATCCGCAGGCGCTGCAGCAGCAGGTCGATAGCCTGCAGCAGCAGATCAACAGCCTGAAGGCCTCCAGTGCCACCGCCTCGGCGGCCAGCAGCGAATCGGAAGCCGATATTCTCAAGAAATACATGGCGGGCCAGACCAGCCTGACCACGCACGGCATCACGCTCTACGGCACGCTCGACATCGGCATGAGCTATCAGACCCATGGCGCGCCGCTGAACGATTACTTCTATCCCGGCGTGAACGAACTGGTGCAGAAGAACAGCACCCGCTCGATCTTCGGCGTCACCCCGAGCGGTCTCAGCCAGTCGAAGATCGGCGTGAAGATCGAGGAACCGCTGATCGGCGACCAGCTTAGCTTCGTGGGCAAGCTGGAAAGCGGCTTCAATCCGCAGTCCGGCAACTTCTCCGATGCCATTCAGTCGGTCCAGCAGAACAACGGCGTGGCTCTGCGGAACCAGACCGCCAATGCCGATGGCAGCCGCGCCGGCCAGTTCCTGAACGGCGAAGCCTATATCGGTGTCGATTCCAAGACCTACGGCCGTTTCACCGTCGGCCGTCTGGACAGCCTGCTGCTGGACAACGTCGTGACCTATGATCCGATGGGCGGCTCCTACGCCTTCTCGCTGATCGGCTGGGCCGGGGCCGCCAATGGCGGCGGCGATACCCAGGATGCCCGTTTGGACAACTCGGCCCGCTATGCCGTGCAGGTCGGCCCGGTGCACATGATCGCCCTGGCCCAGGCCAACAACGGTTACAACAACACCGGGCTTGGCGCCGGGCAGTTCGATATCGGCACCCAGTGGGGCGGCCTGTCGGTGGATGCCACGGTGTCGGATGTGAAGGATGCCGTGCATCTCGGCTCGGTTCCGGGCGGCACCCTCGATAACAACACCTATGTGGCCGGCACGATCTCGGACAATATCGCCGAGGCGTTAATGCTGAAGTACGGCATGGGGCCGACCACTCTTTATGGCGGCTATGAGCATATCCTCTACAGCGATCCCTCGCACAACCTGAACACCGGCGCCCAGGATATCGGCGGCTATCTGCTGCAGGTGACCAATAACGCCTATCAGTCGGGCAATGAGATCCTGCAGATCGCCTGGACCGGTGCCAAGTACCAGTTCACGCCCAAGTTCTCGATGGCCGGCGCCTACTACTACCAGCACCAGAACAATTATTCCGGTGGTTCGTGCGGCGGTACCGCCTATGGCCAGAGCGGCAAGTGCGCGGGCAGCGAGAACGTCATGTCGCTCATGGGCGATTATGCCGTCACCAAGCGCTTCGACCTTTATGCCGGTGTGATGTACTCCCAGGTTCTGGGCGGCATGGACTCCGGGTATGCCTATAACAACGCCGTCTCCACCATGGCCGGCGCCCGGTTCAACTTCTAAAAACCGTTCCTTGTGATGCGGGCCTGCGGCATGGATATGTGCCGCAGGCCTTTTTTCATGCCAGGACGGCATTATACCAACCGCCTAATGAATTGACCGGTTGCATTCAGATTCCGGCTGGAGCCGGGGGCTGGTGCAGGGTGGCGGCGATGGAGCGCAGC
>JAJZGK010000124.1 GCA_021798485.1 Pseudomonadota bacterium
CTTCGTTCTGCCCGCCGATCCCGACTGGGCCCGGCCCGGCCCGGCGCTGTCGGCGGAACAGGCGGCGGTGGCGACGGCGCTGCGGGCGGCGCGGGGCTTCGGCGTGCATCTGCTGGAAGGGGTGACGGGCTCGGGCAAGACCGAGGTTTATTTCGAGGCGGTGGCCGAGTGTCTGGCCGCCGGGCGGCAGGTGCTGGTGCTGCTGCCGGAAATCGCCCTGACGGCGCAATGGCTGGAGCGGTTCGCCCGCCGTTTCGGCACCCAGCCGCTGGAATGGCATTCCGAGCTGGGCGACGCCTGCCGCCGCGAAACCTGGACGGCGGTGGCCGAGGGCCGGGCCCATGTGGTGGTGGGGGCGCGCTCGGCCCTGTTCCTGCCCTATCCCGATCTCGGCCTCATCGTGGTGGACGAGGAGCACGACGCCTCGTTCAAGCAGGAGGAAGGGGTGATGTACCATGCCCGCGACATGGCGGTGGTGCGGGCCCGGGCCGGCGATATTCCCATCATCCTGGCCTCGGCCACGCCGTCGCTGGAAAGCCAGGCCAATGTGCAGGCCGGGCGCTATGCCAGGCTGGAGCTGCCCAACCGCCACGGCGGCGCCGATCTGCCGGCCCTGGGCCTGATCGATCTGCGCCGGGCGCCGCCGCCGCGCCGCTCGTGGCTGTCGCCGCCGCTGGCGCGGGCGGTGGAGGAAACCCTGGCGGCGGGCGAGCAGGCGCTGCTGTTCCTGAACCGCCGCGGCTATGCGCCGCTCACCTTGTGCAACAGCTGCGGCCACCGCCTGCAATGCCCGCACTGCACCGCCTGGCTGGTGGAGCACCGTGCCGCCGGGCGGCTGCAATGCCATCACTGCGGCTATCTGTCGCCGCTGCCGCCGGCCTGCCCGTCCTGCGGCGCCGAGGACAGCTTCCGCGCCTGCGGCCCCGGTGTCGAGCGTCTGGCCGAGGAGGCGGCGGAGAAATTTCCCCAGGCCCGGCTGGCGGTGATGGCTTCCGATACCCTGAGCAGCCCGCGCGCCGCCGCCGAGATGGTGTCGCGCATGGCCCGGCGCGAGATCGATCTGCTGATCGGCACCCAGATCGTCGCCAAGGGCCACCATTTTCCCCTGCTGACCCTGGTGGGGGTGGTGGATGCCGATCTCGGGCTGGCCGGCGGCGATCTCAGGGCCGCCGAACGCACCTTCCAGCTGCTCAGCCAGGTGGCGGGGCGCGCCGGCCGCGCCGCCCATCCCGGCCGGGTGCTGCTGCAAACCTATCAGCCCGACCATCCGGTGATGCAGGCGCTGCTGTCGGGCGAGGCGGCCCGTTTCTACGCCGAGGAGGCGCGGGCGCGCCGCGAGCTGGGCATGCCGCCCTACGGCAAGCTGGTGGCCCTGATCGTCTCCGGGGCCGAGGCCGGGGCGGTGGACCAGGCGGCGGCGCTGCTGGCCCGCAGCGCCCCCCGCCAGGACGGCGTCGAGGTGCTGGGACCGGCACCGGCGCCGCTGGCCCTGCTGCGCGGCCGCCATCGCCGCCGCCTGCTCCTGCGCGCGCCGAGGCCGCTGGCCGTTCAACCTCTGCTTAAGGCCTGGCTGGCGCCGCTGGACCTGCCCCGGGGCGTGCGGGTGCAGATCGATGTCGACCCCTATTCCTTCACCTGAAGCCAAGGAAAATGCAGGGCGGGCAAGGTTTTTTGCCCAGGGCGGCTTGCATGCCGGGGCCTGATATGCTAACTAACCCACGCGCTGCGGACGGGTTTCGACTGCACGCGCCAAAAACGCGAGTAAATTCAATAAATTCGGGTTTCGGCCCGCGTTCGTTTCGGCAATCTAATTAGGGACTGTCCAAGTGTCATCGGAAGCCACTGGCGCGATCGCCGACCGTTACTCCGCCGCTCTCTTCGAGCTTGCTGAACAGCAGTCCGCTCTGGACGTTGTTGCCGCGGATCTCAAAGCCCTGAAGACCCTGATCGCGGAAAGCGCCGATCTGCGCCGCCTGCTGCGCAGCCCGGTGATCAGCCGCGCCGACCTGCAGAAGGCCGTGGGATCGCTTTCCCAGCGGGCCGGCTTCAACGGGCTTACCCAGAAATTTCTCGGGCTGGTGGCGAAAAACCGCCGGCTCTTCGCGCTCGCCGGCGTGATCGAGGCCTTCCTCAACCGTCTGGCCGCCAAGCGCGGCGAGGTGACGGTGGAAGTGGCCTCCGCCGTGGCGCTTACCGAAACGCAGGTCGGCGCCATCGGCGCCGTCCTGAAAAAGGTCGTTGGCAGCAATATCACCCTCGACGTCACTGTTGATCCGGCCCTCCTCGGTGGTCTGGTCGTCAAGGTCGGCTCCCGCATGGTGGATGGCTCGCTCAAGACCAAGCTGCAACATCTTCAGCTCGCTATGAAAGGGGTCGGGTGATGGAAATCCGCGCCGCGGAAATCTCCGCTATCCTCAAGGAACAGATCGCCAATTTTGGTACCGAGGCGGAAGTCGCCGAGGTCGGTCAGGTTCTCTCCGTCGGTGACGGTATCGCCCGTGTCTATGGTCTGGACAAGGTCCAGGCCGGTGAACTGGTGGAATTCCCCGGTGGCATCAAGGGCATGGCCCTGAACCTCGAATCCGACAACGTGGGTGTCGTGATTTTCGGTGAGGACCGCACCATCAAGGAAGGCGACATCGTCAAGCGTACCGGCGCCATCGTCGACGTTCCCGTCGGCAAGGGCCTGCTGGGCCGCGTGGTCGACGCCCTCGGCAACCCCATCGACGGCAAGGGCCCGATCGTTGCCGATCACCGCGCCCTGGTCGACGTCAAGGCCCCCGGCATCATTCCGCGCAAATCGGTGCACGAACCGATGTCCACCGGCATCAAGGCCATCGACGCCCTGATCCCCATCGGCCGTGGCCAGCGCGAGCTGGTGATCGGTGACCGTCAGACCGGCAAGACCGCCATTCTGATCGACACCATCATCAATCAGAAGCAGATCAACCAGGGCACCGACGAGTCGAAGAAGCTCTATTGCATCTACGTCGCCGTGGGTCAGAAGCGCTCCACCGTCGCCCAGCTGGTCAAGACCCTGACCGACAACGGCGCCATGGACTATTCCATCGTGGTGGCCGCCACCGCCTCCGAGCCGGCGCCGCTGCAGTTCCTGGCCCCCTATGCCGGCTGCGCCATGGGCGAATATTTCCGCGACAACGGCATGCATGCCCTGATCGTCTATGACGATCTCTCCAAGCAGGCCGTCGCCTACCGCCAGATGTCGCTGCTGCTGCGCCGCCCGCCGGGACGCGAAGCCTATCCGGGCGACGTGTTCTACCTGCACTCCCGTCTGCTGGAACGCGCCGCCAAGCTGGGCGACGCCCACGGCGCCGGGTCGCTGACCGCCCTGCCGGTGATCGAAACCCAGGGCAACGACGTGTCGGCCTTCATTCCCACCAACGTGATTTCCATCACCGACGGCCAGATCTTCCTGGAAACCGAACTGTTCTATAAGGGCATCCGTCCCGCCGTGAACGTTGGTCTGTCGGTGTCGCGCGTCGGTTCGGCCGCCCAGATCAAGGCCATGAAGCAGGTGGCCGGCTCCATCAAGCTGGAACTGGCCCAGTACCGCGAAATGGCCGCCTTCGCCCAGTTCGCCTCGGACCTCGATCCGGCCACCCAGAAGCTTTTGAACCGCGGCGCCCGTCTGACCGAGCTCCTGAAGCAGCCGCAGTTCTCGCCGCTCTCCACCGAGGAAGAGGTGATCTCCATCTATTCCGGCGTGAAGGGCTACCTGGACAAACTGAACGTGCACGACGTTGGCCGCTTCGAAGCCTCGCTCCTGTCGGAAATCCGCGCCAAGGCGCCGGAAATTCTGCAGGCACTGCAGACCGAGAAGGCCATCAGTCCGGCGACCGAGGAAAAGCTGAAGGCTTTCCTGGACGCTTTCGCCAAGACCTTCGCTTAAGTCACGGGACGCCAGGCACATGCCCAGCTTAAAGGACCTACGGCTACGGATCGTGAGCGTCAAATCGACGCGCAAGATCACGTCGGCCATGAAGATGGTCGCGGCGTCGAAGTTGCGCCGCGCCCAGTCTTCGGCGGAAGCGGCGCGTCCCTACGCCGAACGCATGGAACGGATGCTGGGCGCCCTGGCCTCCAGCCTTGCCGGCCAGTCGGGGGCGCCCAGGCTCCTGACCGGGACGGGGAAGGACGACGTTCATCTGATCGTCGTCGTCACCTCCGACCGTGGACTGTGCGGCGGTTTCAACGGCTCCATCGTGCGCGCCACCCGCGCCCATGTGACCGGTCTGCAGGCCGAAGGCAAGACGGTGAAGATCCTCACCGTCGGCCGCAAGGGCCGCGACCAGCTGCGCCGCGAATTCGGCTCGCTCTATGTGGAAACCTACGAGGGCATCGGCCGCAAGGGCGTGACCTTCGCCGAGGCCAACAACATCGCCGACAAGGTGACGACGATGTTCGATGCCGGCGGGTTCGACGTCTGCACGGTGGTCTACAACCGTTTTCAGTCGGCCATCTCGCAGGTGGTGACCCTGCAGCAGCTGGTGCCGCTGGCGGTGCCCGAGACCAAGGCCGACGACAGCGGCGAGGTCAAGGCCCTCTACGAATACGAACCCACCGAGGAAGCGATCCTGGCCGATCTGCTGCCGCGTAACCTGGCGGTGCAGATCTTCCGGTCGCTGCTCGAAAGCAATGCCTCGGAGCAGGGCGCGCGCATGACGGCGATGGACAACGCCACGCGCAACGCCGGCGACATGATCAACAGCCTGACCATCCGGTACAACCGGAGCCGCCAGGCCCAGATCACCAAGGAACTCATCGAAATCATTTCCGGCGCCGAAGCGCTGTGACGGTCAATCAGGAGCACGCTCTTATGACGAAGAAGAATGTCGGCACCATCACCCAGGTTCTGGGCGCTGTCGTGGACGTGCGCTTCGACGCCGAACTTCCCGCGATCCTTTCGGCGCTGCGCACCGAGAACCAGGGCAAGATCCTGGTGCTGGAAGTGGCGCAGCATCTCGGTGAAAACGTCGTGCGCACCATCGCCATGGACTCTACCGATGGCCTGACCCGCGGTCAGGAAGTGTCCGATACCGGCGCCCCCATCTCGGTGCCGGTGGGCCCCGAAACCCTGGGCCGCATCATCAACGTGATCGGTGACGCCATCGACGAGCGTGGCCCCATCGGCAACAGCAAGACCCTGCCGATCCACCGTGCCGCGCCGCAGTTCGTGGAACAGTCCACCGAAACCGAAATTCTCGTCACCGGCATCAAGGTGATCGATCTGCTGGCGCCCTACGCCAAGGGCGGCAAGATCGGCCTGTTTGGCGGCGCCGGCGTGGGCAAGACCGTGCTGATCATGGAGCTGATCAACAACATCGCCAAGGCGCACGGCGGTTACTCGGTGTTCGCCGGCGTGGGGGAACGCACCCGCGAAGGCAACGACCTTTACCACGAAATGATCGAATCCGGCGTTATCAAGCTGGATGGCGCCGGCTCCAAGGTGGCGCTGGTCTATGGCCAGATGAACGAGCCCCCGGGCGCCCGCGCCCGCGTGGCCCTGTCGGGCCTGACCCTGGCCGAATATTTCCGCGACGAGGAAGGCCAGGACGTGCTGTTCTTCGTGGACAACATCTTCCGCTTCACCCAGGCCGGTTCGGAAGTGTCGGCGCTGCTGGGCCGTATTCCCTCGGCCGTGGGCTATCAGCCCACCCTGGCCACGGAAATGGGCCAGATGCAGGAACGCATCACCTCCACCAAGAAGGGCTCGATCACCTCGGTGCAGGCCATTTACGTGCCGGCCGACGATTTGACCGACCCGGCGCCGGCCACCTCGTTCGCCCACCTCGACGCCACCACCGTGCTGAACCGCGCCATCGCCGAGCTGGGCATCTACCCGGCCGTGGATCCGCTGGACTCCACCTCGCGCGTGCTGGATCCCAAGGTGGTCGGCGACGAACACTACAAGGTGGCCCGCGACGTGCAGCGCATCCTGCAGACCTACAAGTCGCTGCAGGACATCATCGCCATCCTGGGCATGGACGAACTGTCGGAAGAAGACAAGCTGGTGGTGGCCCGCGCCCGTAAGATCCAGCGCTTCCTGTCGCAGCCGTTCCACGTGGCCGAAGTGTTCACCGGCAGCCCCGGCAAGCTGGTGGCCCTGGACGATACCGTGAAGGGCTTCAAGGGCATCGTGGCCGGCGACTACGACCACCTGCCGGAAGCTGCCTTCTACATGGTCGGCGGCATCGAGGAGGCCATCGAAAAGGCCAAGAAAATGGCGGCCGAGGCCGCCTGAGATAGGTGAACCATGAGTGAGAAGGTCGAATTCGAGCTGGTCTCGCCCGAACGTCTGCTGATCTCCCAGCCCGTCGACATGGTCGTGGTGCCGGGGTCCGAAGGCGATTTCGGCGCGCTGCCCCGGCACGCCCCGATGATCACCTCGGTTCGGCCGGGCGTCATCGCCATCTATGAGGACGGTTCCGTCAGCGAGCGTATTTTTATCGCCGGCGGTTTTGCCGAAGTGACCGAGGTCCGCGTGACCGTGCTGGCCGAAGAGGCGGTGAAGGTTTCGGAGCTCAACCCCGAGGGGGTGGCCACGCGTCTGCGTCTGGCCGAGGAAGCCCTTGAGGAAGCCGATACCGATGTGACCCGCGTTCAGGCGCAGCGCGCCCTGGTGGTGGCCCGCGCCATGCAGGCCGCCTTGGGAAGCGCGGTGCATTAAACGCCTTGCGGTGTTTTTCGTTACAAGATCAGGGCCGGGAGGAAAACCCGGCCCTTTCTTTTTGCCTTTTCAGACACATATAGTTCTGAACGGTTTTCCGAACGACGAGGATAATCCATGCCGCGTTGGTCCGCTGACAATATTCCCTGGGATCAGTTCGACGCCCGTAAACTGCACCCAGACCATCTGGCCCTGGTCAAGGCGGCCTCGCTGACCGAAAGCAACGCCGCCCATTACACCGTTTATCTGCGCAATGTCTTCAAGGGCGATGCCCAACTGACCGGTCTGCTGGGGGAATGGCAGTTGGAAGAGGAGCAGCACGGCCGCATGCTGGGGCGCTATGCCGAACTGGCCGACGCCACCTTCCACTACGCCGAGGCCTTCCAGGCCTTCAAGGATGGCTATGTCATCCCCGTGGATGTGGAAACCTCGGTGCGCGGCTCGCGCGTGGGCGAACTGCAGGCCCGCTGCATCGTGGAAACCGGCACCAGCAGCTTTTACACCGCCATGGCCGAAGCCACCGAGGAACCGGTGCTGCGGGCCATTTGCCGCCGTATCGCCGGGGATGAGTTTCGCCATTACCGCATGTTCCTGGATGGCGTCCGCCAGTATCAGGAGATGGAGCGGGTACCGCTGTGGTCGCGCCTGAAGGTGACCATCGGCCGGGTCCGGGAAGCCGACGACGATGAACTGGCCTTCGCTTTCCATTGCGGTAACAGCCGCGAGCAGACCTACGATCACGCCCGCAGTAACCGCGCCTATGCCCAGGCCGCTTACCGCCTGTACCGGCGCCATCATACCGAGAAGGTGGTGGGAATGATCTTCAAGGCCTCGGGCCTGAACAGCCGGGGCTGGCTGAGCCGTCTGGCGGCGCGGTGGGCCTGGAGCAAGCTGCAGGACCGCTCGGCGGCGGCGTAAGGCCGCCACGGCGGCCCGGATCAGCGGGCCAGATGGGCAAACTCCGCCACGATGCGGCGGTAGAGATCCCGCTTGAAGGGAACGATGCGCTCGGCCAGATCGGTCAGGCGCATCCACCGCCACTCGCAGAATTCCGGATGGGCGGTATGGATGTTGATGTCATCGTCGCGGCCGGTAAAGCGCAGGGCGAACCATTTCTGCGTCTGGCCGCGATAGCGGCCCTTCCACACCTTGCCCACCAGTTCGGCGGGCAGATCATAGGTCAGCCATTCCGCGCTCTCGGCCACGATTTCGGCTTGGGTGACGCTGGTTTCCTCTTCCAGCTCGCGCATGGCGGCCTGAACCGGGGTTTCCTCGTCGTCGATGCCGCCTTGCGGCAACTGCCAGGCTTCCTGTTCGGTATCGATACGGCGCGCGGCAAAGACCAGACCGTCCGGATTGAACAGCACAAGCCCGACGCCGGGGCGGTACGGCAGGTCTTCGATGCGGTGATGCTTACTCATGCGGGGTAGCTCCTGCTGAAGGGGTCGGGAAGGGGGAACCTGGAGCCTACCGGGCCGCCGGTGCGGCTGCGCCTCCCGGCTGGGGCTGCACCACGGCACTGACGGGCGCCAGTTCCGCGCCGCGTTGCGGCAGCGTGGCGCACCAGGCCAAAAGACGCTCCATGGTAACAGGTCGGGGGGTAAGGTAGGCAAGTGCCGAATGATCGCGGTGCGCCGCCGCCAGCAGACGGGCCAGGCGCACGTCGATATCGGCGCGGAACGGCGTTTGATCCACCACCATGGTCACATTGGCCGAGGGCGGCACATCGGCCTGGGCGGCGCCGCTCAGGCCGTCGCCCACATAAAGCAGGCCCCGGTTGCGCAGATCATGCATCAGCGGCAGCCATTCAGGCGATCCCACGGTGGGGGAATGCAGGGTGCCGGCCAGACCGACATAGCTGGTGGCCTTGCCGAGAATGCTTTCCAGATGCAGGTTCATTTCCAGCGGCGTGGCATTGGCCAGAATGGCCAGGGGTCCGCTATCCTGGGCCGGGAAATTGGGGGGCTGCAACGGCAGATCCAGCATCACCTCGTGCCCGGCGGCGCGGGCGCGGCGCATCCAGCCGTCGAGCGCGGCGGCATAGGGGCTGAACGACAGGGTGACCTCGGGCGGCAGCTTGCGGATGGCGGCCTCGGTGGCCTCGCGCGACAGGCCGAGGCCCACCACCACCAGGGCGATGCGGTCGCGGTGGGGGGCGGCGGTAAAGGGGCGGGCATAGGCCACGCGGGGGCTCTTACCCTCGGCGGTGATGGGCAGCGGCCCATGCGGCCCGTTGCGCAGCAGGGCCGGTTGGGGGCCACTGGGCAGCGCCGACAAGTCGCGGCGCGGCGGCAGCGCCGAAAAGGCGGGGGTGGCTTCGGCATCGCCGCCCGGCGGCACCAGGGGTTCACGCAAGGCCGGGGCTTCCTGGGCCGAGGTCACCTTGGGGCCGGCGGCGGGTTTGAGTGGGGTTGGCGCCGGCGCCTGGGGGGTGGGTGGCGTGGCGGCGGTTTTCGCCGCCGGGACGGCGGCAGGCGCGGCGCCGGGGGGATGGAACAGGCTGTCGCCGGCCTTTTCCGGCCCCACCGCGGGCGGCATGGGGGCGCTGATCTCGGTGGCGTTGCTCAGAAGCTCCACCAGGGCGGCGGGATTTTCGCCGGTGGCGATATAAAAGCCGGCGGCGGCCACACACACCAGGGTGAGCGGAACCACCAGGCCGTAGACCAGAAGGGGCAACGCCTTCCCCCCGCCGCCGCGGCGGACGGTGG
>JAJZGK010000125.1 GCA_021798485.1 Pseudomonadota bacterium
CAATGGTTGGCCGGTATAATACCAACCGCCCAATGAATTGACCGGTTGTATCGTCCCTCGCCGGGCGGCGGCATCCGCCGCCTTGGCCGCTCGCTCAATGCTCGCTGGATACCGGCCAACGAGTCACTTCAATGGTTGGCCGGTATAATGCGCCATCCGCACACAAAAACGCCCCCGTCCGGACCGGTCCGGACGGGGGCGCCTGTCTGCACGGAAAGCGGCCTACTTGGCGGCTTTTTCCTGCCACTGCTCGAAGGCCTCCAGGGCCTGGGCGGCATAGATCATCGACGGGCCGCCGCCCATATAGATGGCCATGCCCAGCATCTCCATCACTTCCTCGCGGCTGGCGCCGTACTTGACGCAGGCCTTGGCATGAAAGGCCAGGCAGCCGTCGCAGCGCGAGGCCACGCCCAGGGCCAGGGCGATCAGCTCCTTGGTCTTGGGATCGAGGGCGCCGTTCTGCGACACCGCCTGATCCATCTGGCTGAAGGCCTTCATCACATCGGGAATGCCGCCGCGCAGCTTGACGATGGCGGGCCCCAGATCCCCGGCAACGCCGATCCAATCCTTGACCATGATCCTTAAACTCCGTCCTCGAAAACAGCAGTGCCCTTTATATTAGCGCCACCTAATTCTCTTGCAAGAAGATCAGCGTTTTTCCGCGAAGAAAAGCCGCAGCAGAGCGGCGGCGCGGCGCTCCTGCAGGCCGCCCGCCACCTCGGGCCGGTGATGGCAGCTGGGCAGATCGTAAAGGCGGGGGCCGTGATCGACGCCGCCGCCTTTCGGGTCGTAGGCGCCGAAATAAAGCCGGCGGATGCGGGCGAAGGAGATGGCCGCCGCGCACATCGGGCAGGGCTCCAGGGTGACGTAAAGATCGCAGCCCAAAAGGCGCGGCGAGCCCAAAAGGCCCGCCGCCGCCCGCAGGGCCAGCAGCTCGGCATGGGCGGTGGGATCGGAATCCGCCTCGACGCGGTTGCCGGCGCGGGCCAGCACCCGGCCCTGCCGCACCACCACCGCGCCCACCGGCACCTCGCCGCGCGCCGCCGCCGCCTCGGCCTCGGCGAAGGCCAGCTCCATGAAATCCGCCACCACGGCCTACCTGCCGAGAATCACCTGCACCTGCCGCATGGCCTCGGGATCGAGCTGGGCCGGGCGGAACTCGATGCCGATGATGGAGCGCGGCACGCCGTTGCCGGTCAGGATATCCATCACCCATTTGACGCGGCGCACCGCCATGCGGCGGGTTTGCCACTGGGCCGGATTATCGAAGGCCAGAATGCACAGGAACGACTGCTGGCGGGCCAGCGGCGCCAGCTGCTCCAGCCGCGCCTTGTCCTGCTCGGTCTGGCCGGATTTTTCGAAAAAGCGGTAGGTGCCGGCGGGATTGTCGGGGCAATGCCGGGCGCCGCGCGGCGGCGGCGGCGTGGGCATGTCCTCGGCCAGGGCCGCGGACAGCGGCGCGGCGGCCACCAGCAGGGCCAGGGCGGCCCCCAGCACGGAACGGTTCATCTTGCGTGGTCCCCCTCATGATCGGTCGATACCGCCGCATGTTGCCGTCTTGCCGACAAAAAAACATCTGGAAAAGCGGCCCCGCTTGCCGGGACCGGCGCCGCCCACTATGGTGGCGCCATGACCATTCCCTCTATCGGCATCACCCTCGACAGCGAGGAGCCCGGCGGCTACTCCAAGCTGCCCTGGTACGCCCTGCGGCAGAACTATTGCGATGCCGTGGCCCAGGCCGGCGGCCTGCCGCTGCCCCTGCCCCACAGCCCCGCGCTGGCCGAGGCCTATCTCGACCGCATCCAGGGTCTGGTGATCACCGGCGGCGCCTTCGACGTGGATCCCGCCCTGTTCGGCGCCGCCAGCCGCCACGACACCGTGAAGCTGAAAGGGCGGCGCACCGCCTTCGAGCTGGCCATGGTGCGGGGCGCCCTGGCCCGCGATCTGCCCATCCTGGGCATCTGCGGCGGCGAACAGCTGCTGGCGGTGGCCCTGGGCGGCACCCTGATCCAGCACATCCCCGACGCCGTGCCCGGCTGCCTGGCGCACGAGCAGCCCAATCCCCGCACCGAGCCCGGCCACAGCGTGGCCCTGACGGCGGGCAGCCTGCTGGCCCGCATCGCCGGCGCCGCCGAGATCCCGGTCAATTCCGCCCATCATCAGGCGGTGGCCAGCGTGCCCGCGGCCATCCTGATCAACGCCCGCGCCGCCGACGGCGTTATCGAGGGCATCGAGGATCCGGCCCGGCGCTTCTGCCTTGGGGTGCAATGGCACCCGGAATATGCCATCAGTCCCGCCGATACCGCCCTGTTCCGGGCTTTCATAGAGGCCTGCCGCCCATGAGCGACGCTACCGACGCTACCGACACCCCCGCCGCCGACACCCCCGAAAAGGGCGAACGCATCGCCAAGCGCCTGGCCCGCGCCGGTCTGTGCTCCCGCCGCGACGCCGAGCGCTGGATCGCCGAGGGCCGCGTGGTGGTGGATGGCCGGCGCCTCGCCTCGCCCGCCGTCACCGTCACCGAGGCCAGCCTGATCGTGGTGGACGGCAAGCCGCTGCCGGCCAGCGAGCCCACCCGGCTGTGGCGCTACCACAAGCCCGCCGGGCTGGTCACCAGACACAAGGACGAGCAGGGCCGCGACACCGTGTTCCAGCGCCTGCCCGAAGGCATGCCCCGGGTTATTTCGGTGGGCCGCCTCGATCTCAATTCGGAAGGGCTGCTGCTGCTGACCAACGACGGCGATCTGGCCCGCCGCCTGGAGCTGCCCACCACCGGCTGGGTGCGCCGCTACCGCGTGCGCGTGCATGGCGAACCCACCCCGGAAACCCTGGCCGGCCTGGAAAAGGGCCTGGACATCGACGGCGTGGCCTATGGCCCCATCAAGGCGGTGCTGGACCGCAAGCAGGGCTCCAACGCCTGGCTGACCGTCAGCCTGAAGGAAGGCAAGAACCGCGAGATCCGCCGGGTGATGGAGTATCTGGGCTGGACCGTGACCCGGCTGATCCGCATCGCCTACGGCCCCTTCCAGCTGGGCCTGCTCAATCCCGGCGAGGTGGACGAGGTGCCGCCCCGCGTGCTGCGCGAACAGCTGGGCACCGCCGGCGCCAAGCTGGCCCCCAAGGCCCCCAAGGACAAGGACCGCACCCGCGACGCCGCCGCCCCGGCCCGCAAGGGTGCGGCCACGCCGTCGGCCCGCGCCGAGGCCAAAAAAGCCGAGGCCAGCCTGGCCGCCGCCCGCCCCGGCAACCGCGCCCGCCACGCCCGCAAGAGCGGCGCCCCCGACAGTGGAGGAAAATCCCATGCGGATCGTCGCCGGCCGTCATAGGGGCCGGGTGCTGCTGGCCCCGCCCGGCGCCACCACCCGCCCCACCGCCGACCGTGTGCGCGAGGCCCTGTTCAACATCCTGGCGCACGGCGAAACCCCGCCCCTGCGCGGCGCCCGCGTGCTCGACGCCTTCGCCGGCTCGGGCGCCCTGGGCTTCGAGGCGCTGTCGCGCGGGGCCGCCCACGCCACCTTCATGGAAATCGATCCCGCCGCCTATGCGGTGATCCACGGCAATGCCCGCAAGATGACCGCCGAGGGCGAGGCCGACATCCTGCGCGCCGACGCCACCCGGCCGCCGCCGGCGCGGCGCCCCTGCGATATCGTGCTGATGGACCCGCCCTATAAAAGCGGCCTGGGCCAGACCGCGCTGACGGCGCTGGCGGCGCAGGGCTGGATCGCCCCCCAGGCCCTGGTGGTGGTGGAGGTGGCGGCGGCCGAGGCCTTCGCCTCGCCCCTGCCCGATTTCGTCATCGCCGATGAACGCCGCTACGGCGCCGCCCGCCTGGTGTTTCTGCGCCCCGCCGCCCCTTAAGGGCACAACCCGACTTCGGATGCAGTTAAATCCGTTGCGATACCGGAACGGTCTTGTGCCAGCCAACCGTTGACGTGACGCGTTGGCCGGTTTCCAGCGAGCATTGAGCGAGCGGCCAAGGCGGCGGATGCCGCCGCCCGGCGAGGGACCGTACAACCGGTCAATTCATTGACCGGTCTTAAACCTTATCCGCGCCTTCGTACCATTCTGGCCATTCGCGCGCCACCACGGGGCCGTGGGAATCCAGGGCATGGCAGGTGTCGAGGATGCGGGGCCGCTGGTGGCCGCGCAGTTCGCGCCCCACCAGCGGCGCCAGGGTCTGGAAGGCGGTGGTGGCGATGGGGCCCATCATCTCGACGATATGGGTGCAGCCATGCACGCCGCTGAAGCGGGCGCGCAGTTCCTTCAGAAAGCCCGGCCCCAGGCTTAAGCCCTCCAGCGCCGTGAAGCTGGGGGTGATGTCGCCGCACAGGGTGAAGGGGGCGTGATCGGTCACCACCTCGACGGCGCGGATGAGATACCGCTCGTCCACGGTCAGGCGCACCCACATCTCATGCACCGGCTCGCCCGGCGGGATCTCGCCGCCACGGTCCTTGTTGGGAAAGGGGTAGCTTTTCACATCCGTTAAATGGCCTTCGATATCCCAAAGGCCGTCCTCGCGGCGGAACCCTTCCACCCGCACCTCGCGGGTGTGGATGTGCTGGCGGGCGGCGGGCGGGGAAAGCGGCATGTCAGGCTCCGTCTTCGGCTTGGTCTGGCTGGGGCGGGGTGACCCGGACCGAGGCGATCTGGTTGCGCTGACGGCGCAGCACCTCGAACCGGAAGCCGTGGAACAGGAACACCTGGCCCACGTCGGGAATGATGCGGGATTCGTGCAGCAGGAGGCCGGCCAGGGTGGCGGCGTCCTCGTCGGGCAGGCGCCAGTCGAACTCGCGGTTCAGGTCGCGCAGGGTGGCCTCGCCGGCCACGATATAGCTGCCGTCGCCCTGCGGCCGCACGGCGGCGGCCAGAACATCGTGCTCATCGGAAATATCGCCGACGATTTCCTCGATGATGTCCTCCAGGGTCACCACCCCCAGCAGCGAGCCGTACTCGTCCACCACCAGGGCGAAATGTTCGCGCCGCTTGCGGAAGGCCTGCAGCTGTTCCAGCAGCGAGGTGGATTCCGGGATGAACCAGGGCGGGCTGGCCAGGGCCGAGGGATCGATGGCCTCAAGATCGCCGCCATGCGAGCGCAAGGCCCGCAGCAGCTCCTTGGAATGCAGCACGCCGACGATGTTGTCGGGCTGGCCGCGCCACAGCGGCAGCCGGGTATAGGCGGCGCTGGTGGCCTGTTCGATCACCGCCTCCACCGGCAGATCGGCGTTCAGCATGACCATGTTCTTGCGGTGGATCATGATCTCGCCCACCTCCACCTCGGCCAGATCCAGGATGGAGCGCAGCATCTTGCGCTCGTGCCCGGTCTCGTCCTCGGCGGCGTGGATATCGATGGCGCCGCGCAGTTCGGCCAGGGCGGCATCGGGATCGGGGTTGGCGGAAGGATGCAGCCCCAGCAGGCGCAAAAGGCCGTTGACCAGCATCTGCACCCCCTGCACGAAGGGGCCGAACAGCAGCACCATGGCCCGCATCACCGGGGCGATCACCGGCGCCAGGCGGTTGGCGTGATGCAGCGCCACCGTTTTCGGCAGGATCTCGCAGAACACCAGGATGATCACCGTCATGATGGCGGTTTCGTAGGCCACGCCCACATCGCCGGCCACCTTCAGGGCCACGGTGGTGGCGATGGCCGAGGCCAGGATCTGCACCAGGGTGTTGCCCAGCAGAATGGCCCCGATCATGCGCTCCTTGCGCTGATGCAGGCGGTTGACCAGGCCGGCGCGGTCATCGCCCTCCAGCTCCAGCTGATGCATCAGGGGCTTGGAGACCACGGTGAGCGCCGTTTCCGCCGTGCTGAAAAAATACAGCAGCAGCAGCAGAACGGCGATCAGGGCAATCTCGCCGATCATGGGCGCGCCACCCAGTCCTCCAGCACCGCCAGCACCTGGGCGCGCTCCACCTCGCGGCACAGGAAGGCCTGGCCGATGCCGCGGGCCAGAACGAAGGTGACCTTGCCGTCCTTGACCTTCTTGTCCTTGGCGAAATGGCTCAGCAGCGCCGGGGCCGACCAGGCCTTGCCCTCGGGCAGCGGCGGCAGCGCCACCGGCAGGGCCAGGGCCTTCAGATGCGCTTCCAGCCGGGCCAGATCGGCGGCCGGGCACAGGCCCATGCGCACCGAGAGATCGAAGGCCATCAGCATGCCGATGGCCACCGCCTCGCCGTGCTGCAGCGCCTCGCCGTAGCCGCCTTCCGCCTCCAGGGCGTGGGCGAAGGTATGGCCCAGATTGAGCAGGGCGCGCTGACCGCTTTCCTTTTCATCGGCGGCCACCACCCGGGCCTTGGCGGCGCAGCTGGTCAGCACGGCGTGGGTGCGGGCCTCGGCATTGCCCAGCAGCAGGGCCAGGCCGTGCTGTTCCAGCCAGGCGAAGAAGGCGGGATCGTCGATCAGGCCGTATTTCACCACCTCGGCATAGCCCGAGCGCAGATCGCGCGGCGCCAGGGTGGAGAGAACGTCGATATCGGCCAGCACCAGACGGGGCTGATAGAAGCTGCCCACCAGATTCTTGCCCTGGCGGGTGTTGATGCCGGTCTTGCCGCCCACCGAGCTGTCCACCTGCGACAGCAGGGTTGTCGGGATCTGGATAAAGGGCACGCCGCGCAGCAGAACGCTGGCGGCAAAGCCGGTCAGATCGCCGATGACGCCGCCGCCGAAGGCCACGATGGTGGTGCCCCGCTCGCAGCGGGCGTCCAGCATGGCGTCCAGCAGGCTTTCCAGATGGGCGAAATCCTTGGTCTGCTCGCCGGGAGGCAGCACCACGCCGTGGTTTTCGATGCCGGCCCGGTCCAGCGACTCCTTCAAGGTGTCGAGATGCAGCCCCTCGATGGTCTCGTCGGTGACCACGAACACCCGCGGGCTGGCCAGCAGCGGCCGGATCAGCGCCCCGGCGCGGGCCAGCAGGCCGGCCCCCACGTGAATCTCGTAGGAGCGCTCGCCCAGGGCGACGGACAGAACGGAAGCCATGACCTTATCCTTTGTGCTGAAGCAAAGAGGGGGCGGCCTGGGCGGCGAAATACCCGGCCAGGGCCTGGGCCACCGCCTCCACCGTCACCTCGGGCGGCAGATCGGCGGAATCCACCACCAGATCGGCCTGGGCGTAAACCGGATAGCGCTGATCGATCAGCCGCTGCAAAATCTCGCGCGGGTCGCCGGTTTTCAGCAATGGGCGGTGATCGCGCCCCGCCGTGCGCTTGACCAGCAGATCGAGATCGGCGCGCAGCCACACCGAGACCGCGCCGTCCCGCACCAGGGCGCGGGTGCCCTCGTCCATGAAGGCGCCGCCGCCGGCGGCCAGAATACAGGGTTCGCCGGCCATCAGCCGGGCCATCACCTTGCGCTCCAGATCACGGAAGGCCGGTTCGCCGTAGGCGGTGAAAATGTCCGAGACGCTGCGCCCCGCCGCCTTCTCGATCTCGGCGTCGGCATCGACGAAGATCACCCCCAGCCGGGCCGCCAGTTTGCGCCCCACACAACTTTTTCCGGCCCCCATCAGCCCGACCAGCACCACGGTCCGGGGCAGGGCCGCGCCTGCGTCACTCATGTTCCCATTTCCTCAAAACCCCGACGGCTGTGCGCCCTCGGGGCGCGCCGCCGTTGAAAGCGGCCGTCCATGCCGATAGACTTCCACCGTTCGCCAAATTGGGGCGAACCCTACCATACTTCCATGGGGAATGGCACAAAGGCCTTATGTTTCCCCGTTTCGTCTTGCTGAAGGCAGGTTCCGGCAAATGAGCAGCATGATCCGCATCGTTCTCGTTCTGGTGCTTTTCGTCATCGTGGGGGGCGTGGCCGCCCTGGCGATGCGGGATATCCCGGCCCCCACCACCAAGATCCAGAAAGTGATCCCGGATGACCATTTCCCCCATTAAGTCGCCGCCGGCCCTGGGCGCCGCCCTGGTCGCCCTGCTGCTGGCCCCCGGCCTGGCCCTGGCCCAGACCGACGCCCCCATCCAGCTGACCCCCCATGTGGACGAGGTGCTGGTGTCGCCCAATGCGGCGCCCCAGCCCGCCCCGCCCGCCAAGGGGCCGGTGCAGGTGATCCAATCCCCGGCGGCCCGGCCCGCCCCGGCCCCGGCTCCGGCCGGCGGCAGCGGCGCCTTTCCCACCATGACGCCGGCCAACACCGCCATCACCGTGCAGCCGCTGGCGGCGGTCAGCGTCGATGCCACCGGCACCCTCACCAACGGCAACGGCGGCTTCGGCACCGATCTTTGGGCCGGCGTCGGCATGGCCACCGTCCAGGCGGTGCTGCCGCTGCTGCCCGCCGCTCCGGGAGCGCGCGCGGAACGCAGCCTGGAGCGCCGTCTGCTGCTGAGCGTGGCCCAGGCCCCCTCCGGCCCGGCCGGCGGCGGCGCCCCGCTGCTGGCGCTGCGCGCCGAAAAGCTGTGGTCCATGGGCGCCGTCGATGATCTCAACGCCTTTCTGAAAGGGGTGAGCCTGCAGGCCTTCACCCCGCCCCTGCGCCATCTGGCCGCCGACGCCGCCCTGCTGGCCGGCGACACCGCCACCGCCTGCGCCCAGGCCTCGGCCCTGCGCGGCCAGGGCGACGACACCTACGCCGCCATGGTCTCGGTCTATTGCCAGTTCGCCGGCGGCAAGGCCAGCGAAGCCTCGCTGACCGAGGATGTGCTGCGCGAGCAGAAGGTGAAGGATCCGGCCTTCTTTATCGCCGCCGACGCCCTGGGCGGCATCGCCCCCGGCCGCCTCACCGCCTTCGACAGGCTGACGCCGCTGGATCTGGCCCTGGCCCGCGCCGCCAAACTGGCCCTGCCGGAAGCGGCGGCGGGAACCCCGGTGCCGGCCCTGCAGGCGGCCCTGGCCAAAACCGCCAGCGCCAGCCCCGATGCCCGCCTGATCGCCGCCGAAAAGGCCGAGATGGCCGGCGCCCTCGACACCGCCACCCTGCGCCAGATCTACGACGCCACCAGCTTCACCCCGCAGGAGCTGGCCCTGCCCCTCGGCCCCGACAAGGGCCCCCGGGGCCGCGCCCTGTCCTACCACACCGCCATCCAGCCCGGCCTGTCTGCGGCCGCCAGGATCGAGGTGATCGGCAAGGCCCTGGCGGCGGCGGGCGACGCCAGCCCGCTCTACGCCATGACGGCCCGGCTTTATGCCGACGCCCTGGCGGCGATCACGCCCGCGCCCGAGCTGACCGGCTTCGCCTATACCGCCGCCCGCGCCCTGCTGGCCGCCGGACGGCCCGACGCCGCCAAGCCCTGGCTGACCGCCCTGCGCGCCCAGGACAACGCGACACCGCCCATGCAGGCGGTGGCCGGGCTATGGCCGCTCCTGCGCATGGCCGGGGCCCAGGAACTCACCCGCAAGGACAAGGTCGACGGCGCTCCGGCGGTGGTGACGCCGCTGGGCACGGCTTACC
>JAJZGK010000126.1 GCA_021798485.1 Pseudomonadota bacterium
CCGTGCCGGAATATCTGGCAGCCGACACCGCCCAGCGCCCGCGTGATGGCCTCGGCGGCGATGTTCAGTATGTCGGCCGGGTCCACCACGTCGCGGATGGTGCGCACGATGTAGGTCAGCAGCCGTTCGCGGTTGTTGGCGCGCACCAGGGCGGCGTCGCGCTCGCGCTCCAGGGTGATGTCGCGGCAGACGCCGCGGGCGCCGCGCCTGCGGCCTTCGCCGTCGCGCAAGGGCGACGAGGAGGCCAGCACGCAGGCGGCGGCGCCGTCGGCGCGGCGCAGCCACACCTCGGCATCCTCCACCGGACGGTCGGAGGTGAAGGGAACGAGCCCGTTGATGCCGGGCTGCTCGATGATGAAGTCCTGCGGCGGCCGCCCCACCAGCTGGTCGGCGGCATGGCCCAGGGCCCCGCGCGGCGACACGAAGACGAAGCTGCCCTCGGGGCCGATTTCCCAGGCGAAGTCGCTGGAGATTTCCACCAGATCCTTGTAGCGCTGCCGCGATTCCACCAGGGCGGAGCGCAGGTTGCTTTCCAGGGTGGCGTCCTTGGCCAGCACCAGGGCGGTGCCGTCGTGCAGCGGCAGCACGCTGAGATCGAACAGCATCGGGCCGTCCTTGTCGGGCAGCATGACGCTGTCCATCTGCGAGCGTCCCGAGGTGAGGGCCCGGCCGGCGGCGGCGGCGATGCCGGGCAGGGCGCCCTCCACCATCAGGGCGGCCAGCCGCGCCGCGGCGCCGTTGGCCTCGGTCACCTGGCCCTGGGCATCGAGAATGAGCGCGGGTGTGGGGAAGCTTTCCAGGGCGTCGAGCCCAAGAACACGCGGACCGGAACGGTGGTCGGCGGTCAGGCCCAGCAAATCTTGTATTTTTTTGATCATGCTCATGCCGTTGCGACCCGCGAAGACTCTATCCCTTATGTCACACGCCCGCGCCGTTCCCTAAATCCGCAAGGGGTGTAGTCTACCCGACTTATGGCATGGAGCAATGACGGAATCGGCCAGGCCCCTCTTTCCCCCTGTTTTTACCGGGGGTTGGCGGCAGGGCGGCGGGCGGCCGGTTTTAGGACCGGCCACGCGCCCGCTTGCGGGGCGGGCGGCGAGAGCGTATCTGTTGGGTATGGTCCGCTCCCTCCGCCCGTCTCTTGCGCCGCTGCCCGATGTCTGGGTCTTCGATCTGGACAATACCCTCTATCCGGCCTCCTGCAGCCTGTTCCCGCAGATCGACCGGCGCATGCGCCAGTTCATCGCCGAAGCCCTGCATCTGCCGCCGGACGAGGCCTTCCGGCTGCAGAAACAGTATTATCACCAGTACGGCACCACCCTGCGCGGCCTGATGCTGGGGCACGGCATCGAGCCCGATGCCTTCCTGGCCTATGTGCACGACATCGATTGCGGCGTGCTGGAACCGGCCCCGGCCCTGGACGCGGCGCTGGCCGCATTGCCGGGGCGGCGGCTGATCTATACCAACGGCTCCGAGCGCCATGCCGTCAACGTGCTGGAGCGGCTGGGCATCGCCCGGTATTTCGACGGTATTTTCGATATCCGGGCGGCGGGCTATATCCCCAAGCCCGATGCCGAAAGCTACCGCCGCATGATGGAGCGCCACCATGTGGCCCCGGCGCGGGCGGCGATGTTCGAGGATATCGCCCGCAATCTGCTGCCGGCGGCACAGGCGGGGATGACCACGGTGCTGGTGCGCGGCGATGCCGGCGGCTGGCAGCCGCCCGAGGGCGAGGGGCCGCTCGATCATGTGCATCATGTGACCGACGATCTGGCCGGATGGCTGGCGGCGGTGGTAAAAAGCGGGGCCTGAGGATAAGCCCGTCCTTGCCAAGGCCGGGGCGGGCCGGTAATGCTTCTTGACCTTCCCCTTATCGTGAAAAATGGATCTGCCTTCCATGTCGTTGAGTGCTGACATCATCGCCTGTGTCGAGGAGGCCTGGGAAAACCGCGCCTCCGTCACCCTTGAAACCCGCGGCCCGGTGAGCGAGGCCGTGGAGGCCACCCTGAACGCCCTGGATGGCGGCCGGGTGCGCGTGGCCGAGAAGACCGGCGGGCGCTGGGTGGTCAACCAGTGGGCCAAGAAGGCGGTGCTGCTGTCGTTCCGCCTCAACGACAACGCGGTGATGGCCGGCGGTCCCGGCCAGGGCGGCGTGTGGTTCGACAAGGTGCCCACCAAGTTCGAGGGCTGGGGCGCCGATCAGTTCCGCCAGGCCGGCTTCCGCGCCGTGCCGGGCGCCGTGGTGCGCCGCTCGGCCTTCATCGGCAAGGGCGTGGTGCTGATGCCCTCGTTCGTCAATCTGGGCGCCTATGTGGACGAAGGCACCATGGTCGATACCTGGGCCACCGTCGGCTCCTGCGCCCAGATCGGCAAGAACGTGCATCTGTCGGGCGGCGCCGGCATCGGCGGCGTGCTGGAGCCGCTGCAGGCCGGTCCGGTCATCATCGAGGACAACTGCTTCATCGGCGCCCGCGCCGAGGTGGCGGAAGGGGTGATCGTGGAAACCGGCGCCGTTTTGTCCATGGGGGTTTATCTCGGCGCCTCCACCAAGATCGTCGACCGCGAGACCGGCGAGGTGCATGTGGGCCGGGTGCCGGCCTATTCGGTGGTGGTGCCCGGCAGCCTGCCCGGCAAGCCGCTGCCCGACGGCACCCCCGGTCCCGGCCTTTATTGCGCGGTGATCGTGAAGAAGGTCGATGAGAAGACCCGCTCCAAGGTGTCCATCAACGAACTGCTGCGCGATTAAATGACCGCCATGACCGCCATCCCCGCCGATCTGGCCGATCCCCTGGGGCTGGCCCAGGCCCTGATCCGCTGTCCCAGCGTTACCCCGGCCGATGCCGGGGCGCTGGATCAGCTGCAGGCCGCCCTGGAAGGGCTGGGGTTCGCCTGCCGCCGTCTGCCGTTCGGCGCGGCGGAGGGGCGGCCGGTCATCGACAATCTCTATGCCCGGCGCGGCAGCGGCGCTCCGCATGTCTGCTTCGCCGGCCATACCGACGTGGTGCCGCCCGGCCAGGGCTGGCGGCACGATCCCTTCGCCGCCACGGTGGAGGACGGCGTGCTCTACGGCCGGGGCGCCGCCGATATGAAGGGGGCCATCGCCAGCTTCGTGGCCGCCGTGGCCGCCCTTCTGGCCGAGGGCGAGCCTCCCGGCTCCATCAGCCTGCTCATCACCGGCGACGAGGAGGCCCGCGCCCTCGACGGCACGGTGCGCATGCTGGACAGCCTGGCCGCCTGGGGCGAACACATCGATTTTTGCGTGGTGGGCGAACCCACCTGTCCGCAAACCCTGGGCGATATGATCAAGATCGGCCGCCGCGGCAGCCTGAACGCCCGCCTGCGGGTAAGGGGCACGCAGGGCCATTCCGCCTATCCGCATCTGGCCGACAACCCGCTGCCGCGGCTGGTGGCCATGCTGGCCGCCATCACCGACGGCCCCCTGGACCAGGGCAACGCCCATTTCCAGCCCTCCACCCTGGCGCTCACCTCCATCGATGTGGGCAATCCGGCCACCAACGTCATTCCGGCCGAGGGGCGGGCCGCCTTCAACATCCGCTTCAACGATCAGTGGGACGGGGCCGGGCTGGAACAGTGGCTGCGCCGCCGCTTCGATGCCGTGGGCGGCGCCTATGATCTGGAGATCGAGGTGTCGGGCGACAGTTTTCTCACCCCGCCCGGTCCGCTGTCGGCGGCCCTGGTGGCGGCCATCACCGCCGAGACCGGCCTGGTGCCCGAGCTTTCCACCTCGGGCGGCACCTCCGATGCCCGCTTCATCAAGACCGTCTGCGCGGTGTCGGAGTTCGGCCTGGTGGGCAAAACCATTCACAAGGCCGAGGAATGCGTGGCGGTGGACGATCTGCGCCGCCTGGCCCGCATCTACCGCCGGGTGCTGGCCACCCTGCTGGCCGGGGCGGCCTGACGCCATGAAGGCCTTCCTGCGCGAGATCGCGGCCGGCCTGCGCGGCATTCTGCGTTTCGATGCCGGAGCCTTCCGCCATTTCGCCCATGGCGGCCGCGGCTTTCTGCTGTCGTTCCTGGCGGCGGTGGCGGTGCTGCCCTTTCAGGCCGGGATCGTGTGGGCCGGGCGGGTGAGCGAGCAGGTGAGCGACCCGGCCCGCTACAGCCTGTTCCAGTGGCTGGCCTACGCCGTGGCCTGGCTGGCCTATCCGCTGCTGATGGTGCCCATCGCCCGCCATTTCCGCTGCCAGGGCCGCTACTATACCTATTTCGCCGCCTTCAACTGGTTCCAGGTGGTGGAATTCGCGCTGATGACCCCCATCATCCTGCTGGGGGCGTTGCAGCTGCTGCCGCCCGGCCCGGCTTTTCTGCTGTGGCTGCTGGCCACGCTGGGGCTGCTGGCCTATGAGTGGTTTCTGCTGCGGCGCGGCCTGGGGGTGGATATGTCCACCGCCACCGCCCTCACCATCATCAATATGCTGCTGACCTTGCTGATCTACCGCGTGGGCGAGCTGCTGTCATGACGCTCTCGGTCCGTTTCGTCGCCAGCGAACAGGAGATCGACGACGGACTGTGGGCCGCCTGCTTTCCGCCGCCCCTGGAAGGACGCTGGTGGTATCACGCCCTGGAACAGGCCGGGCTGGAGGATCAGTTCGCCTTCTTCTACGCCCTGGTCGAGGACCAGGGGCGGGCCGTGGGCATCGCCCCCGCCTTTCTGATGGATATGGATATCGCCCTGGTTCTGCCCGAGGCGGTGCTGCCGCTGTTCCGCCTGGCCGGACGGGTGTGGCCTTCGGCGCTTTATCAGCGCACCCTGTTCGTGGGCTCGCCCTGTTCCGACGAGGGCACGGTGGGGCTGCTGCCGGGCGTGGACCGCCGCGCCGCCCTCATGGTTTTGCAGCGGGCCTTCGAGGCGGAATGCCGCCGCCGCCGCGCCGCCATGCTGGTGTGGAAGGACATGCCCCAGGCCGCCGCCGCCGACATGGCGTGGCTGGCCGGGCGGGCCCGCCTGTTCGCCGCCGTCAGCTTTCCCGGCGCCGAGGCCGATCTGCCCGGCCCCGGCAAGGCCGATTTCTACGCCGCGATGAAGGGCAGCCGGCGCTATTCCCTGAACCGCAAGCTCAAGCGCAGCCGTCAGTTGGCGGATCTGCGGGCCGAAGTGGTGCGCCACCCCGATCCGGCCCTTTTGGAGCAGATCTTCGCCCTGTTCTGGCAAACCTTCGAACGGGCCACCACCCGCTTCGAAATCCTGACCCCGGCCTTTTTTCAGGCCCTGGCGGCGCAGCCGGAAAGCCAGTTCATGCTGCTGCGCCAGGCGGGCGACGACCGCCTGGTGGCCTTCATGCTGTGTTTCGTGCAGGGCGATCACATCATCAACAAGTTCATCGGCCTGGATTACGCCTGCCCGCGCGACTGGTCGCTCTATTTCCGCCTGTGGGACGAGGTGGTGGACTGGGCCTCCGGCCTGGGGGTGCGGGTGATCCAAAGCGGCCAGACCAGCTATCGGGCCAAGGTGGATATGGGGCATCGGCTGGTGCCGCTCACCAATTACTGCCGTCACGTCAATCCGCTGATCCACTGGGTCTATGCCAAGGTGGCGGCCTCCATCGGCTGGGCCAGCCTCGACGAGGATCTGGCCACCTATCTGAAGAGCTATGCCGCGGAGGATCTGGTCAAACCGCTCTCTTGACGATCGGGCGGCGACGGCCTATTTCACCCTCACCTTATTCATGACAGTCCGGCGGCGGCGGTGCCGCGCCCTTGTTTAGCGAGAAAGTGTCCACGCCATGGCCCGTCTTCCCATTCTGGTGGCCCCCGATCCCCGGCTGAAGCAGAAAGCCGCCGCCGTCGGCGCGGTGGACGATGCCTTGCGCGCCCTGATGGACGATATGCTGGAGACCATGTACGCCGCCCCCGGCATCGGTCTGGCGGCGCCGCAGGTGGGGGTGCTGAAACGGGTGCTGGTGATCGATATCGCCCGCGACGACGAGCCCAAGGCGCCGCTGCGCATGGTCGATCCCGAGATCATCGGCGCATCGGACGAGGATTGCGTCTACGAGGAAGGCTGTCTGTCGGTGCCCGAGCATTATGCCGATGTCACCCGTCCGGCCTGGGTGACGGTGGCTTATCTCGACGAAAGCGGCCGCCGCCGCGAACAGACCTTCGATGGATTGCTGGCCACGGTGGTGCAGCACGAGATGGATCACCTGGACGGCATCTTGTTCATCGATCACCTTTCCAGCCTCAAGCGCAACATGATCCTGCGCAAGCTTCTGAAATCGCGGGAGAAAAAGGCGTGAGCCTGCGCCTGGTCTTCATGGGGACGCCGGATTTCTCGGTGTCCATCCTGGCGGCGCTGCTGGCGGCCGGGCATGAGATCCGCGCGGTTTACAGCCAGCCGCCGCGTCCGGCCGGGCGCGGCCATAAGGAGCAGCCGAGCCCGGTGCACGCCTTCGCCGCCGCCCAGGGCCTGCCGGTGTTCACCCCCCGCTCGCTGAAAGCGGCGGAAGAGCAGGCGGCCTTCGCCGCGCTGGGCGCCGATGCGGCGGTGGTGGCGGCCTATGGCCTGATCCTGCCGCCGGCGGTGCTGGAGGCGCCCCGGCACGGCTGTTTCAATGTGCATGCCTCGCTGCTGCCGCGCTGGCGCGGCGCCGCTCCCATTCAACGGGCCATCGCCGCCGGCGATGCCGTCAGCGGCGTCACCATCATGCGGATGGATCAGGGCCTGGATACCGGGGCCATGCTGCTGAAGGGCGAAACCCCCATCACCGCCGAAACCACCGGGCAAAGCCTGCACGATGCCCTGGCGGCGCAGGGCGCGGCCCTGATGGTGGAGGCCCTGGCGCGGTTGCAGGCGGGCAGCCTGACGGCGACGCCGCAGCCCGCCGACGGCGTGACCTATGCCGCCAAGCTGTCCAAGGACGAGGGCCGTCTCGACTGGAGCCGCCCCGCCGTCGAGCTGGAGCGCCAGGCCCGCGCCTTCACCCCCTGGCCGGGGGTGTGGTTTCTGCATGGCGGCGAGCGCATCAAGGTGCTGCGGGCCGAGGTGACGGCGGGACGGGGGGCGCCCGGCACCCTGCTGGACGATGCCCTGACGGTGGCCTGCGGCGAGGGCGCCCTGCGCCTGCTGGTTTTGCAGCGGGCCGGCAAAAGCGCCCTGGCCGCCGGAGATTTTCTGCGCGGCCATCCCCTGCCCAAGGGCCTGGTCCTGTGCCCCGCTACAAACTGACCCTGGAATATGACGGCACCGGCCTGGTGGGCTGGCAGCGCCAGACCAGCGGCCCCTCGGTGCAGCAGGCCCTGGAGGAGGCCCTGGTCAAGCTGGCCGGCCATGCGGTGACGGTGGCGGCGGCGGGCCGCACCGATGCCGGCGTGCACGCCACCGGCCAGGTGGCCCATGCCGATCTGGAAAAACCGCTGACCACCGATGCCGTGCGCGATGGCCTGAACTACTGGCTGCGCGGCGAGGATGGCATCACCCCGGTGATCGTGCTGGCCGCCGAATTGGCGCCGGAGGGTTTTCACGCCCGCTTCTCGGCCACCGGACGGCGCTACCTGTACCGGATCCTCAACCGCCGCGCCGCGCCGGTGCTGGAGCGGCACCGGGTGTGGTGGGTGGCGAAGCCGCTGCGGGCCGAGGCCATGCAGGAGGGGGCGAACCATCTCTTGGGCCATCACGATTTCACCAGCTTCCGCGCCTCCGAATGCCAGGCCCGTTCGGCGATGAAAACCCTGGATGCGCTGGAGGTGCGCCGGGCCGGCGAGGAAATCCACGTCGTGGCGGCGGCCCGCTCCTTTCTGCATCATCAGGTGCGCAACATGGTGGGCACCCTGAAACTGGTGGGCGAGGGCAAGGTGCCGCCGGAGCATGTGAAGGCGGTGTTACAGGCGCGTGATCGTTCTGTTGCAGGGGCCACCGCGCCCGCTTCCGGGCTGTACCTCACCGGGGTTTCCTATTAAAAACAGCCTCCACCGCAATCCGTTGGGGGATAAGGCAGCATGTCGGTCGGTCTGCATCTCGAGACGCCGGCGCAGCTCAGCAAGCGGCGCTATCAGCGGCTGATCATGTCGGTGCCGGTGATGATCGGCGGCCATCCCGCCCGCACCATCGACTGGTCGGCCACCGGCTTTCGTCTGCCCACGGAAATTCCCGGCATCGGCGAGGCCGTGGTGCCGGCGCAATTGATCGTTCCCGCCGAGGGATTCTGCTTCTTCTTCCGCATTGCCGCCCATCACGTGCATAGGAACGACGACAACGGCTATGCCGGCTATCATTTCCGCGAGCAGACCGAGATCGAGCACGACATGCTGCGCGCCCTGGTGATCCATTTCGTGTCCGGCGGGGCCTTCCCGCTGGAGGCCGGGGTCGATCTCGACATCAACCGCCAGGCCCTGGCCCAGGCCCGCGCCACCGGCCTGGCCGATCATCCCGAACTGGGCTACACCATCAGCCGCATTTAGGGCAGCCGCATTTAGGGCAGCCGCATTTAAAGCCTGTCCTGACCGGCCACCAGGAACAGGCGGCGGAAGGGGTACAGGGTCAGGCCATCGTTCCGGCGCGGATAGGCGAGCGCCAGGCGGGCGCCGAGGCGCTCCAGGAACAAGGCGCGCTGGTCGGGCGGCAGGGCGTCGGCCAAGGGTTTCAGGCTGGTGCCCAGCATCCACTGCAGCACCGCGTCCTCGCCCCGCAGCCCCTGCAGATACTCCGTCTCCCAAATGTCCACGGCGGCGCCCAGCGGGCGCAGGAGATCCCAGTAAAAGGCGGGTGCGGCCACCGGATCGGGGCGCAGCAGCGGCGCCAGTCTGTCGCGCCAGGGGCCGTTGGCGGCCAGGGCGCGCATCTCGGTATGGCTGGGGGCCTGGAAATTGCGCGGCATCTGCACCGCCAGCACCCCGCCCGGCGCCAGCAGCCCGAACAGCCGGGGAAACAGCGCCGCATGATCATCGAGCCAGTGCAGCGAGGCGTTGGCGTAAATCAGATCAGGCGGCGTTTCCGGGCGCCAGGCGGCGGCATCGGCCTGGATCCAGGCCGCGCCGGGCAGGGCGGCGCCGGCCGCCTCCAGCATCTCGGCCGAGGAATCGACACCGGTAAGCCGGGCCTCGGGCCAGCGTGCCTGCAAATAGGGGGTGACATTGCCCGGCCCGCAGCCTAAATCGACGATGCCGGCCGGCGCTTCGAGGGGGATCCGGGCCAGAAGCTCCAGGGCGGGGCGCAGCCGCTGATCGCCATAGCGCAGATATTGCCGGGGATTCCAGGTCATTGCGGTGCCTTTCCGGTGTTATACCAACCGCCCAATGAATTGACCGGTTGTATCGTCCCTCGCCGGGCGGCGGCATCCGCCGCCTTGGCCGCTCGCTCAATGCTCGCTGGATACCGGCCAAC
>JAJZGK010000127.1 GCA_021798485.1 Pseudomonadota bacterium
AGGTGCTGGCACGGGATCCCTCGGTGGCGAAAAAGGCCGGAGATTTTCCGGTGGATCAGGTGCATTGGCTGGATCTGACCGAACTGCTGAAGCGCCTGAACGCCAGCGGCCACGGCCTGTACCGGCTTCCCACCGAAACGGAGTGGGAATATGCCTGCCACGGCGGCCGGCCCGACACGCTTTATTGCGGCGGTGACGATCCGGGCAAGGTGGCCTGGTACATCATGAATTCCAGCCGCGGCTCTCATGCGGTGGCGACCAGGGCGGCCAACGGCTTCGGGCTTTATGATATGAGCGGCAACCTGTGGCAGTGGACCGCCGACTGCTGGAGCGAAACCCTGCCCAAACAGACGGGGGCCCAGGCCTACAAGGATCCCGCCTGCGAGGCGCATGTTCTGAAAGGCGGCTCGTGGGGGGCCTATCCCTCGCAGCTCTGGGCCAGCGCCCGGCGGGCCGACACCGATGTGAAATGCCCCTATATCGGCCTGCGCCTGGCCCGCACCAGCGTGCCTTGAACCGGCTAGCCGGCTCTGCCAGGACAATCGGATGAACGCGTGGGTGTTGTTTATACCATACCGTCTTCGGCGCGATGGCGCATTGAGCGCCCGCGCGATCGTTCGCGCGTAAGCCAAGCTGGGCGAAGCCCGGCGCCCGGCGATTGAGGGACGCACATCAAACGGGGCAATCGGCTTCACCCGGTTGCCCTGCCGGCTCTACAGCTTCGGTTGAAAGTCCGGCCGGGGTGGAGTAAGTCTTGCGCCCACGTCATTGAACCGACATGGAACTATAAAGGCGAGGCCATGCCCTACTCCCGCACCACACTGTCGCACTATCTGATTCAGGAACAGCGCCGCCTGGGCACATCGGGGGCCTTCACCGCCCTGCTGACCGATATCCTGACCGCCTGCAAGATGATCTCGCACGAGGTCAATCGCGGCGCCATGGCCGGCAATCTGGGCCTGGCCGGATCGGAAAACGTGCAGGGCGAGGAGCAGAAGAAGCTGGATGTGGTGGCCAACGACATCTTCCTGCACATGAACTCCCTGGGCGGCCACTACGCCGCCATGGCCTCGGAGGAACTGGAGGAGATCCACACCGTGCGCGGCAATGTGGATGGCCGCTATCTGCTGCTGTTCGATCCGCTGGACGGTTCCTCCAATATCGACGTCAACATCTCGGTGGGCAGCATCTTTTCCATCCTGCGCCTGCCCGAAGGGGTGGATCCCAGCTCCACAGACGCCTTCCTGCAGCCCGGCGTGCGCCAGGTGGCGGCGGGTTATGCCGTTTACGGCTCCTCGACCATGCTGGTGCTGACCACCGGCAACGGCGTCAACGGCTTTACCCTGGATCAGCATGTGGGCATGTTCGTGCTGACCCATCCCAACATGCGCATTCCCGAGGAAACCCGCGAGTTTTCCATCAACAGCTCGCGCCAGCGCTTCTGGGAGGAGCCGGTGCGCCGCTATGTGGATGAGTGCATGGCCGGCAAGGACGGTCCGCGTGGGCGCGATTATAATATGCGCTGGGTGGGCTCGATGGTGGCCGACGTGCATCGCATCCTGTGCCGGGGCGGCGTGTTCCTTTACCCCATCGATGCCGAGAACCGTGCCAAGGGCGGCAAGCTGCGCCTGATGTACGAAGCCAATCCCATGGCCTTCCTGGTGGAGCAGGCGGGGGGGCTCGCCACCACCGGCAGCCGGCGCATTCTGGAGGTGCCTCCCACCGCCCTGCATCAACGGGTGCCGGTGATTCTGGGTTCGAAAAAGGAAGTGGAGAGGGTCGTCGCATACCATCAAGATTGCAAAGGCGATCAGACCGCAGCCCAGTAAAAGAAAAGACTTCAGGAAAAAAAGCCGGAAGGGAAGCCTTTCCGGCTTTTTTTTATGGTCTTTCCCTAAGAGGCGGTTTCCTTGCTCCTTAATCCTTTTGATAGAGCTCCTACCCATTCAGAATGATTCCAAAGTTGGCCGGGTCTGAATTAATGTCGGCTGGATGAAACGTCTCCTCTCCGCTTTGAAAACCGCCTTGCCTCCTGTGATCCGCATGGGGCAGGGTGTGTTGCTTCTATGCCATGGCGGCGCGGCCCCGGCCGTGGCCGAGGCCATCATCCGCCGGGAAAACGATCTGCCGCTGCAGGTTCTGCCGGCGCCGCTCCAGGCGGGGGGGCTGCCGGTATCCGATCAGCTGGGGGCTTTGCTGCTGGCCGGCGATCAGTTTTGCCCCGATTTTCTGGCCCTGACCGAGGATCTGGCCGCCGCCTTTCCCGATCTGCCGCTGCTGGTGGCGCTGGCGCGCATGCCCGAATGCGCCGAATCCGATCTGATCCTGGCCGGAGCGGTGGAATGCCTGGCCCTGCCGGGACCGGGCGAGGCGCATCTGGTGCGCGCCCTGCGGCGCGCCATGCTGCGCCACCGCCGCGCCCAGGAAACCCGGCGGCAAAGCGAGGCCGCCCTGCAAACCGTGCGATTCAATCTGGATCAGGCGCAGCGCATCGGCCATGTGGGGATCTGGGAATGGGATGTTCTGAGCGGCGAACTGTGGCTGTCGGACGAGGCCTTGCGCATTCTGGGCCTGCCGTCCCGTAGCGGCGGAACCATCACATACCAGCAGCTTTTGGACGCCGTCCCGGCCGAGGACCGCGCCGCCGTGGAGGCGGCCATGGATTGCAGCCTGACCAGTCTGTCCGGCTACCATGTGGAACACCGCACCCGCTGGCGCGACGGCAGCATTCATACGGTGCGCCAGCAGGGCGAGGTGGCCTGCGACGAAAACGGCCTGCCCACGCGCATGGTGGGCACGCTGCTGGATATCACCCGCCGCCGCCAGGTGGAAAAGGCCCTGTCGGCGGCGCAGGAACAGCTGGAGCGGCGGGTGCGCGACCGTACACGCGCCCTGCTGCGGGAGGTGGCCCAGCGCCAGCGCGCCGAAAGCGTGCTGCGGGAGAGCGAACAGCGCATCCGCACCATTGCCGATGCCCTGCCGGGGCTGATCGCCTATATCGATCACGGCCGCCGCTTCCAATTCGCCAACCGCCAGCATCAGGACTGGCTGGGGCTGGCGCCGGAAGGCATGGTGGGGAAAACGGCGGCCGAGGTTCTGCCCGAGGAGATGCTGGCCCTGATGCGGCCGCATCTTAGCGAGGTGCTGGCCGGTCACGAGGTTTCCTATGGCGGCTGGATCACCGCGCATAACGGCGAGCGCCGGGCCATTCAGGCCACGCATCTGCCGCACCGGGCCGCCGACGGCGAGGTTTTGGGGTTTTTCAGCCTGGTTCTGGATGTCACCGTCAGCCGATTGGCCGAACAGCAGCTGCGCGCCGCCAAGGAGGCCGCCGAACTGGCCGACCGCGCCAAGTCGGAGTTCCTGGCCAATATGAGCCATGAACTGCGCACGCCGCTGAACGCCATCATCGGGTTTTCCGATGTCATGCGGGCCGAGGTGATGGGGCCGCTGGGAAACGACGCCTATCGCGGTTATGCCGGCGATATCCACGATTCGGGCCAGCATCTGCTGTCGGTGATCAACGAAATTCTCGATATGTCGAAAGTGGAAGCCGGCCAGGTGGAACTGTTCCCCGAGGAGGTGGTGCTGCCGGATCTGGCGCGGCAAACCCTGCCGCTGCTGCGTGAACGCGCCGAGCAGGCCAAGGTGCGTCTGCTGAACGCCCTTGACGAGGATCTGCCGCCGCTGCTGGTGGATGCCCGGCGGTTCAAACAGATCGTGCTTAATCTGTTGTCCAATGCCGTGAAATTCACCTTGCCCGGCGGCACCGTGCGGCTCTGGGCCGAACTGGAGGCTGACGGCACCCTGACGCTCTCGGTGTCCGACGACGGCATCGGCATGGATGCCGACGGCATGGCCAAGGCCTTTCGCCCCTTCGCCCAGGTGGATGGCAGTCTGGCGCGGCGTTTCGACGGCACGGGCCTGGGGCTGCCCCTGACCAAGGCCTTCATCGAATTGCACGGCGGGCGGCTGGAGCTGATCAGCGCCATCGGCCACGGCACCATCGCCAGGGTGCATGTTCCCGCCGAGCGGGTGCTCCGCCTGCGCGAAAAAGCGGAGGTATAGTCCGAAATACCTGTCCTTGGCCCTCCTTCCTTCTAAAGATAAGTGTATCCTGCTTTAGAGGACGGGATGAATGGGCATTCCTTATCTATGTTACAGCGGTCGGCATGTGAGGTGACCCAAGGGGGCGCCGCATGGGCCGCATGGTCGTGCGGATAGGGACTGCGCCATTGATCGGGCAAGGGACGCAAGGCATGAAACTGGGGATTTTGTTCGTCGACGACGACCCCAATATTCTACAGGCTCTGCAGCGCATGCTGCGGGGTCAGCGGGCCGAGTGGGACATGAGCTTCTGCGACAGCCCGGTGCGGGCTCTTGCCCTGTTGGAGCAGCGGCATTTCGACGTGGTGGTGTCGGACATGCGCATGCCCGACCTGGATGGCGCCGATCTGTTGTCGCAGGTGGAACGGGCCCATCCCGGCACCTTGCGGGTGGTGCTGTCCGGCTATTCGGAAAAACACAGTATTTTCCGCAGCATCGGACCGGCCCACCAATACCTGGCCAAACCCTGTTCCCCCGAACTGATCCTGACGCTGATGGAGCGCGCCCTCGCCATGCGGCGCATCCTGGCCGACGAGCACATGCGCCGGCTGGCCTCGGGGCTGCGCACGCTGCCCTCGCTGCCCGATCTCTACCTGCCGCTGACCCGGGCCATGGAAAAAGACAGCGTCACGGTGGGCGAGATCGCCGATCTGGTGGGCCGCGACGTGGCCATGACCGCCGAGCTTCTGAAGATCACCAATTCCGCCTTTTTCGCCCTGGGGGCGCATATGACCACGGCGGAGCAGGCGGTAAAGCTGCTGGGCATGGAAACGGTGCGCAATCTGGTGCTGGTTTCGGGAATCTTCCGGCAATACGAGGCCGGACCGGGGCAGGACAAGCTGCGGGCCTTGAGTGGCTACAGCCTGCAAACCGGTCAGCTGGCCCGGCAGCTGGCGCTTGAGAACGGGGAAAATTCCGACCTGGCCGCCCTGGCCCAATGCGCCGGCATGATGAGCGTGATCGGCGCGCTGGTGCTGTTCGATGCCTTCGGGTCCCGCTATGGGGCGGCGGTGGCCGAGGCCGGGCCGGAAACCCTGGAGGATTGCGAGCGCCGGACCTTCGGCGCCAGCCATTGCGAGCTGGGGGCCTATCTCCTGAGCCTGTGGGGATTTCCCGATGCGGTGGTGGAGGCGGTTCTTTATGCCCTGCGTCCGTCGGCCCTGGGCGGCGGCAGCCGGATGGTGACGAGCTATCTGCATCTGGCCCGCGCCCTGGGGGCGGATTTCCCCCTTCCGCTGAAGGCCGACCGCTGTTGCGCCGTTCTGGACGAGATTTATACGGGCGCCCTGGCATTGCGGGCCACGGTGAATGGGGAGATGGTGCTGGCCGACGGCCGGCGGACCGGAAAAGGGAGGACATGCAATGCCTGAGGCCGTGCTGATCGTCGATGACGATGCCAACCTTCTATCCTCCATGCGCCGGCAGCTGCGGGGAAAATACGAGCTGATGATGGCCCAGGGCGGCGAGGAGGCCCTGGGGCTGCTGCGCCAGGGGCCGGTTCCGGCGGTCATTCTGTGCGACATGCGCATGGGCGGCATGGACGGCATCGAAACCCTGAGCCGGGTCAAGGAGATCTCGCCCGAAACGGTGCGGGTGATGCTGACCGGCAATGCCGATATGCAAACCGCCGTCGACGCCATCAACACCGGAGCCATTTTCCGTTTTCTCACCAAGCCCTGCCCGCACGAGGTGCTGGTCAGCGGGCTCGACGCCGCCATCGCCCAGTACCGCCTGATCACCGCCGAGCGCGATCTTCTGGAAAAGACTCTGGCCGGCAGCATCAAGGTGCTGGTGGATATGCTGGCCATGGCCTATCCCCAGGGCTACAGCCGGGCCACCCGCATCCGCGGCTGGGTGCGCAAACTGAACGCACTGTCCAACATGCCGCATCGCTGGCAGCTGGATCTGGCGGCCATCCTGGCGCCTCTCGGCATGATTTCATTGCCGCCCGAGGTTCTGGAAAAAGTGCATCGCGGCCAGCCCCTGAGCGAGGCGGAAGCGACGCTGGTGGACCGGGCGCCGGAACTGGCGCGCAACGTCATCGGCAATATTCCGCGCATGGGCGGGGTGGCGCAGCTGGTCTATCTGCAAAACCGCGGCTATGACGGCAGCGGTTTCCCCGCCGACGGCCCCCAGGGCGACGATCTGCCCGTTGATGCGCGGATCTTGAAGATTCTCAACGATCTCAGCGCCATCTCCTCCGCCATGATGCCCAGCAAGATCGATTTCACGGTGCTGGAGCTGAATGCCGGGCGCTACGATCCCTTTCTGCTGAAAAAAGTGCGGGCCGGGCTGGAAAACAATGATGCCGGCCGCACCGCCACCACCCATCTTTCCACCGCCGTGCTGCTGCCCGGCATGGACCTGGCCCGCGACGTGGTGGCGGTGAACGGGCGTTTGGTGCTGGCCGGATTGGTGCCGTTGTCGGAAGCGCATATCGAGCGCCTGCGCACCCTGGCCAAGCTGAAGCTGATCGAAGACAGCGTGGTGGTATTCATCGACGACAAGGTGGTGACCCGGGACTGACGGCGGCGGCTGTTGCGGCGGCGATGGCGGCGCGGCTATAACATCTAAAATAAATACACGTTAAAGACCGAAGATGGAGGAAACCATGGCAAGGCTGCTCAGAAAACTCGGTATCGGAGCCAGAATCTGGATCGCGGTGCTGATACCGGTTGCGGGCATGCTGGCCTTTTCGGTTCTCGGGGTGGCCGGGAAATACGGCGAGGTGCAGCGCATGCGGTCCTTCCGCGAACTGACCGCCCTGGCGCCGGTGATCGGGGCCAGCGTGCATGAACTGCAGAAGGAGCGCGGCATGTCGGTGGGCTTCGTCGGCAGCCATGGCGCCAAATTCGGCGACCGCATCGGCGCCCAGCGCGCCCTGTCCGATGGCCGCCTTGCCACCCTGGCCACGGATTTATCGCGCTTCGAGACCGAGCCGGCGGCGGCGCCCCTGGCCGGGCTGATCGCCCAGACCCGCGGCGCCCTGGCCAAGCTGTCCGGCGAACGGGCGGCGGTGGATCATCTGGCCCTGAGCCAATCCCAGACGGCGGGCTATTACACCAGCCTGATCGGCGGCATGCTGTCCATGGTGGAACAATTGGCGGTCATGGATAACGATGCCCGCCTTGCCAAGGCCATTACCGCCTACACCCAACTGCTGCAGGGCAAGGAACGGGCCGGGCAGGAACGCGCGGTGGGCGCCGGCGGCTTCGGGGCCGGGCATTTCGAAACGGCAGCCTACCAGCATTTCATCGCCTTGATCGCCCAACAGAACGCCTTCTTTTCCACCTTCCTGGCCTATGCCGGCCCGGATGAGCGCCAGGCCCTGGCCCTGGCCCTGGCCAGCCCGGCCGCCCTGGCGGTGGACCGCATGAGCCAGATCGCCTACGACAGCCCCTTCACCGGCGGCACCGGACATGTGGATGCCGCCGTGTGGTTCGACACCATCACCCGCAAGATCGATCTGCTGAAGGGGGTGGAAGACAAGGTGGCGGGCAATCTGCAAAGTCTGGCCTCGGCCATTCAGGCCCAGGCCGAGCATGCCTTCGACTGGACCCTGGGCGCCACGGCGCTGCTGTTCGCCCTGGCCCTGTCGGTGGCCTGGGCCATCGCCGCCGATATCTCGCGGCCCCTGGGGCGGGTGATCGCCGGCATGAAGGATCTGTCGGCGGGAGATTACGGACACGGCACCGATGGCGCCGACCGCCAGGACCAGATCGGCGATATGGCCCGCGCCGTGGAAACCTTCCGCCAGGGGCTGATCCGCGCCGACGATCTGGCCCGCCAGCAGCAGGCCGAGCGCGACGCCAAGGACCGCCGCGCCCGCGTCATCGATGCCTTGTTGCAGCAATTCAACGGCGAGGTGGCCGACGAACTGGGCAGCATGGCCGAGGCGGCCCGGCAGATGGAAGCCACTTCGCGCATCATGTCGGCCACCGCCGATCAAACCGCCGGCCAGGCCACGGCGGTGGCGGCGGCGGTGGAGGAAATGTCGGCCAACATGCATGTGGTCAGTTCCGCCGCCGAACAGCTGGTGGCGGCGGTGGATCGCATCAATTCCCGCGTCACCGATTCCGCCCGGATCGCCGAAACGGCGCGGGAGCGGGCCCAGGAAACCAACAGCCTGTTCGAAGGACTGACCCAGGCGGTGGGCCGCATCAGCGATGTGGTGGGGCTGATCAACCATATCGCCAGCCAGACCAACCTTCTGGCCTTGAACGCCACCATCGAGGCGGCCCGGGCCGGCGATGCCGGCAAGGGCTTTGCCGTGGTGGCCGGCGAGGTGAAAACCCTGGCCAATCAGACCGGCAAGGCCACCGATGAGATTTCGGCCCAGATCAACGCGGTGCAGAACGAAACGCATGCGGCGGTGGAGGCCATCGACGATATTACCGCCATCATTCACCGGATGAGCGATTTCTCGACGGGCATTTTGCAGGCGGTTTCGGAACAGGATGTGGCAACGTCGGAAATTTCCGATAATGTCCATCAGGTGTCGCAGGGCGCCGACGAGGTGACCACCAATGTTTCCGGCGTGCGCAATGCCGCCGGTGAAACCGGACGTGCCGCCGGCAATGTGCTGGCGGTGGCGCGCGATGTGGCCGAGCGCACGGAAAATCTGCGCCGTCAGATCGATGCGTTCCTGTCGAATATTCGGGCCGCCTGAGGGCCGGGGAGGAAAAAAGTGGAGATCCGCTATACCCAGGAAAACGGCGTGGCCGTTTTCCATATCGAGGGGCGTCTGACCTATCTCGACGCCCCCAGGTTCAAAGAGGTGCTGCAACGGTTCGCCGGTGTGTCCACAGCGTGCGAGGTGGATCTGGGTGGGCTGTCCTTCGTCGATTCCACCGGGCTCAGCCTGTTCGTCGGCCTTTACGATGCCGCCTGCGCTTCCGGGGTGGACCTGGCCTTCCGCCATGCCCAGGGTCCGGTGAAGGCGGCGCTTAAGAACGCCTCGTTCGAAACCCTGGTGCCGATGCGCTGATCATACCAACCGGCCAATGAATTGACCGGTTGTATCGTCCCTCGCCGGGCGGCGGCATCCGCCGCCTTGGCCGCTCGCTCAAGGCTCGCTGGAGACCGGCCAACGAGTCACTTCAAGGGTTGGCCGGTATCAGTTGCCACCGACGGAGCGGACCCACCGGGTATGAAACTGCTGGTAAGCCGTCTGACCTGGTTTCTTTCTAGACGGCGTCTCCCCCACATGGAT
>JAJZGK010000128.1 GCA_021798485.1 Pseudomonadota bacterium
GACCGGCCCCCGCTGTCGCAAGGAGGGGCGGATTTCGGTCTGGCCCTGGCCCGGCAGCCGCAGAGCCTGGCCGCCGGTCTGACGGCGGAGCGAAATCCGGCCGCCGCTGCCGGGATCAGCATCGGCAGCATCAGCGTGCAGGCCGATGGCGGCGATGCCCGCGCCCAGGGGCAGGCGGTGGGGGCGGCGCTCAAGCACTATCTGACCGTGGCCCAGGTCAATCAGGGGCAGATGTAGATGACGATCCAATCGGGCTATCCGGCCCTGCTGAACCGCCTGGGACAGGCGCAAAGCAGGGTGACGCTGCTGGCCGCCGACGCCGTGCAGAGCCTGGCCGCCTTTTCCGGGCCGCAATGGGGGCTCTTTCGCAATGGCCAGCCGGTGCTGTGCCCCGACAGCATCCTGGCGCAGGAGGTGCGGCGGCTGTGGCAGGTTTGCCAGGCGCCGGTGGAGCAGGGGGGCTTTCAATCCTGCAACAAGGTGGCCCTGCCGCTGGAAATCCGCCTGCGCATGACCAAGGGCGGTTCCGCCGCCGAGCGGGCCGCCTTCCTGGCGGCGCTGGATGCCCTGGCCGCCGATACCGTCACCTGCGACGTGGCGGCCCCCGACGGCACCTACGCCGGCATGACCTTTACCCGCACCGGCCTGTGCCGTGGCGGCGGCGGCGGCGCGGGACTGCTGACGGTGGAGGCCGAACTGGCCGAGGTGCGCGTGCAGGGCCAGGGTTCCGGTCTGGTGCATGTGGCCGTTGCCGCCTCGGCCTCGCCGCTGGGGTTGGGCTTGCGCCTGCCCGGCCTGTCCCAGGCCGCCGGTTCTCTTTTGTCTCTGGTGACGTGATGCGGCAGATCCCGCTTTCCGACAGCGCCAATCAAAGCCTGTCCATCATGCTGGGTGGCCAGGCCTGCGTAATAAATCTTTATACAGCAGGATGTTACGGGATGTTTTGCGATCTTTATGTGAGCGATGTCCTGCTTCTGGGCGGGGTGGTTTGCCAGAATCTGAACCGCATGGTCCGCGATGCCTGGCTGGGCTTCGCCGGCGATCTGGTGTTCCAGGACACCCAGGGCGCCGCCGATCCGGCCAGCCCCGGCCTGGGGACGCGGTTCCTGCTGTGGTACCTGGAGGCCGCCGATGTGGCGGCGCTGCCATGAGCTTCAGCCGCAAGATCATCGAGGTGGACCTGCTGCTGGGCAGCGGCCCCGACGGCACCTCCGGGCAGCGGCGGCTGACCCTGTCCGGCCTCAAGGCCCAGGTGCGCATCGAGGAGGTGGGCAACGAGCAGATGGGCACGGCCACCGTGCGGCTGGCCGGGTTGTCGCCGGAGCATCGGAACGCGCTGTCGGCCCTGAACAGCGCCGCCCTGCGGGCCCGCGACAACCGTATCCGCATCAAGGCGGGAGATGCCTCGGGTCTGGCCCTGCTGTTCCAGGGCTCGCTGCAACTGGGGCGCATCGATATGACGGCGGCGCCCGAGGCCGCCGTGCAACTGGTGGGCATGGCCGGCGGCTGGGACAAGATGGCCCTGGCCAAACCCAGCGCCTATCCCGGTGCCACGCCGGTGGCCAGGATCATGGCCGATCTGGCGGCAGAGATGGGATATTTGTTTGAAAACAACGGTGTAAATTCCGTTCTTCACTCTCCGTCCCTGGCGGGCCCGGCCTGGGAAAAGGCGCGGCGGGTGGCCGAGGCCGCCGCTATCGACTGGTGCATCGGCAACGGCGTTCTGGCCATCTGGCCGCAGGGCGGATACCGGACCACGCCGGTGGTGCCGCTACTCAGCAAGGAGACCGGACTGGTGGGTTATCCCGGCTACCTCACCGGCTGGAATGGCGTGTGCCTGACCAGCCTGTTCAATCCGGCGCTGAAACTGGGCGGGCTGGTGGATGTGCAAAGCGCGGTGGTGGGGGTGGCCAATGGCCGCTGGGTGATCCGCACCCTGGTGCACGAACTGGACAGCGAAACCCCCGGCGGCGCCTGGCTGAGCCATGTGGAAACCATCGAAATGGGAGCGGCCTGAGATGATAAAAGGCGTGGTCGGTCAGGCCGGGCGGGCGGCGCCCGGCTCGGAAATATCGGCGCAGATGTTTCTGGTGAAGATGCTGCTGGGCCGCCTGGCCACCGCCACCCTGGCCCGGGTGGTGGCGGTGAGCAACGCCGGCGGCCTGTCGTCTGCCGGCACCCTTACCCTGCAGCCCCTGGTCAATCAGGTGGATGGCGCCGGCAACGCGGTGCCGCAGCCGCAGGTGTTCAACTGCCCCTATCTGCGCCTGCAGGGCGGCGCCAATGCGGTGATTCTCGATCCGCAAGTGGGGGATCTGGGCATCGCCCTGTTCGCCGACCGTGATATCTCGGCGGTGATCGCCACCAGGGCCCAGGCCAACCCCGGCAGCCGGCGCCGCTTCGACCTGTCGGACGGCCTCTATCTGGGCGGCGTGCTGAACGGCGTGCCCAGCCAGTATGTGCGGTTCAGCGGGGCGGGCATCACCCTGGTCTCGCCTGTCGCCGTCACCATCGATGCTCCCGTCACCATCAACGGGGCGCTTGCCGTCAACGGCGCCATCACCAGCAGCGGCAATATGACGGCGGGCGGCATCGATATGCAAAGCCACACCCATTCCGGTGTGCAGACCGGCGGCGGCAATACCGGGGGGCCGGTGGGATGAGCGGCAAGACCCTGTTCCTCGATGCCGCCGCCTGGGATCTGGCCCTGGACAGCGGCGGCAATATCGCCGTTGCCACCAGCAATTATTCCCTGGCCCAGGATGCCGCCTCGGCCATCCGCACCTTTCAGGGCGAATGCTATTACGACACCCGCCAAGGCCTGCCCTATTGGACGCAGATCCTCGACAACGGCCAGGCCTCCATCGCCGTGGTCAAGGCGCAATTCGTGGCCGCCGCCCTCACCGTGCCGGGGGTGGCCTCGGCCCAGGTCTATTTCTCGGGCCTGTCGGGCCGGAACCTGACCGGACAGGTGCAGGTGACCGATTCCTCCGGCATCGTCTCAACCGCCGAGTTCTGATCCCATGACCAGCTACACCACCAATGTTCCGGCGCCGAGCTTCGGGGACACCGGCTTCATCGTGCCCACCGAGGCCGCCATTCTGGCCGGGGTGCAGGCCGATCAGCTGGCCGCCTTCGGCTCCGATCTCAATACCGGCCTCACCACGCCGCAGGGCCAGCTTGCCACCTCGGAAACCGCCATTCTGGCCGATTGCTACGATCAGTTCGTGGCCCTGGTCAACGGGGTGGACCCGGCCTATGCCTCGGGCCGCATGCAGGATGCCATCGGGCGTCTCTATGGCCTGACCCGCATCGCCGCCACCGCCACCACGGTAACCGCCACCTGCGCTGGCCTGCCCGGCACGGTGATCCCGGTGGGGGCGCAGGCCCAGGATCAGGCGGGAAACCTCTATCTGGCCACCGAGGCCGGAACCATCCCCAGCGGCGGCGGCATCGATCTGACCTTTCAATGCGCCGTTACCGGCCCCATCGCCTGCCCGGCGGGTTATCTGTCGGGCATCTATCAGGCCATTCCCGGCTGGGATTCCGTGACCAACGCCGCCGCCGGGGTGGCGGGCTCGGACGTGGAATCGCGGGCCGCCTTCGAGGCGCGGCGCCAACAGTCGGTGGCGGGCAATGCCCAGGGCACCCCGGCGGCGGTGCTGGCCGCCGTGCTGGCGGTGCCCGGCGTGCTGGATGCCTACGCGATGGACAATCCCCTGGCCGCCACCAGCGGCGCCGTGATCACCGGGAGCATTTCCGGCACCACCCTGACGGTGACGGCGGCGGACAGCCGCTGGATCGGCGGCCAGGTGGGGGCCGTGACCGTGGGCCAGATGGTGACCGGCGGCGGCGTGGCCCAGGGCACCTATATCACCGCCCTGGGCACCGGCAGCGGCGGCGCGGGGACTTACACCGTCAATCTGGCGCAGGCCGTGGCCGCCGAAAGCCTGACCTGCGCCCAGGGCGGTGTGCCGCTGGCCGCCAACAGCCTCTATGTGGCCGCTTACGGCGGTGCGGCGGCGGAGATCGGCGCCGCCATCTGGGCCAAAAAGTCGCCCGGCTGCGGCTATACCGGCAATACCACGGTGACGGTGACCGACGATGGCGGCGGCGTTTACAGCCCGCCCTATCCCAGCTACCCGGTGTCGTTCCAGATTCCCACGCCCACTCCGGTGCTGGTGGCGGTGTCGCTGCGGCAGAACGCCGCCGTGCCGTCCAACGCCGTGACATTGGTGCAAAACGCCGTTCTGGCGGCGTTCAGCGGCGAGGATGGCGGCGAGCGCGCCCGCATCGGCGCCGCCTTGTATGCCAGCCGCTTTTTCACCGGCATCGCCGCCCTGGGCGCCTGGGCGCAGATCAATGCCGTTCTGGTGGGGGTGGGGGCGGCCACGCAGCCTTCGGTGCTGCTGCGCATCGATCAGGTGCCCACCCTGCAAGCCGCCGGCATCTCCGTGGTGTTCAGCTGATGAACGATCTCTCCACAACCCTGCTCAGCCAGTATGCCAACAGCCCGACGCTGCTGGCCCTGATCGGCCAGTTCAACGCCGCCGCCGATCCGGCCACCCTGATCGACGCCTTTTACGATGAGGTGTGGAATATCGCCACCGCCCAGGGCTACGGCCTGGATCTGTGGGGCCGCATCGTGGGGGTGGCGCGCACCCTGGCGATGAGCAGCGGCAAGACCTTCGGCTTCCACGAAGCGACGGCGGCCTCTGCCGATCCCTTCGGGCAGTCGCCTTTTTACGGCGGCCCGGTGGCCTCGCAGAATGTCGCCCTGTCGGATGATGCCTTCCGCGTGCTGATTCTGGCCAAGGCCTACGCCAACATCTCGCGGGCCGCCATCCCGGTTTACAACGCCATTTTGCGCCAGCTGTTTCCGGGCCGCGGCAACGCCTTCGTTTGCGATACCGGCGGCATGAATGCCCGCCTGACCTTCGATTTCGCGCTCGATCCCTATGAACTGGCGATCCTGAAGCAATCCGGCGCCTTCCAGCCCCCCACCGGAGTGCTGTTCGAGATCATGCAGGCCCCCGGATGCCTTGGCTTTGCCGAGGCGGCGGGCAGCGCCCCCTTCAACACCGGCATCTTTTTCGGAGGCTATTCCTGATGCTTGCCGCCTCGCTTCCCCCGTTCTTCAACGTTCCCTTCGCCAATGGCGCCGGGGCTTCTTATATCCGCGCCATCCCCCTGGCCTCGCAGATCGGCGTGACTCCGGGCGCCGCCAGCCTGGTTGATGGCTTCCCGCCGCTGTGTTTTCTGCCGGTTTCGGCGGGCGGAGTGCCGCCCTTCGGCCAGGATATGAACGGCATCCTCAACGAAATCACCGCCAATCTGCAATGGCTGCAAGCGGGCGGGGTGCCCGCCTACAATGCCGCCTTCAGCGCCGCCATCGGCGGCTATCCCCAAGGGTCCGTGCTGAAGAAGGCGGCGGCGGTGGGCTTCTGGATCAGCACCGCCGACAACAACGCCAGCGATCCCGATACCGGCGGCGCCGGGTGGGAGGATTATTCCACGGCGCTGCTGGCCTCGGCGGCGCTGACCGGCACTCCCACGGCGCCCACGCCGGCCACGGGCGACGATTCCGCGCGGATCGCCACCACGGCTTTCGTGGCCGGGGCTCTCGGGGATGTGAAGGGCAACGCGGCGGGGTGGGGATCATTCAGCACGCCGCAAATCATCGGGCATGCCAATGCCGGCGGCTGCTGGGATATCAACGCCAATGTGCTGATCCAGGTCGATACCTCGGCCCTGACGGCGGGGGACCGGTTTTTTCTGGTGGCCAATAACAGCGCCTTTACCCTGCAGCGGGTGGATGGCGGCGCCATCGGCGTTTTGGGATATGGCAACCTCTCGGTTCCCGTGGCCATCCCCCAGGGTGACAGTATCGAGCTGACCTGGCAGGGATCGGCGCTTGTGGTGACGGGCGGCAGCTTCTGCGCGGTTTATTCGCACGGTGTTCCGGCGCTGATCAACGCCGCGCTCGTCCCGTATGAAACCATCGCCAACGCCTCGGCGGTGGCGGGGAACTGGTCCAGCGTGGCCGGAAACGGCAATGCCGCCATCACGCTGACGGCGGCCAGTTACGGTCAGCTCACCATTCTGGAAGCGCCGGCCGGCACGGTCCAAACCGTTACCCTGCCGCCCCCGGTGGACGGCAGGAAGATCGGCTTGATCAATTTTACCGGCACGCTGCCCGGCGCCAGCCTCGTTGCCGCCACTGGCGGCATCTATGGCCCGGGGGGGACTTACGATTACCACAGTGCCGGAACGGCCTTGGTGCTGCCCTATGGCGCAACGGCGGTCTTCACCTCCGATGGCTCCAACTGGATTTTTGAAAGCGGCAGTCTGGCGACGCTGGGGATCAACCAGCCGCCCGTCGATGTGGCGGGCAGCCGGGCTTTCAACACCACCTTTACCAACCTCACCGGGCGTCCGCTCCCCGTTCATGTGGATGGGATTGTCAGCCAGGCGGCTCAAACCATGGAGGCGCTGGTGACGGATGGGGCCGGAAATGCCGTCACCATCTTCGGCACCGCCGCCGGTTCCGCCAATTGGAGCGCCAGTATCGATTTCACGGTGCCGCCCAACGGAACCTACAAGATCTGGCCGTCCGCGGGCTCGTTCAGTTCCGTGCATTGGGTGGAAATGCGGGCAAGGGGGCTTTAATCATGGCTTACGCTGATCAGTTCTATAAAGACGCCAACGGCGGCCTGCATTGGCTGTCCGCCCTCGATCAGGAAACGGCGGCGCGGATGGGCCTTGCCCTGCCCGATCCCGCCTGGACGGTCCTCGGCCAGGCCGAGGCCCAGGCCATCCTCAATCCGCCCCTTACCCTGGCGCAGGCGCAGGCGGCGCAGATGGCCGTGCTGACGGCGGCCTGCGATGCCGCCATTACCGGCGGCTTTTCGGCGTCGGCTCTGGGCGGCGCCTACAGCTATCCCGCCGCCGCCACCGATCAGGCGAACATGGTGCAGACGGCGGCGGCGGCCGGCGGCGGCCTGCTGATGTGCGAAAGCGCGGCGAACGTGTGGGCGCTGGCGGCGCACAGCCAGGCCCAGGCCGCCGCCGTTCTCGCCGCCTTCATCGCCTGGCGCGACAAACAGCGCCAGCAGCTGGCCACGCTGACCGCCCAGGTGGCGGCCGCCGCCACCGTGGCGGCGGTGCAGGCGGTGGTGTGGCCGTAATGGCGGCTTCGTCGCCCACCGATTGGCCCGCCGTGGCCGATCATTTCGTCGCCGCCTGGCAGGCCACCCCGGTGCCCACCCAGATCGCCGCCCTGCTGGCCCTGGTGCTGATCGCCGTGCTGCTGCCGGGGCGCTGGTGGCCCTGGCGCGGCGAGAGGGCCGAGGATCCCCGCCTGCTGAAGGATGCCTACGGCCAGGTGATCCGGCAGATCATGCTGGAACTGGCCGCCACCGTGTCCGGACTGCGGGATTCGGTGGATCGTTTCGCCGACGGCATGGAGCGGCACGGCGTGGAAAGCACGGCCCTGCTGAAGGAGCAGGGGCAGATGCTGGAACGGCTGTCGCGCGCCGTGGTGGATCTGGGCAGCGAGCTGCCCGATTGCGGCAGCTGCCCGCGCGCGCTGTAGCGCCCGATCTCCCGTTTTCTCATTGATGCGCCGCCCGGATGGTCCGGGCGGCTTTTTCATGCCTGCAAGGAGCCGGCCGATGTTCGCCCGTGTGCTGCATGCCCTGGTGTTGAAACTGGAAGGAGTACCCCCGATGACCGGTTTGCCCGAAATCCCGCCCGCCGTTCCCGCCGTGCCGGTGGCCGCCGCCGCCGCGCCGCCGCCGCCGCGAGCCCTCGATCTCATCCGCGCCGATGCCGATGCCGCCCGCACGGCGCATGTGGCGGCGCAAAACGCCGTGCGCGCCAGCCATGACGTTTTGAAAACCCTGGCCGCCGAATACCGCGCCGCCCTGGCCTTTTTCGAGGCCGACTGCCAGGCGGTGGAGCGCAGCCTGGGCGCCCTGTTCGAACAGCTGAAGGCGGCGCTGCGATGATGACGCCGCAACGCTTCCTGGCCGAGGTGGTGGAGCCCGCCCTGCGGGCTTTGGATCTCGACAGCCCCGGCGCCCGCGAACTGCTGCTGGGCACCGCCCTGCAGGAGACGGGCCTGCGCAACATCCCGCAAGAGGGCGGCCCGGCCCTGGGCTATTTCCAGATGGAGCCCTGCACCCACGATGATATCTGGGCCCGTTTCCTGGCCTATCGTCCCGATCTGGCCGGCAAGGTGAAGGCGCTGCTGCCGGATGGGGCGCCGCTGGCCTCGGATCTTCTCGGCTATCCGCTTTACGCCACCGCCATGGCCCGGCTGCTGTATGCCCGGGTGGCGGCGCCGCTGCCCGCCGCCGGCGATATAGCCGCCCAGGCCGCCTACTATAAGCGCTGGTACAACACGCCCGAAGGGGCCGCCACGGTCGGGGAATACCTTGCCAATTGGCGTTCGGCCATGGGGGAGGGGGCATGCGCGCCTGGCTCGCCCGGTTACTGAACCGGCACGATCCCTCGGTGGATCTGCTGTCGCTGGTGGTCGCCCTTTACGTCGTGGTGGCGTTCGGGGCGGTGATCGAATTTCTGCTGCTGGCCTATCTCGACGTCGCCGTCGGCCACCACGATTTCCATGCCGCCGATTTCGGCTCAGGCATCGGTCTGGCCCTGGGCGGCACCGGTCTGGCCGCGCTGATGCATTGCTGGAAATGGCCGGGCGGCGGCCCGCCCACCGCCGGAGACCCCTCATGACGCCGCTGTCCTGGTTCAAACTGGCGCCGTTGGCGCTGCTGGCGGTGCTGGCCGCCGCTCTCTTGCTCTATACCGGCCATCTGCGCGCCGAACTGGCCGATGGCCGGGCGCGGCTGGCCGGGCAGGGGGCGCAACTGGCGGCCAGCACCGCCGCCCTGGCCCGCCAGCGGCAGGCCATTCTGCAACTGGCCGCCGCCAAGGCGGCCTCGGAACAGGCCCTGGCGGGCGACGGCCGCCGCCAGGCCTCGCTGCGCGCCGCCATCGCCGCGATGAAAGGAAAGTTGACCCATGCCCACGGATCGGATCGTTCCTGCCTGGCTGCCTCCCGGCGTGATCGCGCTGTGTTTGAGTGGCTGCGCCGCCTCCTGCCCGCCGCCGCCGCCGCCGGTTCCTGAGGTGACCACCCTGCGCCTGGCCCCGCCGGCCGCCCTGATGGACGATCTGCCGCCGCCGCCGCTGGCCCCGGGCGATATCAGCCGCGATCAGCTGCGCCTGGCCCTGGTGGATATGGGCGGCTACGCCGCCCGCCTGCGGGCCCGCCTGGCCGCCCTGCGCCAGTGGAGC
>JAJZGK010000129.1 GCA_021798485.1 Pseudomonadota bacterium
GCCGGAGGCCGCGATCGGCAGGGAACCCATGGGCGGCGTCTCCCTCAGTGCGCCGGCTGGGCGGCCACGCCGACCTGGGTCACCCCGGCATCGCGGCAGGCGTCCATCACCGCGATCAGCGATTGCAGCGAAGCCGATTTGGCCCCGGCGATGGTCACCGCCAGAGTGGCGTGATCGGGCTCACCGCGCAGGCGGACGGTCAGGGCATCGAGGCCCAGGGTCTGGCCGTCCACCTCGACATGGCCGTCGGCCTCCAGGGTCACCACCAGTTTGGGATGCGGCAGGTTTTCCGCCGAGCGGCTTTGCGGCAGCTGCGAGGCGATACCGGCGGCGGGGATCATCCGCAAGGTGATCATAACGAAGAACACCAGCAGGAAGAACACGATGTCGATCATGGGAATGATCTCGATGCGCGCCTTCTTCCGTTCGAAATAGCGCATGGTCTAGCCCACCGTGCCCATGACCGGGGCCGGAGCCGGGGCCGGGGCCGGACGCCGCGCCGCCTCTTCGGCCCGGCGCGGCGCCTTGCCGCGCGGCGCGTCCATGCGGTTGACCATCATCACCTTGATGGTTTCCAGCCGATGCACCACGTGGCGCACCCGCTCGGTCAGATTGTTGAAGGCCACCAGTCCCAGGATGGCGATCAGCAGACCGAAGGCGGTGGCCACCAGGGCCTCGGCGATGCCGCCCGTTACCTGGGTGGGGGCGCTGCCGGCCTGGCCCAGGATCTGGAAGGCGTTGAACATGCCGATGATGGTGCCCAGCAGGCCCAGCAGCGGCGCCAGGGTGACGATGGTGTCGAGCAGCCACACCCCGCGGTCGATGCGCGGCGCCTCCAGCAGGATGGCCTCCTCCAGCAGTTCACCCAGCCGCAGCGGATCGCTGACCTCCGGGTAGTCCAGCGGCACCGCCAGCAGCCGGCTTTGCGGCTGGCCCAGAGTCCGCGTCCGCATGGCCTCGATGGAGGCGCGGTCGAGGTGATGCAGGGCGGCGATATCGCGCGCCGTGGCCGCCACGCCCCGGCTGACGCGGCTCAGGAACCAGAAACGTTCGATGATCAGGGTCAGGGCCACCAGCAGCAGCAGCGGCATCAGGTAAAGGATGCCACCCGATTCGGCGGCCAGAGCGGAAAGATGGGAAAAGTTCATGGACTGCACTCCGTGCCTCACATGGGAATTTCGAGAGAGAAGAAGAAACTGCGGCCGGGATCGGTCCAGTAAAGGGGCGTATTGGCGCCGCCGGTATAGCCGGCGAGGCTGATGATGCCCTGGTGGTCGAACAAATTGCTGACCGTGAACTTGGCCTTGATGGGCGCCACGTTGGTGGCGGCCTTGGGCAGGGTGTAGCCCAGCGACAGATCGGTCTGATTGAAGGGATCAAGGGCCTGGGTCTGGCCGGTATCGCCGTAGCGGGCGCCGACATATTTGTTCAGCAGCGAGCCGTAGAGGCCATCCTTGTCGTAGATCAGACCGTAGGCGGCGGTGATGGCCGGGGCATCGGCGATCCACTGGCCGGTTCCCTTCTGCCGAGCGTCGTTCAGGCTGCCGTTGCCGTAAAGGCTGAAGCCGTGCGTCAGGGCGTAGCTGCTTTCCAGTTCCACCCCCTTGTAGTAGACGCCGCCCTGGTTGAAGAATTCGGCGTTGCCGTCCACCGTCCGCTTGCCGATCATGTTCTGGAAATCGATGAAATACACATCGCCCGACAGGGTCAGCTTGCCGGAGCGGTAGCTGCTGCCGGCCTGATAGTTCCAGGTTTCCTGCGGTTTGATCGAGCCGGGGCTGTTGCTGCTGACCGTATAGAAGGTGTTGAGATTGGGGGCCATGAAGCCCTTGGCCACCTGCGCATAGGCGCTCCAGTTGGAGGCGATGTCGTAATGCGCGGCGGCCGATGGCAGCGGCCGTGCGTAAACCTTGCTCATATCCAGCGACGAGCCGGTGCCCTGATTGACGGTGGCATTCAGCGTGCGGCGGAAATAGGCGTATTTCACGCCCGGCGTCAGCGTCAGGCCGGGCAGGGCCTTCCAGTCCACCTCGCCGTAGGGCTGAATGGTGTCGAGGGCATCGGTCATGCGGCGGTCGATGGAGGTGATGGCCTGGCCGGCGGTCTCGTCCACCTCGTACTGCTCGCGGCTGTTGGTCTGGCGGTCGTACCACAGGCCGGTCTTCAGGGTGCCGAACGACACCTGCTTGTTCAGACGGACGATATCGCCCACCGAGCGGTAATCCATCTTCATTTCCTGGCCCGGCACATCCGAGGCCTGCGCCAGCACCACGCCGTTGCCGTCCACCCCGTTGACGCTTTCGCCGTTGGGATCGAGGCCGTTATAGCCGTGGTGATAATAAGCGTAGGTGTAAATCTTGTTGTCGATGGTCCAGCCGCCGCCCAGATCCGATTTCAGCCCCAGATATTCGAAATCGCTTTGGATGTAATCCTGGTTGTAGCCGTAGTAATCCTGGCTGGCCGGGTTGGAGCTCAAGCCCCAGTTGGACCCCAGGGTCTGGATCTGCTGCTTGGTGGCCCCCAGCCCCACATTCTGGTGCAACTGGTTTTGCATGGTGACGAAGGTCAGCACCGTGTTGTCGCCGATGGGCTGCTCCACCTTCAAAAGGGCGTTCTTGCGCTGCTGCCCCTCGTTGGTGAGATAGCCGTCGCTGCCCATGGCCTGGGCATCGAGGAACATGGAGGTGCCGCCGCTTTTGGACACGAAGCCGCTATCGGCCTGGCCGCCCAGATTCCAGGTGCCGAAGCTGCCGGCGCCGCCGTAGGCATCGAAGGTTTGCGCGGCCAGGGGATCCTTGGAGTCCACGGCCAGCGTGCCGCCGAAGGTGGCGTTGCCCACCGTTTCCGCCGTGCCGGGACCACGGTCCACCGCCACCTGCCCCAGATCGCGGGCCATGAAATAAGAGGTGGAATGATGGGTGAAATCGTTGGAATCCCCCCAGGGAATGCCATCGAAGGTCACATTGTACTGGCCGTCGGAGAACCCGCGGATGAACAGTCCCTGGTTTTCCATCAGACCGGGGCCGTCGGGATCGACGCTCCACACGCTGGGCGAGATGCGGGCGATATCGGCATAATCGCTGCCGGGCGTGCTATGCTGATCGATATAATGCTGATCGATCACCGAGGTCGGCTGCGCCGCCGCCAGCGGCGCCTTGGTCGGCGCCTCGTAGGGCGCGGTGCCGGGTTGGGCCTCGCCGCCGTCGTCCCCCGCCGCCGTGGCCTCGACACTGCCGAGATCCAAAGGATCGGCGGCCCAGGCATGTTGGGCGTTAAGAGACAACGCCACCAGCGACACCGATCCGTAGAGCCCCAACCCCAGAACCCGCATCACACCACGTTTTAAACGAATCATTACCCCCTCCTGGCATACCAAAAAGTTGCCGGGACAGTATGGGCAATGAATACGATAGTAAATATATGTTTTATTATAGTTTTATTTGATTTTTATGACAACAAAAGAGCAAAAATAGCACAAACCGCCGCTTTTTTCGGCAATTCACCAGGATCTATTTTATTTTTTTATTATGTATATGAGGCGAAATCAGCCTAACCTCACAACGATACACCAACAGTACATAGAATGTTAAATTGAAAGCCTGTATGGTTTTCGTCACAACATTGAAATAATTCAAGCCGGCTCGGCGCAGGACAGGCACCAGCCGTCGCCATGCAGCCAGCAATCAGCATCGGGGGCATGCGGGTCGCGGCGCAGGCTGCGGATCTCCGGCACCCGGCCGCCGGCCAGGGCGCGGTCGAAGGCCTGGGCGGCGGCATCGTCGCGCAGGCCGTGGCACGGATAGAACATGACGCAGCTCACCGCCGTGGCCCGCAGAGCGGCGGCGCCGGGATCGGCTTCCAGCTGCAACTGCAGCCCGGCATCCATGGCCCCGGTCATGGGCACCATCATCCGGCCATCCTCGGCCAGGGCCTCCAGCCAGGGAACCGGCAGCGCGGCCAGACCGCAGCTGACGAAAATCCGGTCCAGCCGCGGCAGCGCCAGGGCCAGGGCATCGCCCTCCACCCGCACATTGGGGCGATCGGCCAGGGCCTGGCGCGCCCCGGCGGCCAGCGCCGGATCGATCTCGGCGGCGATCACCCGCCCCGAGGGCCCCACCATCTCGGCCATGAGGGCGGTGAAATATCCCGGCCCGGCGCCCACATGCAGCACGGTGTGCCCGGGGCGGATCCCGGCCCGTTCCAGCATGCGCGCCACCCGCGCCGGATTGGCATGATGCAGGCCGCGCTGCGGATCAAGCACCACGCCCACGGCATGCAGGATGCGATCAGGATCGGCATCGGCGGACAGATAGCAGGAGCCGTCGGCGGCCTCGATCAGCCAGGGCCCCGGCGGCAGAAAATCCTCGCGCCGCACCATGGCCAGGGCCCGCAGCAGGCCCGGATCGCTCACCCCCGACAGCGCCGCCACCTCGGCGGCATAGCGGGCCCGCGCCGCCTCCGGCACCGTCGCCGCATCCCCGGCCTTGCCCTGTTCCTGTTCAGACGCCCATCCCCGCATTCCGCCGCGTTCTCCCTTGCCGCCCTGCGCTCTCCAGTTCCTCTAAAATGGCATCGGAACGGCGGCTGGCACTATACAAATCCGTATAGTTTGCCCCCCCCTTGCGGGGGTGGGACCCTACATGTTGCCGTAGCGCTTCTCGGCGTCGCGGATCACTTCCAGGCCCTGCATCATTTCCCCCACCATGAAATCGGCCCGCTTGATGGGACCGCCGGCGCGGGCGTGGGGAAATTCGCGGGCGAAGGCGTTCATCTTCACCGTCAGGCCGCACAGGGCGGCGCCGATGGTCAGATGCTGCCGCTCGATCATGTTTTTGACCGTGCGGAATTCCTCCTGGCTGATGTTGTCCCACATCTGATGGGTGCGGCGCTCGAACAGCTCCAGCCGTCCGGTGATGCTGGCGGTGACCGAATTGATCACCTCTTCCACATGATCGCACACCCGCATCAGATTGGGGTTCTGGCGCAGCTGGAAATGCTTGCGGATGGGGGTCAGCGCCTCCAGCGCCGCCGTGAAATAGGGGGACAGCCGCTCCAGGCAGTGGCGGAAATAGGACAGCGACATGAAGGTGTCGCCGTAATTTTCCAGGAAGCGCGGCACCTCCATCACATCGATGTTCAGGGTTTTGGCCATGGAGAACAGCCGCTCGCGCGCCTTCTCCACATCCGGATCGCGGAACATCTTCAGCAGATCCTCGTAGCTTTCCACCGTGGCGCTGTCGTCGCCGTAGATCATCTTGGTGAGCGGCCTGGTGAACATGATCATGTAGCGCGCCAGTTCCTGCGCCTTTTCCGGGCTGAGACGCAGGCTTTCGCTGTCGTTGACCGGAATGTTCTGCTCGCGCAGGCAGATGCGCAGGGAGTAGACGTCGTAGCTGGGAATGAACGACAGCTTGCGCAGCATGGTCAGATCGGGATGAATTTCATCGGTGGGCCAGCCGCAGATGCCCGGCAGATCATCCACCGTCACCTGCCCCGAACCGGTCTGGCGGTCGTAGAACAGCTCCACCATGCTTTGCAGGCGGGAGTTCTTGATCAGCCGCGCCGTTTGCAGCATGGGCGTCTTCATCGGCAGGATCGACAGCGGCAGAATGAACATCGAGTCCATGTCCGTATCTTCGATCGGCTGAAGCGTAGGTTCCATACTGCCCTTAGAAATTCCCGATACCGGCGCCCGGACATCGCTCCCCTGAACGACGCATCAGGCTACTTGGCCTTGCACCGCCATTCAAGCCCGCCAGTGGAGCGGCCAAGCGGCGGCGGCCATTATGAATGCAATTTTTCTAAAAAACCTTCTTTTCATGAAACCGCGCCTGCCGCCGCCCCTCCCGATCGAGGGAGGGGACAGGAGGCCCGCGGCCTGCTATCCTCGGTGAAAAAGCGAACACAGGGCGAGGAGATTCCACCACCATGAACACTGTCGAACCGCGCAATCCCTACGAAACCGACCTCGACAAAACCCCGGCCAACTATGTGCCGCTGACGCCGCTGTCGTTCCTGGAGCGCGCCGCCGATGTTTATCCTGATCAGCCGGCGGTGGTCTATGGCGCGCTGCGCCGCAACTGGGCCGAAACCTATGCCCGCTGCCGCCGCCTGGCCTCGGCGCTGATCAAGCGCGGCGTGAAAAGCGGCGATACCGTGGCCTTCCTGGCCGCCAACACCCCCGAGCTGTTCGAGGCCCATTTCGGCGTGCCCATGGCCGGCGCCATCCTCAACGCCATCAACACCCGCCTGGATGCCGCCAGCGTCAAGTTCATCCTGGAGCATGCCGAGGCCAAGATCCTGATCACCGACCGCGAATTCTCCAAGGTGGTCAAGCCCGCCCTGGCCGAGATGGCCGCCCCGCCCCTGGTCATCGACATCGACGACCCCGCCTACGAGGGCGGCGAGCTGATCGGCGTGATGGACTACGAGGCCCTGCTGGCCGATGGCGATCCCGATTTTGTCTGGCATCCCCCGGCCGACGAATGGCAGGCCATCGCCCTCAACTACACCTCGGGCACCACCGGCAATCCCAAGGGCGTGGTTTATCACCATCGCGGCGCCTATCTGAACGCCGTGGACAATATCCTGCGCTGGGGCATGCCCATCAAGCCGGTCTATCTCTGGACCCTGCCGATGTTCCACTGCAACGGCTGGTGCTTCCCCTGGACCCTGGCGATCAATGCCGGTACCAGCGTGTGCCTGCGCGCCGTGCGCCTGGAAACCGTGCTGGAGCTGATCGCCGCCGAAAAGGTCACGCATTTCTGCGGTGCCCCCATCGTGCTCAACATGATCGTCAACGGCCCCGAGGACATGAAGGCCAAAATCACCCACAAGGTGGAGGTGATGACCGCCGGCGCCGCCCCGCCCGCCGCCGTGATCGAAGGCATGGAGCGGGCCGGCTTCAACGTGACCCACGTCTACGGCCTGACCGAGGTTTACGGCCCCACCATGTTCTGCGCCTGGAACGAGCGGTGGGAAAGCCTGTCGCTGGAGGACAAGGCCCGCATGAAGGCCCGCCAGGGCGTGCGCGGCCCGATGATGGAAGGGGTGATGGTGGCCGATCCCATCGACATGACCCCGGTGCCCCAGGACGGCGAAACCATGGGCGAGATCTTCATGCGTGGCAACAACGTCATGAAGGGCTATCTGAAGAACCCCGCCGCCACCGGGGAAAGCTTCCGCGGCGGCTGGTTCCACACCGGCGATCTGGCGGTCTGGCATCCCGACGGCTATGTGGAGATCAAGGACCGCTCGAAGGACATCATCATCTCGGGCGGCGAAAACATTTCCAGCCTCGAGGTGGAGGATGTGCTCTACCGCCATCCGGCCGTGCTGGAAGCGGCGGTGGTGGCCCGGCCCGACCCCAAATGGGGGGAAACGCCCTGCGCCTTCATCACCCTGAAGCCGGGCGCCAAGACCAGCCGCGAGGAGATCACCGCCTGGTGCCGCGATCATCTGGCCCATTACAAGGTGCCGCGCAGCATCGTCTTCGGCGCCTTGCCCAAAACCTCCACCGGCAAGATCCAGAAGTTCGAGCTGCGCCGTCAGGCCAAGGAAATCTGACCGTTTTCCTAAACCGCCCCCCTTCACCTGCGCCGTGGCATTTTTGCTCGGCACAGGTGAGCGGTCTGGGCATTGCGGCGCCTTGCGTCCTGCGGGTAGCGTTCCGCCTCCGCCGCCTCCACCCGTCTTGGAGAATCCCCATATGACCGCTTATCTTCCCCCGCTCCGCGATATGGACTTCGTGCTGCGCGACCTGGCCGGACTCGACCGCGTCGCCGCCCTGCCCGGTTTCGAGGACGCCACCCCCGAACTGGTCGGCAGCGTTCTGGAAGAGGCCGGACGCATCGCCGAGGAAGTGCTGGCCCCCCTCAATCAGCCCGGCGACCGCCAGGGCGCCAGGCTGGTGGACGGCAAGGTGCGCACCGCCGACGGCTGGCAGGCCGCCCTCGACACCCTGATCGACGGCAACTGGCTGGGCCTGCCCTACGCCGAGCAGTGGGGCGGCATGGGCCTGCCCGGGCTGGTCAACGTGGCGGTCAGCGAGATGTGGCAGGCGGCCAACATGGCCTTCGCCCTGTGCCCAATGCTGACCCAGGGCGCGGTGAACGCCATCGAGGAATGCGGCTCGCCCGAACAGAAGGCCAAATTCCTGCCCAAGCTGGTCACCGGCCAATGGGCGGGCACCATGAATCTCACCGAATCCGGCGCCGGCTCCGATCTGGGCGCCATCCGCACCAAGGCGGTGCGGAACGGCGATCATTACCTGATCAGCGGCCAGAAGATCTTCATCACCTACGGCGATCACGAACTGGTGGAAAACATCATCCACCTGGTGCTGGCCCGCACCCCCGACGCCCCGCCCGGCGTCAAGGGCATCTCCCTTTTCATCGTGCCCAAGATCCTGGTCAACGACGACGGCAGCCTGGGGGCGCGCAACGACGTCACCTGCGTGTCGCTGGAACATAAGATGGGCATCCATGCCAGCCCCACCGCCGTGATGTCGTTCGGCGACAAGGGCGGCGCCGTCGGCACCCTGGTGGGCGAGGAAAACCGCGGCCTCGAATACATGTTCGTGATGATGAACCATGCCCGCCTCAATGTGGGGGTGCAGGGACTGGCCATCGCCGAGCGCGCCTATCAGCAGGCCCGCGCCTATGCCCGCGAACGCGTGCAGGGCAAGGCCATCGGCTGCGCCGAGAAGGGCGGCATCGTCGATCACCCCGACGTGCGCCGCATGCTGATGACCATGAAAAGCCAGGTGGAGGCCATGCGCGCCCTGGCCTATGTGGCCGGAGCCGCCCTCGACGTGGCCCACCGCCACCCCGATGCCGCCGTTCGCGCCCAGGCCAAGGTGGAGGCCGAGTTCCTCAATCCCATCGTCAAGGGCTGGTGCACCGAGGTGGGCAACGAGGTGGCCTCGCTGGGCGTGCAGGTGCACGGCGGCATGGGCTATATCGAGGAAACCGGCGCCTGCCAGCATCTGCGCGACGCCCGCATCACCACCATTTATGAAGGCACCACCGCCATCCAGGCCAATGATCTGGTGAACCGCAAGATCCTGCGCGACCAGGGCGCCGCCGCCCGCGCCGAACTGGCCAAGGCCCAGGCCCTGGCCGCCGAGCTGACGGCACAGGGCGACGACATGCTGGCCGCCATCGGCCAGTCTTTGCACGCCGCCGCCGCCGCCGCCGGGCAGGCTGTGGA
>JAJZGK010000130.1 GCA_021798485.1 Pseudomonadota bacterium
ACCGCCTCCAGGCGCCAGCCGGCGGGGAGGGCGGTTTCGGCCAGGCATTGCCCCAGCTGGCCGCCGGCGCCGAACAGAATCAGGCTGGGCATGATGTTAAGGCCGGGGCTCCCAGGTGAAATCGATGGGCAGATCGGCGAAGCGCGGCAGATCGGCGTCGCGCTGCGCCAGGATGGGGCCGCCCGGCGGCAGCGGCCAGGCGATGGCCAGATCGGAATCGTTCCAGGCCATGCCGCCCTCGCTGCCGGGGGCGTACACATCGTCCACCTTGTACATCACCTCGGCGTTATCGGTCAGGGTGATGTAGCCATGGGCGAAGCCGGCGGGCACCAGCAGCTGGCGGCGGTTCTGCTCCGACAGTTCGAAGCCCCGCCATTGGCCGAAACTGGGCGAGCCGTGGCGCAGATCCACCACCACATCCCAGATGGCGCCGCGCAAGGCCCGCACCAGCTTGGCCTGGGCATGGGGCCGGCGCTGGTAATGCATGCCGCGCAAAGTCCCCGCCTTGTGGGAGTGCACATGATTGTCCTGCACGAAATGCTGCGGGATGCCGGCTTCGCGCCAGCGGGCCTCGTTATAGGACTCGGTGAAGCTGCCCCGATCATCGGTGAACCAACGCGTGGAAATAACCACGACGCCGTCAAGATCGGTGGTTTCAATCGTCGGCATGAAAACGGAACTCCCGCGGCGGACGGACCAAAGAAAACTGGATTGTAAGCTAACGTATTGTTTTTACGAGGGCCAGAACAAGTCTGCCATTGTGATGACCCGGCGGTGCGTTTAATCTCCCCCGGAACACTGTTATGAGAGGTCTCGGGAGGGCGGAATGGACAGTCTGGAGCCGGCTGGGCTGAAGGTGCTGATTGTCGAGGACAATCAGTATTTCCGCCTGTTGATCCGCACGGTTCTCGGCGCCCTGGGGGTGGAGGAGATCGCCGAGGCCCGTGACGGCGGCCAGGCCCTGGATATGCTGGCGCGCTTTCCCGCCGATCTGGTGATCGTGGACTGGAAGATGCAGCCCATGGATGGGGTCAGCCTGGTGCGCCATATCCGCAGCGGCGAAAGCGCTGTCGATCGCCGCCTGCCGGTGCTGATGGTCAGCGGCTATTCCGAACTGTCGCTGCTGGCGGCGGCCCGCGATGCCGGGGTGAATGAATTCCTGCCCAAACCCATTTCCGCCCGCAGCCTGGTGGGGCGCATCATGGCGATTTTGCGCACGCCGCGCCCCTTTGTGGACAGCAACAGCTATTTCGGCCCGGACCGCCGCCGCCGCGAACACCCCTACAGCGGGCCGGAACGGCGGCGGGGGCCGGGCGGCCGTAAAAGCGATTAAGCCTTTCGGGATAGGGCCTATACCCGATATGATCGCGGGGTAACGTCATCCCGGTCAGCGAGAGAGGGGCCCGAGATCATGCCGACCATACCGGGCACCGATGCCATGCTGTGCGATCCGGACGATCCCCACGATGTGGATGCCGCCGCCCTGGCCCGGGCCGAGGCGGTGATCGCCAATCTGCGCGGCGCCTATCTGGATTGGGTGCGGGGCGATCTGGCCCGCCTGCATGCCTTGCTGGACGAGGCCCGTGCCACCCCGCCCGCCGGGCGGGGCGAACAGATGCGCCAGATCTTTACCGTGGCGCACGACGTCAAGGGGCAGGGGGGCAGCTTCGGCTACGATCTGGTGACCCGGATCGGCAATCATCTCTGCCGCTATATCGAACGGCCGGAGCCTTGGCCCGATGCCCGCCTGGAGGCGGTGGCCCGCCACCTGGAGGCCATGGACCGCATTATCGGCGAACGGCTGGAAGGCGCCGGCGGTGAAACCGGCGCCGCCCTGTGGCGGCAGATCGCCTGCCTGTGACGCCGGGGCGGGTTATTCCCCGAAAAACCAGGTCATGGCCCGACGAAACGGGGTGGTGAGCAGATCCAGCGTGGGGCTTGCGGCGCGGGCCGGCGACAAGGGGCTGCGCGCCTCGGCATCCAGGGCGGCTTCCGCCGCCGATTCGGGGGCCGTGTCCCCGTTCTCCGGATCATCCGGACCGGCGGTGGCGGCTTCTTCGGAACCGGTCAGCGCCGGAGCGGAACCGGTCAGCGCCGGAGCGGAACCGGTCAGCGCCGGAGCGGCGTCGGACTGGGGTTCGGCGTCCGCCGGGGCGGTGTCTTCGGGGGGCGGGGGTGGTTCCGGGGCGGGGTGGCGTTTTTCCAGAATGGCGGCAATGATGACGCGCGCCTCGGAGACGGCCAGAGACGGCGGAGCATGACGGCGCAGCTCGCGCACGTTGCCCATCATCAGCTGCAACTGTTCGTCGGACAGATCCTCGGCGGCATGCAGAAAGGCCACCTCGTAGCTGTCTTCAATCTCGTCCAAAGTCAACATGGCGCCATTGGGACCGCATGGGCCGCCCTCAGTCAAGCGTTAGGCAAGCCGCATCAGATAAAAAACATAGCCGTAGCGGTCGCCCCAGCGTTGGAAGAGGGAGATTTCCTCTTGCAGAACAGAGACTTGCTCGGCCAGGACCGGGGTGGTGGCGGCGGCTTTCTGCAGGCCGGCGATCTTGCGGCTCAAGGGGGCGTAATATTCGTCCCACCAGGCCGAGCGGGGCAGGGCGAAATGATCGAACACCGCAAGGCCGGCGGCGCGGGCCCGCTCCAGATTGCCGGCGATATCGCTCATGCCGGGATAGGCGCGGTCCCAGTAGCTTTTCAGCTCGGCCGGGCTGGCGTCGCCCAGCCAGGTGCAGTCGCTGACCGCCAGCACGCCGCGGGCGCGCAGCAGCGGCGCCCACATCTCCAGGCTGGCCTGAAAGCCGTTCACCGAGGCGGCGCCTTCGCTCCACACCAGATCGAAGCTGCCGGGCGCATCGGGCAAACGGGTGAAATCGTCGCGGCGGGGCTGCACCAGGGCGGCCACCCCGGCGGCCTCGGCGGCCTCCCGCATCTGATCGAGGAAGGCCTGGTTCAGATCCACCGCCTGGATGGCCGTGCGGAAATGCTGGGCCAGCACGATGGTCTGGCGGCCCGGACCGCAGCCCAGATCGATCACCGCCGGCGGCTTGCGCAACGGCGGCAGGCGCCGCAGGGCTTCACGGGTGCACCAGTCGGCTCCCACGCCCTGGCGGGGCAGATTCGCGTAAAGAGGGGAGAGTGCCGGATCGAAGGCCAAACGCATATCCTTCCTCTGCTGGCGTGTCGTGACAGCATGACGGTTAGCGCAGATCGGCGTATTTCGCCCGCGCCAATTCTCCGGGGCTGCTATGCCCTGTGTGCAGCCATTGGGCGAAATACGGGGCTTTGCGGCCTTCGCCGGGGAGCGCAGGTCGCCTTTGCGCCCGGCAAGGCTCTTGACAGAGCGGGGGCGGTATTCTACCTCAGGAGGGTCCAGTATCCCGGAACACGGTGCGATTCCGTGGCGGTCCCGCCGCTGTAATCGGAGATATCGACTGCTTGGCGAGAAGCCGGCCACTGGTGGAGACCCCATCGGGAAGGCGCAGTGCGATGGTTGATCCGAAAGCCAGAAGACCTGCTGGATCTGATTCATGAGGGGCGAAATCCGATGGAAAAGGGTTTCGGCGGGGCTTTGCGCCTGCCGACGTCCTTCCCGTTGTATCGGAGTTCGAGAATGAAGCTCAGCGTTGATCTTAAGGGTGCCGAGACCAAGCCCGCCGCCGTATCGCGGCCCGACGTCATCGCCATCCGGAAAACCTGCGATGCCGAAGGGACGGGTTTGTCGCATTACGTGCTCATGGACAAGCAGGTCAAGCGGTGACGGCGACCTCGCAAGCCGCATTGAGGGGGGGCCCCGGGAGAGGTTCCCCTTCCCCGTTCCAGCCCTTTGATATCGGCCATGCCACCCATATCGCGGTTGTTGAGCCGGAAACCGCTTTTTGGGGGGTGGTGCGCAAGGACCGCCTGACGGAGACGTTGGCCGGAGGGGAACTGCTCGACACATATTTCGCCAAGGCCGAGGCCTTCCGCCGCGAGATGGATCTGTTACGGTTTCATTTGAAGCCGTCTGCCGTCTATTTCAATCCGACCGAGCGCTGCAATCTCAACTGTTCCTATTGCTATATCCCCGAATCGATGCGTCGGAATGGCCAGCATATGGACAAGGCCACCGTTCTGGATGCGCTCGACCGCCTGCACACCTATTTTCGCGGCCATATGCCGGAGGAACGGTTGCCGCAGGTTATTTTCCACGGCGCGGAACCGTTGCTGACCCGAGAGGCTATTTTCGCGGGCATCGAGGCTTATGGCGACCGCTTCCGTTTCGGCGTGCAGACCAACGCCACGCTGCTAGACGACGCGGCGGTGGCGTTCCTGACCGCGCGCGGGGTCGGCATCGGTCTCTCCCTGGATGGCCCGGTGGCGGACATCAGCGACCGCACGCGGCGGCGGTGGAACGGCGGCGGGGTGTTCGATCATGTGGTTCGCGCCATCGACCGTCTCGACGGCTATCCCGGCTACAACGTCATCTGCACCATGACCACGCAGAACCTGCCCCATTTGAGCGAAATGGTGGACTTTCTGCATGACCGCCGGGTGCCCGCCTGCATGCTCAACGTCACGCGGTGTACCCTGCCCGGAGCCCGCGACGGGCGTGGCGACGACGGCGCGGTGGCGGCGGCCTATATCGCCGCTCTGGAACAGACGCACCGTTTGTACCGGGAAACCGGGCGCAAACTGGTGGTGGCCAATTTCGCCAATATCCTGATCGCCATTCTGGCTCCCACGGCGCGACGGCTGATGTGCGATATCTCGCCCTGCGGCGGGGGGCGCAGCTTTTTCGCCCTGGCCCCCAACGGCGATTTGTTTCCCTGCAGCGAGTTCATCGGCCTGCCGGCGTTCAATGGCGGCAATCTGTTCCGTCAGCCGGTGCAGGAGATCCTGGAAAGCCCGCCTTTCCGTCTGGTCAGCGGCCGCAAGGTCGAGGACGTGGCGGGGTGCGACAGTTGCGTCATTCGTCATTTCTGCGGCTCCCCCTGTCCGGCGGAGGCCCATGAAATGAACGGAGGCATGGAGCAAAAGGGCGCCTTCTGCCACTTCTACGAGGAACAGGTGCGCTACGCCCTGCGGCTTATCGCCGATGGCCGCCACGAGGACTTCCTGTGGGATGGTTGGGACGAGGGCACCGAGATCGCCTGCGCCATCGGCGCCCTGTAGAGCGGAGAGCGGCGCGCGTTGATCCGGTCGATTTCATGCGATGTCATCGCCTCCGGCTTCGGCAGGCTCAGGCGTCGCCCGGGCTGGACGTTCGCCGCTCTTCCTTGACGCCGCCCGACCGTTCGCCGGCGCCAAGCCTCAACGTGAGTCCTCTCCTCATGGCGGCGACGCATAGAGGGCGTTCAGGGCCTCGCCGTAGCGGGCGGTGATGACATGGCGGCGGATTTTCAGGGTGGGCGTGCTCATGCCGTTGTCCACGGTGAACGGGTCGGCGATCAGCAGGAAGCGGCGGATGCGTTCATGCTGCGGCAGGGCGCGGTTGACCCGGTCCACCGCCTGGCCGAGATGGGCGCGGAAATCGCGGTTTTCGATCAGCGCCCCCAGGGCGGCGGGCAGGCCGCGGGCGGCGGCCCAGGCGGCGGCCTCGTCGGCGTCGGGCACCAGCAGGGCCACCAGATGCGGGCGGCGGTCGCCGAAGGCCATGGCCTGGGCGATTTCGGGCTGCAGGGTCAGCAGGCCCTCGATGCGCTGGGGCGAAACATTGTCGCCGCCGGAATTGACCAGGATGTCCTTCTTGCGGTCGGTGATGTGAATGTAGCCGTCCTCGTCCAGGTGGCCGATATCGCCGGTATGCAGCCAGCCGTCGCGGAGGACGGCCCGGGTGGCCTGGGCATCGTTCCAGTAGCCCTGCATCACCAGTTCACCGCGCACGCAGGTCTCGCCGTCGGCGGCGATCTTAAGCTCGACGCCGGGCACCGCCGGCCCCACGCTTCTCAGCTTCACCCGCCGGGGCGGGTTGCAGCTGATCAGCGGCGCCGCCTCGGTCTGGCCGTAGCCTTGCAGGATACGAACCCCCAGGGCGGTGAAGAACAGCCCGACATCGTAATTGAGCGGCGCCCCGCCCGAAACCAGGGCCTTCAGGCGGCCGCCGAAGCGCGCCGCCACCTTGCGCCGCACCAGGCGGTCCAGCAGGGCGTTTTCCAGGCGTGCGGGCAGCGGCAGGCGGCCCTCGGCGGCGCGGCCGCCCTGGAGCAGGGCGCGCTGGAACAGCCAGGCCTTGAGGCCGCCGCTTTTGGCCACCCCCTTCAGCACGCGGGCGCGGATCATTTCATAAAGGCGCGGCACCGCGGTCATGATGGTGGGGCGCACCTCGGCCATGTTGGCGGCCAGCTGCTCCAGTCCCTCGGCGTAATAGATCTGGGCGCCGATGCTCAAGGGGAAGAACTGCCCGGCGGTATGCTCGTAGGCATGCGACAGCGGCAGGAACGACAGGAAGATCTCGTTGTCGGCCAGGCCGATCTCCTCCAGCAGGCGGTGGGCGCCCTGGCAGTTGCTCAGGATGGCGCCGTGGCTCAGCATCACCCCTTTCGGGGCGCCGCCGGTGCCCGAGGTGTAGATGATGCAGGCGGTATCGCCGCGCGCCGCCTCCGGCAGGGGCTGGGGGTCGGCGGCGGCGCCCTGGGCCATGAGGTCGGACCAGTGGCGCACCTCCAGGCCGGGATTTTGGCGCAGGGCCAGATCCTCGATCACCACCAGCAGCGGCGGATGCTCGGCCTTGAGACCGGCATGGATCACCCGCTCCACCAGGGCGCGGCTGGAGACGATGGCCATGGCGGCGCCGGAATTGTTCAAAAGATGCAGATGGTCGGCGGCGGTGTTGGTGGTGTAGGCCGGCACGGTGATGCCGCCCGCCGCCATGATGGCCAGATCGGCGATCAGCCATTCCGGGCGGCTTTCCGAAACCAGCAGCACCCGCTCGCCCTCTTGCAGGCCGGCGGCGCGCAGGCCCTGGGCCATGTGGCGCACGGCCTGGGCCACCTGGCGCCAGCTTAAGCTGCGCCATTGCCCGCTTTCTTTCCGCCACAGCAGCGGCCGTTCGTCCAGACGCGCGGCCTGTGCGAAGAACATGGCCGTCAGACTGCTCAAAGATTGGTAATCCATCATTGCCGCCCCAATATATTTTTCTCTTCCGGTCCTTATGAGGACCGTGGTTCTTGTGTACATTCCCGAAATAGCCCGCGTGTGCAAGGAGTATTGATGATGACCAGCGCCGTTTCTCCCGCTTTCGCGCCGCCCTTTGCCGCCGAACTCGGGGCGATGCCGGAATGGGACCTTGGCGATCTTTATCCCGCCCCCGATTCGCCCCGCCTGGAAGCGGATCTGAAAGCGGCCGACGCCGCGGCGCGGGCCTTCCAGCAGCGCTTCGAGGGACGGCTGGCCGACATTCCCGGCGATGAGCTGGGCGAGGCCATCGAACTCTACGAGGCCTTAAGCGAAACCTTGTGCCGGGTTTTGAGCTATGCCCAGCTGCGCTACGCCGCCAATGTGGCCGACCCCGAGCGCGGCCGCTTCAGCCAGATGATGCAGGAACGGGTGACGGCCATCACCACGCAAACCCTGTTCTTCACCTTGGAGCTGAACCGCCTGGACGAGGCCCTGCTGGCCGATAAGATGACGGCGCCGCGCGCCGCCCGCTATGCCCCCTGGGTGCGCGAGCAGCGGGCCTACCGGCCGCACCAGCTGTCCGACGAGGCCGAACGCCTGCTGCATGATCTGTCGGTGGTGGGGGGCACGGCCTGGTGCCGCCTGTTCGACGAAACCATCGCCGATCTGCGCTTTCCGGTGAACGGCCAGGAGCTGTCCTCGGCCCAGGCCCTGCATCTGCTGAGCGACGCCGACGGCGCCGTGCGCCAGGCCGCCGCCCGTTCGGTGGGCGAGGTGCTGGGCAAGAACATCCGCGTCTTCACCCTGATCACCAACGTGCTGGCCAAGGAAAAGGAGATCGACGACACCTGGCGCCGCTACCCCCGGCCCACCTCCTTCCGCAACCTCTCCAATCAGGTGGAGGACGAGGTGGTGGACGCCCTGGTCTCGGCGGTGAAGGGGGCGTGGGACCGGCTGGCCCACCGCTATTACGCCTTGAAGGCCCAATGGTTCGGGGTGGAGCAGTTGGAATACTGGGACCGCAACGCCCCCCTGCCCGACGATGCCGACCGGGTGATCCCCTGGGCCGAGGCCAAAAGCATCGTGCTCGACGCCTACGGCGCCTTTTCGCCGGCCTTGCGCGCGGTGGGCGAGCGCTTCTTCCAGGGCGGCTGGATCGATGCCCCGGCCCGGCCCGGCAAAAGCCCCGGCGCCTTCGCCCATCCCACCGTGCCCTCGGCCCATCCCTATCTGCTGCTGAACTATCAGGGCAAGATCCGCGATGTGATGACCCTGGCGCACGAACTGGGGCATGGCGTGCATCAGGTGCTGGCGGCGGGTCAGGGCCAGTTTCTCGCCGATACCCCGTTAACCCTGGCGGAAACCGCCTCGGTGTTCGGCGAGATGATGACCTTCCGCGCCCTGCTGGCGGCGGAGAGCGACCCCAAACACCGCCGCGTCATGCTGGCCTCCAAGGTGGAGGACATGATCAACACGGTGGTGCGCCAGATCGCCTTCTACGAGTTCGAGCGGGTGGTGCACGACGAACGCCGCCACGGCGAACTGTCATCGGAACGGCTGGGGGAAATCTGGCTCGACGTGCAGCGCGCCAGCTTAGGCCCGGCCCTGCGCTTCTCGCCGGAATACGCCCATTACTGGGCCTATATCCCGCATTTCATCCATTCGCCGTTTTATGTCTACGCCTATGCCTTCGGCGATTGCCTGGTCAATTCCCTCTACGACGTCTACCAGCGGGGCGGCGTGGCCGATTTCCAGGCCCACTATATCGAGATGCTGAAGGCCGGCGGCACCCTGCGCCACAAGGATCTGCTGGCGCCGTTCGGCCTCGATGCCGGGGATCCCGCCTTCTGGCGGCGCGGCCTCGAGGTGATCGCCGGCTTCATCGACGAACTGGAGGCGATGGGGTAAGGGCGGGGGTTAATACCGGCCAAGCGTTGAAGTGACTCGTTGGCCGGTATCCAGCGAGCCTTGAGCGAACGGCCAAGGCGGCGGATGCCGCCGCCCGGCGAGGGACGGTACAACCGGTCAATTCATTGGCCGGTTGGTATGAAAGCGGCCAAGCGTTGACGTGACG
>JAJZGK010000131.1 GCA_021798485.1 Pseudomonadota bacterium
CGGCGCCGGTTCCGGCCACGGTGGCGGCTCCGCCTCCGGCGGCGGTGGCGCCGCCCGCCACCCTCGACGTGCCGGGCCGTGGTCCCGATGCGCCGGCAAGCTTCGCCGATCTGGCGGCCCGGCTGCTGCCGGCGGTGGTCAACATCTCCACCACGCAAACCCTGAAGGATCCGGAGCGCGGCATGGAAATGCCCCAGTTTCCGCCGGGCTCGCCCTTCGAGGATCTGTTCAAGGATTTTCTGGAAAAGCAGGGCAAAAACCAGGACATGGCGCCGCGCCGCGCCACCGCCCTGGGCTCGGGCTTCATCATCGATCCCTCCGGGCTGGTGGTGACCAACAACCATGTCATCACCGATGCCGACGAGATCAGCGTGATCCTGCATGACGGCCGCGCCTTCAAGGCCAAGGTGGTGGGCGCCGACAGCAAGGCCGATCTGGCCCTGCTGCGCCTGGAGGATGCGCCGTCCAAGCTGCCCAGCGTGCCGCTGGGCAATTCCGACTTGAGCCGGGTGGGCGATTGGGTGCTGGCCATCGGCAACCCCTACGGCCTGGGCGGCACGGTGACGGCGGGCATCATCTCGGCCCGGTCGCGCGATATCAACGCCGGCCCCTATGACGATTTCATCCAGACCGATGCCGCCATCAACAAGGGGAATTCCGGCGGGCCGCTGTTCAACATGAAGGGCGAGGTGATCGGCATCAACACCGCCATCTTCTCGCAGACCGGCGGCTCCATCGGCATCGGCTTCTCCATTCCCTCCAATCTGGCCAAGCCGGTGCTGGTGGATCTGCAAAAATACGGCCGCACCCGCCGCGGCTGGCTGGGCGTGCGCATCCAGACCGTGACCGACGATATCGCCGACAGCCTGGGCCTGAAGGACGCCAAGGGCGCCCTGGTGGCCTCGGTCAGCCCCGGCGGTCCGGCCGCCAAGGCCGGGCTGAAGGCCGGCGACGTCATTACCGCCTTCGACGGCAAGGCGGTGGAGGAAATGCGCCGCCTGCCGCGCATCGTGGCCGAAACCGAAATCGGCAGCGAGGCCGAGGTGGAGTACTGGCGCGACGGCAAGCTGCGCCACACCCAGGTGCGGGTGGGCGAGCTGAAGGACGACGATCAGCAGGAAACCGCGGCCAAGCCGGCGGAAAAGCCCCATCCCAAGCCCGATCTCGGCGAAACCTCGCTGGGCAAGCTGGGCTTTTCGGTGGCGGCCATCACCCAGCCGCTGCGCGACCGCTTCCAGCTGTCGGCCGATCTGAAGGGCGTGGTGGTGACCACCGTCAATCCCGATGGCCCCGCCGCCGACAAGGGCCTGCGTCCGGGCGACGTCATCTCCTCGCTCGACAACGAGCCGGTGAAGACCCCGGCCGAACTGATCAGCCGCATCGAGCATGCCCGCCGCGACGGGCGCCATACCGTGCTGCTGTTCGTGCAGAACGGCAACGATATGCACTATCTGCCGCTGAAGCTGGACGACAGCCAGAAATAGGCTGGCCGCATCGGAGCGGAAAAAGCCGTTCAGGCCAGGCCTGAACGGCTTTTTTCATGCCTTCCAGGACACCCCGCCCAGGGTGGCGTCGCGGGCGCGCTCCTCCTCCTCGCGGGCCTGCTGCTTGCGCAGGGCGGCGCGGCGGCTGACCTTTTCCACCAGGGCGTCGTCCTCCACCAGGGCCTGTTCGGCCTCGGGGCGGTCCAGATACCACATCAGATAGGGGATGCGGCGCAGACGTTGCTCGCGGTTGGTGCCATGGTTGTGGGTGAAGGCGGTGAGAAAGCTCAGGGTCAGGTGGGGAAAGTTCCAATAGCACAGCATGGCCAGGAATTCGGCGGTGGGGTTGGTGAAGGGCTGGAAACAGGCCAGCAGACTGTCGCGCAGGGCGCCGGCGCGGGCCTGATCCTGGTAGACGCGCCGGTCCAGCTCCTGCTCGTAGGTTTGGCGCAGCTTGGTCCAGGCCTGTTCCAGCGGCGTGCGGGCGTAGGCGGGATCGAGGAAAGAGGACAGCAGATCGATCTCGCGGTTGCCGATGCGCGGCAGGGCGTAATCCTCGGAGGCCAGGCGGGCGCGCAGGTCGGCCAGGGCGGGATGGCTTTTCAGCACCTGATGCCCGGCCCTGGTCATCAGATGCGGGCGCAGGCGGTTCCAGGCGTCCTGCCAGGCCAGGCGCAGGCAGTCCATATGGCCCTGCTGTTCGGCGAACGTCCAGAAATCCTTGGACTCCATCTGGTTCCACACATGGCGGGTGGCCAGCACGCGCACCGGGCGCGAGTCCAGCATGGCCGGGGCGATCACCTCGTCCATCAGGCGGTTCAGCCGCTCGCCGAACGGCACCGCCAGCAGGAAGGGCAGGGGCATGACCCGCGAAACCCTGGGGTTCCAGCGCTGGAAGTAAGAGGTGATGACGCCCACCCGGTAGCGCAGGGCGGCCGCCAGCAGGCTGGGGAAATCCTCGTGCTTTTCGGGGTGCGGCGGCGGCACCAGGATGATGCGGGTGGGGGCGTCGGCGGCCGGGCTGTCGGCCGAGGCCTCCATCAGGGCGCTGTCCGCCTCGGTATCGCAGTCGTCGGTGTCCACCGCCACCTGCTCCTCGGCCAGATAGCCGTCGATTTCGGTGGGGGCGGGCGGCGCCTCGCCGCGGCTGCGGCGCACCCGCAGGATCAGGGCCAGCACTTCCTGGGTGAAGTGGCGGGCTTCCTCCAGCCGGCGGGCGGTGGGGCCGGATGCGGCCAGCTGGTGGCGGAAATAGGCGGCCACATGGGCCAGGGTTTTATCGCGCAAGGGGCGGTCGCTGTCGCGCTGCAAAAGCTCGGCGACCATGCGTTCGGTCAGAACATGGATGTCGCGCAGCGAGTGGCTGGCGTCCAGAAAGCTTTGCGCGGCGCTCAAGATGCGGTGCGCGGCCTGAAGCTTTTCGGACTCGGGCGGAGAAGGGGGTGTTGTCATCAGGGGGCCGTGGAAAAACCGTGTCGGCCCCATTATCGGCGCAGGCGGTATAGATCAGAAAGGGGGATGCAATATAAACATATTGATATTTCGAACCCATCCCCCTATCGAAAGGCGGAGGTCTATGTCCCTATTTCCAAAATGGCTAATACCCTGCGGTGAGGCGCCGCCGCCTGTGCCGCTCGCCGGCCCGATGGTTCAGCCGGCAAACTGTCCGGCGGTATAGCCCTGCGCGAACAGCAGGGCGGTCAGGTCGCCGTGATCGATGCGGGCGCGGGCCTCGGCGGCCACCACCGGCTTGGCATGGTAGGCCACGCCGAGGCCGGCGGCGCGCAGCATGTCGAGATCGTTGGCGCCGTCGCCCACCGCCAGGGTCTGCGCCAGGGGCAGGCCCAGGGCGGCGGCTTCGCCGATCAGGGTCTCGAGCTTGGTGGCGCGGTCGAGGATGGGATCGATCACCCGGCCGGTCAGCCGGTCCTCGGCGATCTCCAGCTCGTTGGCAAGATCGCGGTCGAAGCCGCAATGGGCCGCCACCCGGCTGGTGAAATATTTGAAGCCGCCCGAGACCAGCACCGCCCGCGCCCCATGCGCCTTCATGGTTTGCACCAGGGTGCGGGCGCCGGGCATGAAGGCGATGCGCTGGAAGGTGGCCTCCAGATGCGCGGCGGAAAGCCCGGCCAGCAGGCCGACCCGTTCGCGCAGGGCATCCTTGAAATCGATCTCGCCGTTCATGGCTCTTGCGGTGATGGCGGCGATATGCTCCTTCAGTCCGGCATAGTCGGCCAGATCGTCCAGGGTTTCCCCGGTGACCATGGTGCTGTCCATATCGGCCACCAGCAGCGCCTTGCGGCGGCCCTGGGCCGGCTGGGCGATCAGATCCACCGGCAGGCCGTCCAGGGCCTGGCGGGCGGCGGCCTCGGCCTGGCAGGCCGAGAACAGCCCGAAGGGCAGATCGGCGGCGCGGCCCCGCTGCAGCCAGGCGGGGGCCAGGGTATCGGCGCCCAGGTCGCGCAGGGCCGACTGGACCCGGGCCAGGGTGGCATCGTCCAGCCCGTCGGGCGGCGAAACGAGAGTGAGCACATATTCCATGGGGCGCAGTTCTAAGGCGGCAAGGGGGGCGTTGGCAAGCGCGGCGAGATGAAGAAAGCGATCATAGTGGCGGGTCCGACCGCCTCGGGAAAATCGGCCCTGGCCCTGGCGCTGGCCCAGGCCGTGAACGGGGTGGTGATCAATGCCGATTCCATGCAGGTTTACGCGGGGCTGAGGGTGTTGACGGCCCGGCCCTCGCCCGCCGACGAGGCGCTGGCGCCGCACCGTCTTTATGGCGTGCTGGCGCCGTCGGACCTCTGCTCGGTGGGGCGCTGGCGTGCTCTGGCCCTGGCCGAGATGGAGGCGGCCTGGGCGGCGGGACGGCTGCCGGTGGTGGTGGGCGGCACCGGCCTTTACCTGCGCGCCCTGACGCAAGGCCTGTCGCCCATCCCCGAGATTCCCGAAACGGTGCGCGCCGAAACCCGCGCCCTGCTGGAGCGGCTGGGCAATCAGGCCTTCCATGCCCGCCTGGCCGGGCGCGATCCGGTGATGGCGGCCCGGCTGCATCCCGGCAACAGCCAGCGCCTGGCCCGGGCCTGGGAGGTTCTGGAGGCCACCGGCCGTTCGCTGGCCGACTGGCAGGACCAGCCCGCCCCCGACCGCCTGGAGGCCGCCACCGCCACCGTGCTGCTGGCGCCGCCGCGCGAGGCGCTGTATCAAAGCTGCGACCGCCGCTTCCTGGCCATGCTGGAGCAGGGCGCCCTCGACGAGGTGGCGGCGCTGATGGCGCTGCGGCTCGATCCCGCCCTGCCGGTGATGAAGGCGCTGGGAGTGCCGGAACTGGCCGCCCATCTGGCCGGACGCCTGGGGCTGGAGCAGGCGATGGCCCAGGCCCAGCAGGCGACGCGGCACTACGCCAAACGGCAATCGACCTGGTTCAGGCATCAGCTTGCTGCGGATTTTGTGCTCAACGCGCAATATTCGGAAAGGTTTTTTGATGGAATCTTCTCAAATATTCGCCAAAGCCCCTTGACCCCTGACACTTGATTGTCTAGTGTCGCACACTCGCAGTCCTACCCCGCCTCGGGGGCGGGAGGGCGCGTGGTTTCGGGTTTGTTTGCGGAAAGGCGTAAAGTCATGGTCAAGGATGCGATGTCCGGCGCGGAAATCGTCCTCAAAGCTCTGGTCGATCAGGGCGTGGAGGTAATTTTCGGGTATCCCGGCGGCGCCGTACTGCCCCTCTATGACGAGCTTTTCAAGCAGAACAAGATCCGCCACATCCTGGTGCGCCACGAACAGGCGGCGGTGCATGCCGCCGAGGGCTATGCCCGCTCCACCGGCAAGGTGGGCTGTGTGCTGGTCACCTCGGGGCCTGGGGCCACCAACGCCGTGACCGGCCTGTTGGACGCCATGTGCGATTCGGTGCCGCTGGTCTGCCTGTGCGGCCAGGTGCCCACCCATCTGATCGGTAACGACGCCTTCCAGGAGGCCGACACCACCGGCATCACCCGGCCCTGCACCAAGCATAACTACCTGGTGAAGGACGTGGCGCATCTGTCGCGCGTGGTGCACGAGGCCTTTTATGTGGCCCGCACCGGCCGGCCCGGCCCGGTGGTCATCGATCTGCCCAAGGACGTGCTGGTGAGCAAGGGCGAGTATGTGGGGCCGGCCAAGGTCAAGCATAAGAGCTACAAGCCGCAGCTGAAGGGCGATCTGGCCGCCATCGAGGAGGCGGCCCGCCTCATCGCCGGGGCGCAGCGGCCGATCTTCTATGTGGGCGGCGGCGTGGTCAATTCCGGCCCGGCGGCCTGCCAGCTGCTGACCCAGTTCATCCATGCCACCGGCTATCCCTGCACCCAGACCCTGATGGGCCTGGGAGCCTTCCCCGGCTCCGACGCCCAGTCGCTGGGCATGGTGGGCATGCACGGCACCTATGAGTCGAACATGGCCATGCACGGCTGCGACGTGATGATCTGCGTCGGCGCCCGTTTCGACGACCGGGTGACCGGGCGCCTCAACGCCTTTTCGCCCAATTCCACCAAAATCCATATCGATATCGATCCCTCCTCCATCAACAAGAGCGTGGCGGTGGATCTGGCCATCATCGGCGACGTGGCCCATGTGATCGAGGATATGGTCAAGATCTGGAAGGCGCGGCAGCTGCGCCCCAACGAACGGGCCATCAAGGCCTGGTGGGAGCAGATCGAGCAGTGGCGCGCCCGCGACTGCCTGCGCTTCGCCACCGGCGGCAGCGCCATCAAGCCGCAGTACGCCATCCAGCGCCTGTACGAGAAGACCAAGGATCGCGATGCCTACATCACCACCGAGGTGGGGCAGCATCAGATGTGGGCGGCGCAGTTCTATAAGTTTGAAAAGCCGCTGCACTGGATGACCTCGGGCGGGCTCGGCACCATGGGCTATGGCCTGCCCTCGGCCATGGGGGTGCAGGTGGCCCATCCCGACTCGCTGGTGATCGATATTTCCGGCGAGGCCTCGTTCCAGATGAACCTGCAGGAGCTCTCCACCCTGATGCAGTACGGCCTGCCGGTGAAGATCTTCATCCTCAACAACCAGTATATGGGCATGGTGCGCCAGTGGCAGGAGCTGCTGCACGGCAGCCGCTATTCGCAGAGTTATTCCGAGGCCCTGCCCGATTTCGTCAAGCTGGCCGAGGCCTATGGCGCGGTCGGCTTCCGCGTCGACGCCGTCGATCAGTTGGACGGCGTGATCGACGCCATGCTGCGGAGCGACAAGCCGGTGATCGTCGATTGCCGGGTCGATCCCTCGGAAAACTGCTTCCCGATGATTCCGTCGGGCGCGGCCCATAACGAAATGCTTCTCGGCCCCAGCGACGAGGCGGCAAAGCCGGTGTCGGAAAACGGCATGGTCCTGGTCTGAGAAGGGGAGCCTTATTGTGATCATTCAGAACGAAGAGATCGTCCGCCGCCATACCATCGCCATTCTGGTGGACAACGAGGCCGGGGTGCTGGCCCGCGTCATCGGCCTGTTTTCCGGGCGCGGTTACAATATCGAAAGCCTCACCGTGGCCGAGGTGGACCCGCGCGAACAGCTGTCGCGCATCACCATCGTCACCTCGGGCACGCCCATGGTGATCGAGCAGATCAAGGCCCAGCTGCGCCGCCTGGTGCCGGTGCACAAGGTGTCGGACCTCACGGTGGAGGGGCCCTCGGTGTCGCGCGAGCTGGCGCTGGTCAAGGTGGCCGGCACCGGCGAACGCCGGGTGGAATCCTTGCGCATCGCCGATATCTTCCGGGCCCGCGTGGTGGATTCCACCAACGAGAGTTTCGTGTTCGAGATCGTCGGCGCCACCGAAAAGCTCGATGCCTTCATCAAGCTGATGGAGCCCCTGGGCCTGGTGGATGTGTCGCGCACCGGCGTTGCCGCCATTGCGCGCGGCGCGAATCCGATTTAAAGGGATACCGGGTTTTTTCTGATAACGCCCGGTGGAGCGCTCCGCCGGGCCTTTCCGCTTTACCAGTTTCATATGCCAGCGGCAGCGCCGCTGTTTTCGCAGCCGAAAGGAAATCACATGCGCGTTTATTATGATCGGGACGCCGACGTCAATCTGATCAAGTCGAAGAAGGTGGCCGTGGTCGGCTACGGCAGCCAGGGCCATGCCCATGTTCTGAACCTGCGGGATTCCGGCGTGAAGGACGTTGCCGTGGCCCTGCGTCCCGGTTCGGCCACCATCAAGAAGGCCGAAGGCGAGGGACTGAAGGTCATGACCCCGGCCGAAGCCGCCGCCTGGGCCGACGTGGTGATGATCCTCACCCCCGACGAACTGCAGGCCGATCTTTATACCGCCGATCTGGCCGCCAACATGAAGCAGGGCGCCGCCCTGGTGTTCGCGCACGGCCTCAACGTGCATTTCAAGCTGATCGAGCCCCGCGCCGATCTCGACGTGTTCATGGTGGCCCCCAAGGGCCCCGGCCACACCGTGCGCGGCGAGTATCTGAAGGGCGGCGGCGTGCCCTGCCTGGTGGCGGTGCATCAGAACGCCTCGGGCAACGCCCTGGAGATCGCCCTGTCCTACGCCTCGGCCATCGGCGGCGGCCGTTCGGGCATCATCGAGACCAGCTTCCGCGAGGAATGCGAAACCGACCTCTTCGGTGAGCAGGCCGTGCTGTGCGGCGGTCTGACCAAGCTGATCCAGAAGGGCTTCGAAACCCTGGTGGAAGCCGGCTACGCCCCGGAAATGGCCTATTTCGAATGCCTGCATGAAGTGAAGCTGATCGTGGACCTGATCTACGAAGGCGGCATCGCCAACATGCGCTACTCCATCTCCAACACCGCCGAATACGGCGATTACGTCACCGGCCCGCGTATCGTCACCGACGAGACCAAGGCCGAGATGAAGCGCGTGCTGGAAGACATTCAGTCGGGCCGCTTCGTGCGCGACTGGATGCTGGAATGCAAGGCCGGCCAGCCCTCCTTCAAGGCCACCCGCCGCATCCAGTCCGAGCATCCCATCGAAGCGGTGGGCGAAAAGCTGCGCGGCATGATGCCCTGGATCGCCAAGAACAAGCTGGTGGACAAGGCCCGTAACTAAAGCGGGTCCGGCAAAGCCGGGCTCGCGTAAAGCCTTAGCGGCGCTTGAGCGCCAAAGGCAGAGAAGCGTTAGGGCGTGTTCAGCATGTCTGAACACGCCCTAAACCCGACCTTTCTGTCTGGTTTTTGCAGCGCCGCCCGGTTTTCCGGGCGGCGTTTTGCATGTCGAATTGCTGCATCACGGAATCGGTATTTTATTGACGTATACGTTAGTCATGCCCTAGCGTCGGATGAGAATTTCCTCCCACACGCAACCAGACAGGTAGGACATGACGAGCCAGGCCATGCCCCTTTCCCCGTCGCCGGCGCTGCTGGCGCCGACGGCGCCTCCCGCCGATTTCGCCGGGGATATCGCCCGCGACCGCAGGCGGCTGCTGCTGAAAAGCGTCGGCAATACCGCCGCTCCCACCATCGGCGCCCTGGTGCTGGTGGGGCTGATGTTCTGGGGGCGCATCGCCGCCCTGCCGCTGCTGCTGTGGGGGGCGGCCAGTCTGGGCGTGGCCCTGTTCCGCTACATGACCACCCGCGCCGTGCCCGAGGATGATGCCGCC
>JAJZGK010000132.1 GCA_021798485.1 Pseudomonadota bacterium
GATGAACCTTTTTTTTATGCGATATGAGGAGAGCGGTGCGATGACGGATGATGGATGGCGGCGGATCTGGCAGACGGCGGCGGGGATCTTCGGCGCGGCTGCCGTGGCCATCGGCGCCTATGGCGCGCATGGCCTTGGCGGCCATGCCCAGGACCTGACGGGCAAGGCCTCGGAGTTCGGCCTGCTGCACGCCCTGGCGCTGCTGGCGCTCTCGCGCGGGGCGGCGCCGCTCTGCCGCAGCCTGAAGCTGGCCGGCACTTTTTTCCTGCTGGGAACCCTGCTGTTTTGCGGCGCCCTGACCGCCCTGGCCTTAACCTCCTGGCCGGTGGCCCTGGTGACGCCGTTCGGCGGCACCAGCTTCATTCTGGGTTGGCTGTGTCTGGCCGGCGGCGGTATGACGCAGCGCAAAACCGTCCTTTGACAGGCGGGGCGGAATAGACAATGATCAACACGGGATGGCGGCCGGTTTCCAAAGTGGCCGCCGGTTTTCGGGACTTTTGGTGTGCGAGCGTGCGATGGGCAAAAAGATTTTGATCGTGGAAGACAACGATCTGAACATGAAGCTGTTCAACGATCTTTTGCAGGCCCACGGCTATACCACGCTGCAAACCAAGGATGGCCGCGAGGCTTTGCGCATCGCCGCCGAGTCCCGGCCCGATCTGATCTTGATGGATATCCAGCTGCCGGAGGTATCGGGCCTGGAGATCACCCGCATGCTGAAGGCCGATGAGGCCCTGAAATCCATTCCGGTGATCGCCGTGACCGCCTTCGCCATGAAGGGCGACGAGGAAAAAATCCGCGAAGGCGGCTGCGAGGGCTATATCGCCAAGCCCATTTCGGTGGCCGGCTTCCTGCAGACGGTATCGCGCTTTCTGGCCTGAGGCTGGGAGACAGGCTCCCAGGCGCCGGGCAATAAAAAAACCCGCGAACCGAAAGGCCGCGGGTTTTTTATTGGCGTCCGACCAAATTACTTGATCTTGGCTTCCTTGAACGGCACGTGCTTGCGCACGACCGGATCATACTTGCGGAACTCAAGCTTTTCGGTCGTCTTACGCGGGTTCTTCTTCGCCACGTAGAAAAAGCCGGTGCCAGCGGTGCTGAGCAGCTTGATGAGAATGGTGGCGGGCTTGGCCATGTTGAAAACCCCGAATAGACTGGTCAATGACTCTAGGCCGCGCAAAATACAGGCTGTGGCGCGGCTGTCAAGGAAAAGATGGTGTGGCGGCGGTGTCCGGCGCCAGCAGGCGGCGGTAAAGGGCGGGATCGTCCAGCAGGCGGCGGGCCACCTGGGGGTCGGTGGGATCACCGGCATGGTTTTCGGCCGGGCACTGGCGGCGCAGGGCGCGGCGGGCTCCGGTTTCCTCCAGGCGGCTGCTCCGCCAGCCGGCCAGCAGGCGGCGCGGCGCTTCCGGATCGGCGGCAATCCTGTCCAGGGCGCGCTCGGGGTGGTTCAGGGCTCCGGCGGTGCAGACCTGCGGCAGAACGCCCAGGCCGTGCAGGGCATAGCCGCTGGGGCTGTAATAGCGCGACCAGGTGAGGGCCAGTTCGCCGCCGTTGGGCAGCGGCTGCAGATACTGCACCGTGCCCTTGCCGTAGCTGTTGGTGCCCACCAGCACGGCGCGGCCGGAATCCTGCAGCGCCGAGGCGAGGATTTCGGCGGCCGAGGCCGAGGTGCCGTCCACCAGCACCACCAGGGGCAGGCCCTGGGCCCGGGCCGGTCCCTGGGCGTTCCAGGTTTGCAGGCTGGCGGGGTTGCGGCCGCGGGTGCTGGTGACCCGGCCTTGGCCGAGAAACAGGCTGGCCACGGCCACGGCATGGTCCAGCAGGCCGCCCGAATTGCCGCGCAGATCCAGAATCAGGCCGCGCGTCATCTTCAGGCCGGAGCCGGGATGGCGGGCCAGATCGTCCAGGATGGCCGCCAGCTCGGCATCGGTGCCTTCGGAAAAGCCGGTCAGGGCGATGGTGGCGATGCCGTCCTGCCAGTCGCTCAAGGTGGCGGTGGGCGGCAGGATATGGTCGCGGGTCAGGGTGATCACCCGGGCTTGCGCGCCGTCGCCCGAACGCACGGTCAGGGCCACCGGGCTGTGCACCGGGCCGCGCATCAGGGCCGAGACCTGATCGGCATCAAGGCCGGCCAGGGGGGTGCCGTCCACCGCCAGAATATGATCGCCGGCCTGCAGCCGCGCCTTGTCGGCGGGCGCTCCCGGCAGCACGCCCACCAGGGTGACATCGCTGGCGGTGGGGCGGCATTGCACGCCGATGCCGCCGAAGCCGTCGCGGGCCTGACGGCGCCTGATCGCCTCGCCCGGGGGGGCATAGCGGGAAAAGCGGTCGAGATGGCTTAGGATGGCGTTGAACACCTGGGTGCGCACCCGTTCCAGGCCGGCGGCATGCAACGGAGGGGAAAGCGGATCCACATCCTGCGCCGCCGCCTGGATGAGCAGGGCCCAACCGGCGGCATCGTTGGCCGGCGGCGGCGGAAACAGCGCCAGCGGCTGATTTTTGTAGAACAGCCCGATGCGGCCGCCGCCTTCCCGCAGCACCGCCACCGCCGGATCGATCCGGCCCAGGGCGCGCAGCCCGTCGAAGGCCAGGGTATCGAAATCCATCGGCCCCAGGGCGCGGTCGCGGATGGCGGCCAGCCCGATGGTCAGGCTGGGGTCGGGCAGGGCCGCCGCCGCAGCCAGGCAAGGCCAGGCCAGGCCCAGGCAGAGCAGCAGCAGGGAGGAAACGCGTTTACGCGGCACCAGAGCCTCTTTCCAACAGCGGGGCTCCCATCCTGCCCGGAAAGAGTTTCAGAACCGTTTCCTCGGCTTGCCGGGTTTTCCCGCCCCGGGGCGGGCCTTTTTCGCGCGCGGCGCGCTGCGGCCCCGGCGCGGCGGCATGCCGGGGCGGTCGCGGTCGGGCAGGGGCGTCTTGCGGGCGTTGGGGCCGAGGGCCGGAGCGTCGGTCAGATCGAACACCAGGCTGCCGGTCAGGGGATTGGCCTCGTTCAGCGCAACCTCCACGGCATCGCCCAGGCTGAAGGTCAGGCCGTTGCGCCGTCCGGTCAGGCAATGGCGGGTTTCATCGTGCACATAGTAATCGCCGGGCAGGCTCGACATGGGCACCAGGCCGTCGGCGCCGGTTTCGTCCAGGGTGACGAACAGCCCGAAGCGGGTGACGCCGTTGACGCGCCCGGTGAAGCTGGCCCCGACACGGTCGGCCAGATAAATGGCGGTGAAGCGGTTCAGGGCGTCGCGCTCGGCCTGGGCGGCGCGGCGCTCGGTGGTGGAGATATGCTCGCCGATCTCGGGGAAGCGCTCGCGGCTGTCGGCGGGCAGGGCGCCCTGGCCCAGCCCCAGGCCGTCGATCAGGGCGCGGTGCACCAGAAGATCGGCATAGCGGCGGATCGGCGAGGTGAAATGGGCGTAGCGGGCCAGGCCCAGGCCGAAATGGCCGATATTCTCGGGGCTGTAGACCGCCTGGGCCTGGCTGCGCAGCACCACCTCGTTGACCAGATACACCTCGGGCATATCCTTGGCCTTGTCGAGGATCTGGTTGAAATGTTCCGGGCGCAGCACCTGGCCCTTGGCCAGGGTAAGGCCGATGGTGGTGAGGAAATCGCGCAGGGAGTCCAGCTTTTCCACGCTGGGCAGATCGTGCACGCGGTACATGCAGGGGCGGTGCGCCGCCTCGATCTGCTCGGCGGCGCAGACATTGGCGGCGATCATGAAATCCTCGATCAGGCGATGGCTGTCGTAGCGCGGACGCGGCACCACCTTTTCGATGCGGCCATCGGCGCCGATCACCACTTTGCGCTCGGGCAGATCCAGGTCCAGCACGCCGCGCCTCTCCCGCGCCTGGAAAAGCGCCCGCCAGGCGCCATAGAGCGGCTTGATCACCGGATCCAGCAGCGCCGCCGTTTCCTCGTCCGGGGTGCCGTCCAGGGCGGCCTGCACCCGCTCATAGGTCAGCCGCGCCGCCGAGCGCATCAGCCCGCGCACGAATTTATGGCGCAGCTTGTTGCCCTCGGCATCGATCCAAAGATGCACCGCCATGCAGGGGCGGTCCTCGGCGGGTTTCAGCGAACACCAGCCGTTGGACAGGGCTTCCGGCAGCATGGGCACCACCCGGTCGGGGAAATAGACCGAATTGCCGCGCTTGAAGGCCTCTTTGTCCAGGGCGTCGCCGGGGCGCACATACCAGGCCACGTCGGCGATGGCCACCAGAAGATGCCAGCCGTTTTCGGTGGCTTCGGCCCAGACGGCATCGTCGAAATCGCGGGCGTCCTCGCCGTCGATGGTCACCAGCGGGATCTGGCGCAGATCGGCGCGATGGTCCAAGGGGGCGGCGGTGGCGGCCTCGGCCTGGGCCAGGGCGTCCTCGGGGAACTGGTCGGGAATATCGTAGCTGTGGATGGCCACCAGGCTGACGGCGCGGGGATCGGCCATGCTGCCCAGCCGCTCCACCACCTTCACCGATTTCGGGCCGTAGGGACGGGCGCCCGGCAGCAGTTCGGCCAGCACCAGCTCGCCGGCCACCGCCTCCAGGCCGTCGCCGCGCCCGATATGGTAATCGGCCTTCTGGCGGCGGTCGGTGGGGCGCAGGCGGGCGCTGCCGTCGGCATTGGGTTCGAACACCCCCAGAACCTTGGCCGGGCCCTCGGTGATGCGCCGCTCGGCCCGGGCCTCGTACAGCCCTTCGCGCACCCGGCGCAGGCGGGCCACCACGCGGTCGCCCACGCCCAGGGGCTGCTCGCCCCGGCGCACCGGCGCCACGAAAATGCGCGGCGGCCGACCGGGTTTGTCCCAGCTTACCGGCCGGGCCATCAGCTCGCCGTCCTCGTCGGTGCCGTTGATCTCGATGATCAGGGTATCGGGCAGCGAGCCGTGCCCGCCGAAGCGGCGGCCATGGCCGCGCTCGATATCGCCGGCCCGCTCCAGCTCGGCCATGATCTGCTTCAAGACGATCTTGCCCTCGCCGGTCAGGCCGAAGGCCCGCGCCAGCTCCCGCTTGCCGACCCGGCCGGGGGAGTCCTTGATGAACTCCAGAACTTGCTCGCGGGAGGGCGGCGGAACCTGTTTGCGGTTTTTGCTCAAGGGCTTATTCCTTTGGTGCGGCCTTCTTCGCCGCGGCCTTCTTCGGCGCCGTGGCCTTTTTGGGGGCTGCGGCCTTTTTGGCGGCGGTCTTCCTGGGCGCCGCCGTGTCGTCGGTCTTGGCGGCGGTCTTGCGGGCCTTCGGCGCCGCCTTGCCCTGTTTTTCCGCCTTGGCCGCCAGCAGGGCCAGCGCCTCCTCCAGGCTGATCTCGTCGCGGCCCCGGGGCAGGTTGGCGTTGATGCCGCCATGGCTGACATAGGGGCCGAAGCGGCCCGAGCTCAGGGTCACCGGCTTGCCGTCGGCGGGGTGCGCTCCCAGTTCGCGGGCCGGCACCTTGGGCTTGACCTGGGCGAGAAGCTCCACGGCGCGGTTCATGCCGACGCTGAGCACGTCGTCCTCGCGGCCCAGCGATTTATAGGCATCGCCATGCTTGAGATAGGGGCCGAAGCGGCCCACCCCGGCGCTGATCATCAGGCCGCTTTCCGGATGCGTGCCGATCTGGCGGGGCAGGGACAAAAGCTTCAGCGCCACCTCCAGGGTGACGGCGGCCGGTTCCAGACCGCGATAGAGGCTGACCCGCTTGGGCTTGACCTTTTTATCCTCGGCGTCGGCGTCGCCCAGCTGCACATAGGTGCCGTAGGGCCCCTTGCGCAGCGAGACCGGCAGGCCGGTTTCCGGATCGTCGCCCAGCAGTTTGGGGCCATCCAGCGCCTCTTCGGCGCCGGCGGCCTCGCCGCCCATGGACAGTGGCCGGGTGTAGCGGCATTCGGGATAATTGGAGCAGCCGATGAAGGCGCCGAACTTGCCCAGCTTCAGGCTGAGCCGTCCGGCCTGGCAGGTCGGGCAATGGCGCGGATCGTGGCCATCGGCGGCGGCGGGGAAGAAATGCGGCCCCAGCACCTCGTCCAGGGTATCGAGCACCTGCGAGACGCGCAGATCCTTGGTTTCACCCACGGCGGCCGAGAAATCCTGCCAGAACTGGCGCAGCACGGCCTTCCAGTCGAGCCGCCCGCCGGATACGTCGTCCAGCTGGTTTTCCAGGTCGGCGGTGAAGTTGTACTGCACATAGCGCTGGAAGAAGTTTTCCAGGAAGGCCGTCACCACCCGGCCGCGATCCTCGGGCACGAAGCGGCGGGCGTCGAGGCGGACGTAATCGCGCTCCTGCAGCACCGACAGGATGGAGGCGTAGGTGGAGGGGCGGCCGATGCCCAGCTCCTCCATCTTCTTGACCAGGGCGGCTTCGGAATAGCGCGGCGGCGGCTGGGTGAAATGCTGGGCGGCGCGCAGATCCTTCCGCTCCATGGCCTCGCCCTCGGCCACGTCGGGCAGCAGGCGGTTTTCGTCCTCGCCCTCGGCGTTCTCGTCGCGGGCCTCGCGGTAGAGGGTCAGGAAGCCCTCGAACTTCACCACCGAGCCGGTGGCGCGGAAGATATGGCGGCGGTCGTCGCTGGCGATATCCACCGCCACCTGATCCAGCACGGCGCTTTCCATCTGGCTGGCGATGGTGCGCCGCCAGATCAGCTCGTAAAGGCGCAGCTGGTCGCGGTCGAGATAGGAGGCCACATCCTGGGGGCGGCGGAACATGTCGGTGGGGCGGATGGCCTCGTGCGCCTCCTGGGCGTTCTTGGCCTTGGTCTTATAGATGCGCGGCGCCGCCGGCAGGAAGGGCGCGCCGTACTGCTTACCGATCAGATCGCGGGCGGCGCCGATGGCCTCGGCGGCCATCTGCACGCCGTCGGTTCGCATGTAGGTGATGAGACCGACGGTTTCGCCGCCGATGTCGATGCCCTCGTACAGGCGCTGGGCGATCTGCATGGTGCGCTGGGTGGGCAGGTGCAGCTTGCGCGAGGCGTCCTGCTGCAGGGTGGAGGTGGTGAAGGGCGGGAAGGGATGGCGGCGGGCCTGTTTGCGTTCCACCGCCGCCACCTGATAGTGGGCGGCGCGCAAGGTGGCCTCGGCGGCGCGGGCGGCGGCCTCGTCCTTAAGGTCGTGCTTGTCGAGCTTTCTGCCGTCCAGATGGGTGAGGGCGGCGGTGAGCAGGGACTGGCGGCCGGTTTCGAAATCGGCCTCGATGCTCCAGTATTCCTGGCTGCGGAATACCTCGATCTCGGCTTCCCGCTCGCAGATCAGGCGCAGCGCCACCGACTGCACGCGCCCGGCCGAGCGGCTGCCCGGCAGCTTGCGCCACAACACCGGCGACAGGGTGAAGCCCACCAGATAATCCAGGGCGCGGCGGGCCAGATAGGCATCCACCAGCTCCTGGTTGAGGTCGCGCGGATTGCGCATGGCCTCCAGGATGGCGGTCTTGGTGATCTCGTTGAAGACCACCCGGCTCACATCCTTGCCCTTCAGGGCGCGGCGCTCTTCCAGCACCCGGCGCACATGCCACGAGATGGCCTCCCCCTCGCGGTCCGGGTCGGTGGCGAGGATCAGGGAGTCGGCGCCCTTGATGGCCTGGGCGATGTCGCGGATGTGCTTTTCCGACTTGGGATCGGTTTCCCAATCCATGGCGAAATCATCGTCGGGACGGACCGAGCCATCCTTGGCGGGCAGGTCGCGGATATGGCCGTAACTGGCCAGAACCGTGTAGTCCGGCCCCAGATACTTGTTGATGGTTTTGGCCTTGGCGGGCGATTCGACGACGACGACTTTCATGGAATCCGAACGGCTTTCGTTGGAACTGTGGTTCGCTCTATCTGATTTTACGGGGAATAGCACCCCTCTTTTGTTTGGCAAAGGTGATTTTCATCGTTCCGGCAGCAGCGAGAGGCGATTGCCGGGGTGGCGTTCCAGGCGTCCGGCCAGGTCCAGTTCCAGCAGCAGCAGCGACAGAACGCCCGGCGCCAGCCCTTCGTCGCGCAACAGATCGTCGTGGGCCACCGGGGTGGGCGACAGGGCGGCCAGCAGGCGGCGGCGGGCCTGATCCAGCACCGCGCCATCGGGCGGCGGCGGCACGGGCCTGGCGCCTTGGCCCGCAGGCTCGCGCAGGGGCTGGCGCAAGAGATCGGCGAGCGGGGTCAGAATATCGGCGGCGTTTTCCACCAAAGCGGCGCCCTGTTTGATCAGGCTGTTGCCGCCCAGGCTGCGCGGGTCCAGCGGCGAGCCGGGCACGGCGAAAATCTCGCGCCCCTGTTCCAGGGCCAGGCGGGCGGTGATGAGCGAGCCCGATTTCAGCGAAGCCTCCACCACCACCAATCCCGCGGCCAGACCGGAAATCAGCCGGTTGCGGCGGGGGAAGTGGGCGGCCTGGGGCTGGGTGCCGGGCGGCATTTCCGACAGCACCGCTCCTTCCGCCACCATGCGCTCGTAAAGCGGGCGGTTTTCCGGCGGATAAATCACATCGACGCCGCCGGCCAGCACCGCCACGGTGCCGGTGGCCAGGGCGCCCCGGTGGGCGGCGCTGTCGATGCCGCGCGCCATGCCCGAAACCACCAGCAGGCCGCCCTGGCCCAGATCGCGGGCCAGCCCTTCCGCCAGCCGCTGCCCGGCCACCGAGGCGTTGCGCCCGCCCACCACCGCCACCATGGGGCGGCGCAGAAGATGGGCGTGGCCGCGCACGGTGAGCAGCGGCGCCGTTTCGGCGGCGCGCAGGGCGGCGGGAAAGTCGGGCTCGGCGGCGCACAGCAGGCGGGCGCCCAGTTTGTGCAGGGCGGCCAGTTCGCGCTCGGCCTCGGCCCTGGGGGGCAGGCGCAGGGTTTTACCGCCGCCGCGCCGCGCCAGATCGGGCAGGGCCTGCAAGGCCCGCCCGGCGCTGCCGAACTGCTCCAGCAAACGGAAGAAGGTGACCGGCCCGACATTTTCGCGGCGGTAAAGGCGCAGCCAGTCCAGCCGCTCGGCTTCCGTCAAGGTGTGGTTGTGTTCCATCATCATCTTCCCACCCTGCGCGAGGAACGGGAACAAGTCAAGAACAAGAGCGCGGCGATCAAAGCT
>JAJZGK010000133.1 GCA_021798485.1 Pseudomonadota bacterium
CGTCAACGTGGAGCTGCTGGAAAACCTGATGACCCTGGTCTCGGAGCTGGTGCTGACCCGCAACCAGCTGCTGCAGATGGTGCGCGGCAAGGACGACAGCGAGTTCGCAACCCCGCTGCAGCGGCTGTCGCACATCACCACCGACCTGCAGGAAGGCGTGATGAAAACGCGCATGCAGCCCATCGGCAACGCCTGGGCCAAGCTGCCGCGCATCATCCGCGATCTTTCGGTGGAAATGAGCAAGAAGATCGACCTGCAGATGCTGGGGGCCGATACCGAGCTCGACCGCCAGGTTCTGGAGCTGATCAAGGATCCGCTGACCCACATGGTGCGCAACTCGGCCGACCACGGCCTGGAGGCCACCGAGGAACGCCGCCGCATCGGCAAGCCGGAAGTGGGCAAGATCGTGCTGAACGCCTTCCACGAGGGCGGGCACATCATCATTGAAATCACCGATGACGGCCGCGGTCTCAATCTGGACCGCATCCGTCAGAAGGCCATTCAGAACGGCCTGACCACCGAGAGCGAGCTGGACCAGATGTCGGACCAGCAGATCGCCCAGTTCATCTTCCGCGCCGGTTTCTCCACCGCCGAGAAGGTGACTTCGGTGTCGGGCCGCGGCGTCGGCATGGATGTGGTGCGCACCAACATCGAAAAGATCGGCGGCACCATCGAACTGAAGACCCAGGCCGGCAAGGGCACCAGCTTCATCATCAAGATCCCGCTGACCCTGGCCATCGTCTCGGCGCTGATCGTGGAATGCGGCGGCGAGCGCTTCGCCATTCCGCAGATCAGCGTGCTGGAACTGGTGCGCACCACCGCCAATTCGGAACACGGCGTCGAGGTCATCAACAACGCCCCGGTGCTGCGCCTGCGCGATCGCCTGCTGCCGCTGGTCTCCTTGCGCAAGCTGCTGCGTCTGGGCGAGGACGAGGGCCGGGCGGAAACCTTCATCGTGGTGACTCAGGTGGGCACCTACACCTTCGGCATCATCGTCGACCGGGTGTTCGACACCGAGGAAATCGTGGTCAAGCCGGTGGCGCCGATCCTGCGCCACATCAATATGTTCTCGGGCAACACCATCCTGGGCGACGGCTCGGTGATCATGATCCTTGATCCCAACGGCATCGCCGGCAGCACCGGCGAGATCGCCGGCAGCACCCAGGCCGCCGCCGAAAGCACCGCCACCCGCGATCTGCACGCCGAGGACCGCCAGTCCATGCTGGTGTTCCGCGCCGGCGGCGAGGATCTGAAGGCGGTGCCGCTGGCCCTGGTGGCCCGCCTGGAAGAGATCGATGTGGCGGACATCGAGCATTCGCACGGCAAGCCGGTGGTGCAGTACCGCGGCAAGCTGATGCCGCTGGTGATGATCAACACCGACTACACCCTGCGCGAGGACGGTCGCCAGCCGGTGCTGGTGTTCTCGGACCGCGACCGCTCCATGGGCCTGGTGGTGGACGAGATCGTCGATATCGTCGAGGAACGCCTCAATGTGGAACTGTCGGTGGAACAGTCGGGCCTGATCGGCACCGCCGTGATCGCCGGCAAGGCCACCGACATGATCGATGCCGGCTACTATCTGACCCAGGCCTGGGGCGACTGGTTCGGCTCGCCGGATCAGGAATACCGCAAGGAGGCCATGGGCCATAAGCGGGTGCTGCTGGTGGACGACAGCCCCTTCTTCCGCAATCTGCTGACGCCGCTGCTGTCGGTGGCCGGCTATGATGTGGTGGCGGTGGACGGCGCCGACCGCGCCCTGGCCCTGCGCGAGGCCGGGGATGTCTTCGACGTCATCATCAGCGATATCGAAATGCCCGGCATGAACGGCTTCGACTTCGCCAACGCCGTGCGCGCGGAAGGCCGCTGGGCCGGCGTGCCGATGGTGGCGCTGTCGTCGCACGCCACCGAGCGCGACTTCGAACGGGGCCGTGAAGTGGGCTTCAACGATTATGTCGCCAAGTTCGATCGGGATGCCCTGTTGCAGACCCTGATGCAGACTCTGGCCACCAAAGGTGCCGCATGAACCAGCTCGTTACCACCTCCGCCAAGCGCGGTTCCCAGGATCTGGCCTCGACCGAGGATCATGATGAATTCGTCACCATGTTCATCGAAGGGCAGATGTTCGGCATTCCCGTGCTGATGGTGCAGGATGTGCTGGGGCCGCAGAAGATCACCCGCATTCCCCTGGCTCCGCCCGAGGTGGCGGGGTCGCTCAACCTGCGCGGCCGCATCGTGACGGCCATCGACGTGCGCATGCGTCTGCGTCTGAAGCAGCGCACCGAAACCGACCGCGGCGAAGGCATGAGCGTGGTGGTGGATATGCGCGGCGAGCTTTACAGCCTGATGGTGGACAGCGTGGGCGAGGTGCTGAGCCTGCCCAAGGCCAAGTTCGAGCGGAATCCGCCGACGCTGGATCCGTTGTGGCGCGAATTCTCGGAAGGCATCTACCGGCTGGCCGACAAGCTGCTGGTGGTGCTGGATGTGCCCCGCCTGCTGGACTTCACCAAGTCCGAGGCGTTGTAATAAAAGTGAGTGCCGGGGCCTTGCGGCCCCGGTCGGTTCTCATCCCGCTGAAAGCGAAGGGTGGCATGAAGTCCTGTCTTATTGTCGATGACTCCAAGGTCATTCGCATGGTGGCCAAAAAGATCCTGCATGAACTGAGCTTCCAGACCGCCGAGGCCGAGGACGGCCGCCAGGCCCTGGATGCCTGCGCGGCGTCGATGCCCGACGCGGTGCTGCTCGACTGGAACATGCCGGTGATGAGCGGTATCGATTTTCTGCGCGAACTGCGCAAGCTGCCGGGCGGCGCGCATCCGGTGGTGGTGTTCTGCACCACGGAAAACGATATCGAGCATATCCAGGAAGCGATTACCGCCGGCGCGAACGAATACATCATGAAGCCGTTCGACAGCGAAATTCTGCAGGCCAAGTTCTCGCAGGTTGGATTGATCTAAGAACAGGAAAGGCCGCTTATGGCTCTCGAAATGGGGGGCGCGCGCTCCGTGGCCGGTGATCCTGTTCGTGTGATGGTGGTCGATGATTCCGCTGTGGTGCGGGGTCTCTACACCAAGATGCTGGAAGAGGATGCGGGCTTTACGGTGGTCGCTTCGGTCGGCAACGGCCAGATGGCGATCAATGCCCTGGAACGTTACGACATCGAGGTGGTGATCCTTGATGTTGAAATGCCGGTGATGGACGGGCTGACCGCCCTGCCGCTGCTGCTGAAGGCCGATCCGGATCTGCAGGTGATTCTGGCCTCGACGCTGACGCTGAAGAACGCCGATATCAGCCTGCGCGCCCTGGAAATGGGGGCGGTGGATTACATCCCCAAGCCGACCTCGACCCGCGATATCAGCGGCGGCAACGATTTCAGGCATGAGCTGCTGGAAAAGGTGCGGGCCCTGGGCGCGGCGCGCCGCCGCATTCCCAAGCGCCATGCTCCGTCCGCCCATGCCGAGCCGGAGATGCCCACCTATGGCCGCGTGGCGGTGCCGGTGGGCGGGCGGGCCAAGGCGCCGCCGCCGTCCCGTCCCTCGACCTCGCTTTACAGCGGTCCCATCATCACCCGCCAGCCCTCCATGGAGGCGCCCGACGTCATCGCCATCGGGTCCTCCACCGGCGGACCGCAGGCGCTGTTCACGGTGCTGGGCGCCATCAAGGCGGGCTCGATCCGCCAGCCCATTCTCATCACCCAGCATATGCCGGCCACCTTCACGACGATCCTGGCCGAGCATATCACCCGCATCAGCGGCTGGCAGGCCGCCGAGGGCAAGGACGGCGAGGTGATCCAGGGCAACCGCATCTATGTGGCCCCCGGCGACAACCACATGGTGGTGGAGGCGCGGGGAACCGAGAAGATCATTCGCCTGAACAAGAATCCGCCGGAAAATTTCTGTCGTCCGGCGGTGGATCCCATGTTCCGCAGCGTGTCGGCAGCCTGGGGGCGGCGCGTTCTGGCGGTGATTCTGACCGGCATGGGGTCGGATGGCTCCAAGGGAGGGCAGGTGGTGGTGCACAATGGCGGCACCGTCATCGCCCAGGATGAAGCCACCAGCGTTGTGTGGGGCATGCCCGGCGCCGCGGCCACTTCTGGCATCTGCAGTGCGGTTCTGCCTCTTCCGGAAATCTCGCAGTTCATTCTGCGACAGGCCCAAAGGCGATAAAAATGCTGAAGCCGGAAGACTTTGACTTCCTGGCCAAGCTCCTTAAGGAGCGTTCAGGCCTCGTGATCACCCCCGACAAGGCATATCTGCTGGAAAGCAGACTGATGCCGGTTGCCCGGACCCACAACCTGAAAAGCCTGGAAGAGATCATCGCCAGGATGCGCGGCCGCGACGAGATGCTGGCCCGCACCGTGACCGAGGCGATGACCACCAACGAGTCTTTCTTTTTCCGCGATACCAAGCCGTTCGACCAGTTCCGCGACGTGGTGCTGCCGCTGATGCTGAAGAACCGCGCGGCACGGAAAAGCGTGCGCATCTGGTCGGCCGCCTGCTCCTCGGGGCAGGAGGCCTATTCCCTGGCGATGATCCTGAAGGAGCAGTCCGCCAAGCTGGCGGGCTGGCATTTCGAGATCGTCGGCACCGATATTTCCCAGGAGATGCTGGAAAAAGCCAAAGCCGGGCTTTACTCCCAGTTCGAGGTGCAGCGCGGCCTGCCCATCCAGCTGTTGGTGAAATACTTCAAAAAGAAGGATGAAAGCTGGCAGATCGATCCCGGCCTGCGCTCCATGGTGCAGTTCCGCGAGTTCAATCTGCTGCATGATCTGAAGGGCCTTGGGCAGTTCGATGTGGTGTTCTGCCGCAATGTGCTGATCTATTTCGATCAGCCCACCAAGAGCCGGGTGCTGGAAAGCATTTCGAAGATCATGCCCGACGACGGCGTGCTCTATCTGGGCGGCGCCGAAACGGTGCTGGGAATTTCCGACCGCTTCAAGCCGATGCCGGAACAACGGGGTATCTACTGCGTGACCCGGGGTGGTTCGGGCACCGGCTTTCCCTTGGGCGGCGCCGGCCGCTGACCAGGGCCGGGGGGCCTGGCGGGGGTTCTTCCTGTGGATCTTGCATTTCAATGGGGCATGTCGCCGGTGTTCGGCTGGGGTGTCTATGGGCTGAATCTGGCCCGGCACGGCCTGCGCGAAGGCCGGGCGCTGGGCTGCCTGTGTGCTTGCGATACCGGGGTGCTGACCCAGGAGGGCGAAGCCCCGGCCCAGGTTCTGGCCACGGGGCAGGCCTGGCTGGCCGGGCAGCCCGAGGGCGAGGATCTTTGCCGCGACGATCTGGTGGTGCTGCATGCCCTGGGCAATGATCTGAAGCCGGCGGCCCTGGCGGCGCATCAGGCCCTGGTGTGGGGGCGGCGCACCTATGGGGTGGTGTTTTGCGAGGATAGCCGCATCACGGCGGCGGGCCGGCAGCGGGCGGCCCGCTACGATGGTTTGATCGCCGGGTCGCACTGGGCCGGCGATGTGCTGCGCCGGGCTGGATTGGGCCGGGTGCCGGTGCGGGTGGTGTTGCAGGGGGTGGACGGGGCCCGTTTCCGGCCCGAAGCCCGGGGCGGCATGTTCAAGGGGCGGTTCGCGGTGTTTTCCGGCGGCAAGCTGGAATACCGCAAGGGCCAGGACAAAGTGCTGCAGGGCTTCGCCCGCTTTCACCGCCGTCACCCCGAAGCCCTGCTGGTGACGGCCTGGCAAAGCCCCTGGGCGGCGGCTTTGGCGCAAACCTTTCAAGGCCGCGAAGGCTATGCCCCGCCGGTGCTGCGCGCCAACGGCCTGGTGGATGTGCAGGGCTGGGCGGCGCAGTTCGGCCTGCCGCCCGCCGCGGTGCTGGATCTGGGGATCATTCCCAACGCCTATATGCCGCTGGTGCTGCGCGAGGTGGATGCGGCGTTGTTTGCCAACCGCTGCGAGGGCGGCACCAATCTGGTGGCCATGGAGGCCATGGCCTGCGGCCTGCCGGTGGTGCTGTCGGCCAACAGCGGCCATCTCGATATCTTAGGCGCCGGTCACTGTTATCCGCTGCGGCGGCAAGGGGCGGTGCCCGGCGCGCTGGCCGCCGGGCTGGAAGGCTGGGGCGAAAGCGATGCCGACGATATCGCCGTCGCTCTGGAGGAGATCTACCGCGACCGCGCCACGGCGGCCATGCGCGGCGCGGCGGCGGCCCGTTTCATGGCCGGGCTGGACTGGCGGCGTTCTGTCGCCGAACTGCTGGGCATCGTCGAAAACCGGGCGTCTTGAGCGCGGTCAGGCTTCCGCCGGGGCGTCGCCGTCGCGCAGCACATAGCCGCGGCCCCACACGGTTTCGATATAGTTTTCGCCCTGGGTGGCGGTGGTGAGCTTCTTGCGCAGCTTGCAGATGAAGACGTCGATGATCTTCAGTTCCGGCTCGTCGATGCCGCCGTAAAGGTGGTTGAGGAACTGCTCCTTGGTCAGGGTTTGTCCCTTGCGCAAGGAAAGCAGTTCCAGAATGCCGTATTCCTTGCCGGTGAGGTGCAGGGGTTCGCCCTCGATCTCCACGGTGCGTTTGTCGAGATTGACGGTGAGGCGGCCGGTTTTGATGATGGATTCCGAATGGCCCTTGGAGCGGCGCACGATGGCCTGGATGCGGGCCACCAGCTCGGCGCGGTCGAAGGGCTTGGTCAGATAGTCGTCGGCGCCGAAGCCCAGGCCCTTCACCTTTTTGTCGGGTTCGGTGAGGCCCGAGAGGATCAGCACCGGGGTGGTGATGCGGGCGGCGCGCAGGCGGCGCAACACCTCGTAGCCGTCCATGTCGGGGAGCATCAGATCCAGCAGGATGATGTCGTATTCGTAGAGCTTGCCGATTTCAAGACCGTCTTCGCCCATGGAGGTGGCGTCTACCACCATGCCTTCGGAGCGCAGCATCAATTCGATGCTCTTCGAGGTCATGGCGTCGTCTTCAACGATCAGTACGCGCATTCCGCAATTCCCGACACTAGAGGGCCTTCTGTGGCTGGGCACAGTTAAACTGGCGTAGTTTAACAATATTTCCGGGAAACACGCCAGAAGATCGTGTAGGCTTGACCTGTTCCGGGCCTTGAAGGCGGCCCGGTCGGGCGATGTCGGGACAAGGGTGAGGCCTGTGGCTTTTCTGGTCAAATCGCTGTTGAGCGACCTGGATCGTATTCCAGCCGTGCGGTATTTCGGCCGGGTCGAGGGCGTTCAGGGCCTGCTGGTGGAGGCGGGCGGCCTGGGGCGCAATCTGTCGGTGGGCGACCGCTGCCGCATTCTGGCGCGCGACCGCGTGGTGATGTGCGAGGCGGTGGGCTTCCGCAACGGCCGCGCCCTGGTCATGCCCTTTTCCACCCTGGACGGCGTGGCCCTGGGCTGCCGGGTGGAAGTGGCCGACGCCAATCCGGTGCTTTATCCCCATCCCGGCTGGCTGGGTCGGGTGATCAACGCCATGGGCGAACCGGTGGACGGCAAGGGCCCGCTGCCGGTGGGCGAGGTGCCCTATCCGGTGCGCAACAAGCCGCCGCCAGCCCATGCCCGGCAGCGGGTGGCGGGCAAGGTGGATCGTGGCGTGCGGGCCATGAACGCCTTCCTGACGGTGTGCCGGGGCCAGCGCATGGGCATTTTCGCCGGATCGGGAGTGGGCAAATCCTCGTTGCTGTCGATGATGGCGCGTCATACCTCGGCCGACGTTTCGGTGATCGGCCTGATCGGGGAGCGCGGCCGCGAGGCGCGGGAATTCATCGAGGACGATCTGGGCGAGGAGGGCATGAGCCGCTCGGTGGTGGTGGTGGCCACCTCCGACGAATCGGCGCTGCTGCGCCGCCAGGCCGCCTATACCACCCTGGCGGTGGCGGAATATTTCCGCGATCAGCAGCGCGATGTGCTGTGCATGATGGACAGCGTGACCCGCTTCGCCATGGCCCAGCGCGAGATCAGCCTGTCGGTGGGCGAACCGCCGGCCAGCAAGGGCTATACGCCGACGGTGTTCGCCGAGCTGCCGCGCCTTTTGGAACGGGCCGGACCGGGGGCGGCGGGGCAGGGCTCCATCACCGGGCTGTTCACCGTGCTGGTGGACGGCGACGATCACAACGAACCCATTGCCGATGCGGTGCGCGGTATCCTGGACGGCCATGTGGTGCTGGACCGCGCCATCGCCGAGCGCGGGCGCTACCCCGCCATCAACATCCTGCGCAGCGTGTCGCGGACCATGCCCGGGTGCAACAACGAGGCCGAAAACGGCCTGGTCTCCACGGCCAAGCGCCTGCTGGCGGTGTATGACGATATGGCCGAACTGATCCGCCTGGGCGCCTACCGGCGCGGCTCCGATCCGGCGGTGGACGAGGCCATTCATTATTTTCCCGCCCTGGAAGCCTATCTGACCCAGCGCAAGGGCGAATCCACCGATTTGGAAAGCAGCTACCGCATGCTGGCGGAAATCCTGGCCAACGGAGCCTGACGCCGCAATCACCCGTTCACCTCCCGGCGCCTCGAGGGAGATAAATTTGGAAGCCGCTTTAGCGGCTGACTAGCCCGTTGAGGGCGCCGCAGCGACGACGGAGCGCGAGCGGAGGAGGGAAGCGGAGGAAAGCCAAGCTGGGCGGAGCCCAGCGCCCGGCGCCTGAGGGACATATAAAAAATATGCGCAAGACCGCCAAGGATATGAACCAGCTGATCCGCGTCAACCAGTGGGGGGTGGACGAGCGGCAGCGTGAGCTTGGCGTGCTGATCTCCCGCGAGGAGGAGCTGATCGGCCAGGGGCATGCCCTGGATCAGGAACTGGCCAGGGAGCAGGCCATCGCGGCGGAGGATCCCACCACGGCCGGGTTTCTGTACGGCGGCTTCGCGCTGCGCTACCGCCAGCGCAAGGAGCAGCTGCGCCAGATGCTGCATGGGATCCGGGTGGAGATCGAGGCGGCGCGCGAGCGGCTGGCCGAAGCCTACCGCCAGCTCAAGGTCTATGAGGAAGTGCAAAAGGGGCGCGCCCGCCGCGAAGCCCAGGAGGAGGCGCAGCGGGAGCGGCAGGTCATGGACGAAATCG
>JAJZGK010000134.1 GCA_021798485.1 Pseudomonadota bacterium
TCAAGATCTTTCAAGGAGTTAATCACCTCTCGGACCTCGACCCGACTGCCTTGCGGCGTCGTCGGGAGGCCGGTTTCTACGCCCCGCAGACACCCCTGTCAACCGGGTTTTTACCGCGGCCCCGTTTTTTTGTGCGCCGCCCCTTCCTTGCCTTTTGGCCGGGGGCAGGGCATAACCTGCGGGGCCCTGTTCTCCGCCATGTCGGTTTCATGACAGGGCCGCCCCGTTTTAAAGACCTTCCACCCGCAACCGGAGACCAGACGGATGGCCCAGCCCCCGACCCCCGCCCGCAGAGCCGCTCTGATCGGCGGCGGAGTGGCGGCGGCCCTGGTCGTGGCCACCGGCCTGTGGCTGAGCGTGCACCGCCACCACCGCGAACGCCCGCTGCCGGAAAACCCCGCCGTGGCCGCCGCCCCCGATCTGGCCCCCTATTATACCGGCGGACAGCTGGGCCAGCCGGTATCCGATGCCGAACTGGAGAGCCGGAACGCCCGGCCCATCGAGCGCATCGTCAAGACCGAAAGCGGCGACACCCTGCAAGATGTGCTGATGCGGGCCGGGGTGGCCGCCCCCGACGCCCAGCAGGCCATCCTTGCCCTGGGCGATCATTTCAACCCGCGCCTGCTGAAAGCCGGGCAGGAGGTCACCGTCAGCTTCCTGCGCCCGGCCGATCATATCGGCGTCGGCCCCTTCGACGGCTTCAGCCTGCGCACCGACCCCGGCCTCAGCGTGGTGGCGCGGCGCAGCGGCGGCGGCTTTAGCGTCAGCGAGGTCAAGCGGGTGCTGACCCGCCAGGTGGTGCGGGTTTCGGGCACCATCAAGGGCAGCCTGTTCGAGGCGGCCCGCGCCAAGGGTGTGCCCGGCTCGGTGCTGGACGATATGATCCACGCCTATTCCTACGATGTGGATTTTCAGCGCGGCATTCATCCCGGCGACCGTTTCGATCTGCTGTTCGAACGCATGATCGACAAAAGCGGCCAGGTGGTGCATGCCGGCACCATCCTATACGCCAATCTGGTGCGGGCCGAGGGCGCCTTGCCCATCTACCGTCATACCGACCGCTCGGGCAACACGGATTTCTACACCTCCAAGGGCGAGAGCGTGCGCAAGGCGCTGCTGCGCACCCCGGTGGACGGCGCCCGCATCACCTCGGGGTTCGGACTGCGCATGCACCCGATTCTGGGCTTCACCACCCTGCACAAGGGGGTGGATTTCGCCGTGCGCGTGGGCACGCCGGTGATGGCCGCCGGCAACGGCGTCATCATGCGCGCCGGGCGCTTCGGCTCCTACGGCATTTATGTGCGCATCCAGCATGATCCGGTACATTCCACCGCCTATGCCCACCTGTCGCGGCTGGCGGCGGGCATCCGCCCCGGCAAGCATGTGAGCCAGGGGCAGGTGATCGCCTATTCCGGCTCCACCGGCCGCTCCACCGGGCCGCATCTGCATTACGAGGTGCTGGTCAACAACGTTCAGGTCAATCCCATGAACGTCAAGTTCAAGTCGGGCATCCGCCTGGCCGGAACCGAACTGCACCACTTCCAGGACACCATGCGCCAGGACGCCGTGCTGCTGAAGCAGACCGCTCCCGCCATCGAAACCTCCAATCCTTAATCCTCCTGCCGAAAGAGTGGTTGTCATTTCGCCAGGAAGCCCTACCTATGTTGGGTGCTTGCTTGGGGGCAACCAAATCGAGGTTTCCGATGTCGCTTCTTTTCACCCCTGTCAAACTGGGCGCGTTCGACCTGCCCAACCGCATCGTCATGGCGCCGCTGACCCGGACCCGCAGCGGCGAGGCCCGCGTGCCCAACGCCATGATGGCCGAGTATTACGCCCAGCGCGCCTCGGCCGGACTGATCATCAGCGAAGCCACCGCCGTCACGCCCAAGGGCGTGGGTTACGCCGGCACCCCCGGCATCTGGTCCGAGGAGCAGGTGGCGGGCTGGTCGCAGGTGACCAAGGCCGTGCATGATGCCGGCGGCCGCATCGTCATGCAGCTGTGGCATGTGGGCCGCATTTCCGATCCCAGCCTGCTGGACGGCGACCTGCCGGTGGCCCCCAGCGCCATCGCCCCGGAAGGCCATGTGCGGCTTTTGCGCCCCGAGCGGCCCTATGTGGTGCCGCGCGCCCTGGCCCTGGAGGATATCCCCGCCATTATCGAGGCCTACCGCAAGGGCGCCGAGAACGCCCGGCGCGCCGGCTTCGACGGCGTGGAAATCCACGGCGCCAACGGCTATCTGCTGGACCAGTTCCTGCAAGACAGCACCAACCACCGCACCGACGCCTATGGCGGCCCGGTGGAAAACCGCGCCCGGCTGATGCTGGAAGCGGTGGATGCCGCCATTTCGGTGTGGGGCGCCGACCGCGTGGGCCTGCATCTGGCGCCGCGCGGCGATTCCCACAGCATGGGCGACAGCAACCCCGCCGCCACCTTCGGCTATGTGGCCGAGCAGGCCAAGGCGCGCGGCCTGGCCTTCCTGTTCGCCCGCGAGCATCTGGGCGAGGGCCGCATCGGCCCGCAGCTGAAGGCCCGCTTCGGCGGCGGCTATATCGCCAATGAGGGGCTGACCCTGGACAGCGCCGAAGCGCTGCTGCGCTCGGGCGAGGCCGATGCCGTGTCGTTCGGCAAGCTCTACATCTCCAACCCCGACCTGCCTGAACGCCTGCAGCGCAAGGCGCCGCTGACGCCGCCGCGCATGGAAACCTTCTACGGTGCCGGCACCGGCGGATATACCGATTATCCGGTGCTGGAACAGGCCTGAGCCGCCCACCCGATCCGCCCCCGGCCTCTGCCGGGGGCGTTTTTCATAGCCACACCGCCTCGCCCTGGTCCATGGCGGCGAATTGCGCCAGAAAGGCGCGGGTTTGGCCGTGCTCCACCCCCCAGCTGACGCATTGCCCCTGCTTGACCACCACGCCCCCCGCCAGGCCGGTGCCGGTGGCGGCCGGACGCAGATAGGGTTTCAGCCCCAGATCCATGTCCAGCACATGCTCCACCAGCCAATCCGTGACCAATTGGCGCAGATCGGCCACCAGGGCCGCCTCCTCGCCGCCGCCGGGACCGACAAAATAGCGGCGCACCAGATCCTTCAGACGGCCCAGCAGATCCTCGTGGGCGATGCGGTGCAGGGTGCACAGGGGATAGCCGATGGCCTCCATCACCGCCTCTTCGCGGGGGAAGTGCGACTGGGCATAAGCCAGCAGATCCCGCGCCGCCCGATCGGCATGGGCGCGATCGGGGCAGGCTTCAAAACGGTTGATGATCTCGATCAGGCGGCGATGATCGGCATCGATGGCCGTATGGCCCACCGTCATCGCCTCGCGCCATTCCAGCGGCATCTCCCATGCCCTCCCAAACGGCGAACACGGCTGCTTCCGTGATCCTGTTCACACTACATCCAGCGCCGAATGGTTGCAATACACCACAAGTATTGCATCAATACGTAAAATTTCCTTAAAATTCATCGTGTTTTGCAATAGGTTTCCAATCTCCCCTTCCCCCTCCTTGCGCCGAACCGCCTGAGAGGACGGCGGCCGGACAAGTTAACCCCATGGTTCAATTAATTTTTCAATCGCCCAGCCGCCGCAGATTACGCTTGATTACCCCCGGGGACTGATTAAATCTGAATTTTCCGTTCCGTCACCGCGCGGAACCTTTCAGGAGAGATGTCGTCTCGCAGGCCGGCCCGCGGCTCCCCTTAATCCGTCTCCCGACCCGGATCCGCCGCCCGGCTTTTTTCGTCTCCACTGCGGAAGGAAGTCCTATATGTTCAAGAAGACCCTGATCGCCTGCGCCGCGCTGGTCGGCCTGGCGCTGTCGCCCGCCCCCTCCTTCGCCGCCGGGAAGGTGCTGACGGTGGGCACCGACACCTCGTTCATGCCCTTCGAATTCGAGAAGGGCGGCATCTATGTCGGCTTCGACATCGATCTTTGGACCGCCGCCGCCAAGATCATGGGTGTCAAGTTCACCTTGCAGCCCATGGACTTCAACGGCCTGATCCCCGCCCTGCAGACCCACACCCTGGATGCCGCCCTGGCCGGCATGACCATCAAGCCCGAACGCCAGAAGGTGGTGGATTTCTCCGATCCCTACTATGAAAGCGGCCTGTCGCTGCTGGTGCGCGCCGACAACAAGACCATCACCTCGCTGGCCGATCTGGCCGGCAAGCACGTGGCCACCAAACAGGCCACCAGCTCGGTGGATTACCTGCGGACCCACGTGAAGGGCGTCGACGTCAGCAGCTTCCCCAATATCGACAACGCCTTCCTGGAACTGCAGACCGGCCGCGCCGACGCCGTGCTGTTCGACACCCCGGTGGTGTCCTACTACGCCACCACCGCCGGCAAGGGCACCACCCGCGTGCTGAACCCGCCGGTCAGCTCGGGCGAGTTCTACGGCTTCGCCTTCCCCAAGGGCAGCCCCATCGTGGCCAAATTCAACAAGGCCCTGAAAACCATGAAGGCCAACGGCCAGTACGCCGCCCTTTATAAGAAGTGGTTCGGCAAGGCCCCGTAAGGCCCCGGCCCGGAACGCCGGACGGCTGCCGCCCGGCGTTCCGTTTCCGTCCTTACGCAAACAAGAGGTGTCACAGTGGATTTTCAATGGTCGGTCATCTGGGAGGCCCTGCCCAACCTGCTGCAGGGGGCGCGCCTGACCATCCTTATCGCCGCCGTGGGTCTGGCCGGCGGGCTGACTCTGGGCGCCCTGGCGGGCATGGTCCGCACCTACGGCCCCAACAGCCTCGACTGGCTGGCGCGCGGCTACATCCTGCTGATCCGCGGCACGCCGCTGGTGGTGCAGGTGATGTTCATCTATTTCGCCCTGCCCATCCTCGCCGGGGTGCGCATCGACGGCCTGACCGCCGCCATCTTGAGCATCATCATCAATTCGGGCGCCTATGTGGCCGAAATCGTGCGTGGTTCCCTGCTGTCCATCCCCAAGGGCCTGCAGGAGGCCGGGCTGGCCATGGGCCTGCCCTTCAGCAAGGTGCTGCGCCTGATCATCGGGCCGCTGGCCTTCCGCCGCATGATTCCCGCCCTGGGCAATCAGTGCATCACCAGCCTGAAGGACACCTCGCTGTTCATCGTGATCGGCGTGGGCGAGCTGACCCGCCAGGGTCAGGAGATCATGGCCGAGAACTACCGCGCCGTGGAAATCTGGACGGCGGTGGCGGTGATCTATCTGCTGATCCTGACCGCCATGGCCTATGGTCTGAAATACATCGAAAAGCGGATGCCGATCCTATGAGCATGGTCGAATTCAAACAGGTGGTGAAGAGCTTCGGCCCCCTCACCGTTCTCGACAAGGTGGATCTCTCCATCGAACCCGGCGAAGTGGTGGTGATCATCGGCCCCTCGGGCTCGGGAAAATCCACCCTGCTGCGCTGCATCAACGCCCTGGAAACCATCCAGGACGGCGACATCCTGGTGGATGGCCGCAGCGTGCGCGGCGGCAAGGAGGAGATCCACCAGATCCGTCTGGAAGCCGGCATGGTGTTCCAGCAGTTCAATCTGTTCCCGCAGATGACGGCGCTGGAAAACGTCATGTTCGGCCCCATCAACGCCCGCGGCATGAAGAAAGCCGAGGCCCGCGAACTGGCCTTGAAGATCCTGACCAAGGTTGGGCTGGAAACCAAGGCCGGTCACAGCCCGGCCCAGCTTTCCGGCGGCCAGCAGCAGCGGGTGGCCATCGCCCGCGCCCTGGCCATCCGCCCCGCCCTGATGCTGTTCGACGAGCCCACCTCGGCGCTCGATCCCGAACTGCGCCACGAGGTGCTGAAGGTGATGCGCGATCTGGCCGCCGAAAACATGACCATGGTGGTGGTGACGCACGAAATCGAGTTCGCCCGCCAAGTGGGCTCGCGCCTGATCTTCATGGAAGGCGGCAAGATCGTTCATGACGGCAACCCGGTGGAGTTGCTCGGAAATCCGCCCAGCAGCCGCCTGAAGGACTTTCTGCAGCACGTGCACTGACCCTTGTTCCGGGGCGGGCGGCCAAGCCGCCGCCGGCCCCGGAACAAGCGGCCATCATGCCGCCACGCTGCGTCCGTCGAGGGTCAGGCCCTGATCGTCGGCCGAAACTTTGACCACGGCGCCGTCGGCGATGCGCCCTTCCAGCAGCAGCCCGGCCAGCGGGTTTTGCAACGACCGCTGGATCACCCGCTTCAGGGGCCGCGCCCCCCAGGCCGGATCGTAGCCGGCCTCGGCCAGCCAGCCGTTGGCCGCCGCATCCAGCTCCAGGGTGATCTTGCGCTCGGCCAGCAGGCGGCGCAGCCGCTCCAGCTGGATCTCGACGATGCCGCCCATATTCTTGCGGTCGAGGCGGTGGAACAGCAGGATTTCATCCAGGCGGTTGAGAAACTCCGGCCGGAAGGCGGCCCGCACATATTCCATCACCTGCCCGCGCACGGCCTCGCTGTCCTCGCCCTCGCTCTGCGCCGCCAGCACGTCACCGCCCAGGTTGGAGGTGAGCACGATCACCGTGTTGCGGAAATCCACGGTACGGCCCTGGCCATCGGTCAGGCGGCCATCATCCAGCACCTGCAGCAGCACGTTGAACACATCCGGATGGGCTTTTTCCACCTCGTCGAACAGGATCACCTGATAGGGGCGGCGGCGCACCGCTTCCGTCAGGGTGCCGCCCTCCTCGTAGCCGACATAGCCGGGCGGGGCGCCGATCAGCCGGGCCACCGCGTGCTTTTCCATATATTCCGACATGTCGATGCGGATCAGGGCGCTTTCGTCGTCGAAGAGGAATTCGGCCAGGGCCTTGGTCAGCTCGGTCTTGCCGACGCCGGTGGGGCCCAGGAACAGAAAACTGCCGATGGGGCGGTTGGGATCCTGCAAACCGGCGCGGGCCCGGCGCACGGCGTTGGAAACCGCCACCAGGGCCTCGTCCTGGCCCACCACCCGCTTTTTCAGCGCCTCCTCCATGGCCAGCAGCTTGGCCCGTTCGCCCTGCAGCATCTTGTCCACCGGGATGCCGGTCCAACGCGACACCACGCTGGCGATCTGCTCCTCGTTCACCACCTCTTCGACCATGGCGCCGTCCTTGCCGTCGCCAGCCTGTTCGGCGGCGGCGAGGCGGCGCTCCAGATCGGGGATGACGCCGTATTCCAGTTCGCCGGCCTTGCCCCAATCGGCATGGCGCTTGGCGATTTCCAGTTCGGCGCGGGCCTGGTCCAGCCGCTCCTTGATGCGGGTGGCCTGGGCCAGCCCCTCCTTCTCGGCCCGCCAGCGCGCCGCCAACTGGGTGGCCTCGCCCTCCAGCTCGGCCAGCTCCGTTTCCAGCCGGCCCAAACGATCGCGCGAGCCGCTGTCGCTTTCCTTCTTCAGGGCCTCCCGTTCGATCTTCAGCTGAATGATGCGGCGGTCCAGCTCGTCCAGGGCTTCGGGCTTGCTGTCCACCTGCATGCGCAGACGGCTGGCCGCCTCGTCCATCAGATCGATGGCCTTATCGGGCAGGAAGCGGTCGGTGATATAGCGGTTCGACAGGGTGGCGGCGGCCACCAGGGCGGCATCGGCGATGCGCACGCCGTGATGCAGCTCGTACTTCTCCTTGATGCCGCGCAGGATGGAGATGGTATCCTCCACTGTGGGCTCAGGCACATAGACCGGCTGGAAACGCCGCGCCAGGGCGGCATCCTTTTCCACATGCTTGCGGTATTCGTTCAAGGTGGTGGCGCCCACGCAATGCAGCTCGCCGCGCGCCAGGGCCGGCTTCAGCAGATTGGAGGCGTCCATCGAGCCTTCCGAGGCCCCCGCCCCCACCAGGGTGTGCATCTCGTCGATGAACAGGATCACCTCGCCGGCGGCGGCCGAAACCTCGGTCAGCACCGCCTTCAGCCGCTCCTCGAACTCGCCGCGGAACTTGGCCCCGGCCACCAGGGCCCCGAGATCGAGACTGAGCAGGCGCTTCTGCTTCAGGCCTTCCGGCACGTCGCCGTTGACGATGCGCAAGGCCAGCCCTTCGACGATGGCGGTCTTGCCCACCCCCGGTTCGCCGATCAGCACCGGATTGTTCTTGGTGCGGCGCGACAGCACCTGGATGGTGCGGCGGATCTCCTCGTCGCGGCCCACCACCGGATCGAGTTTGCCCTCGCGGGCCACGGCGGTGATGTCGCGGGCATATTTCTTCAGGGCGTCGTAACCGTCCTCGGCGCTGGCGGAATTGGCCTTGCGCCCCTTCCGCACCTCTTCGATGGCGCGGTTCAGGCCTTGCGGATTGGCGCCGGCATCGGCCAGGATCTTGGCCGAGGGCGTGCCCGCCGCCAGGGCCAGGGCCAGCAGCAGCCGCTCGACGGTGACGAAGCTGTCGCCGGCCTTGTCGGCCAGCTGCTCGGCCTGATCGAAAAGACGGGCGGTGGCCGGATCCATATAGACCTGACCGGCGCCGGAACCTTCCACCTTGGGCTGGCGCTCCAGTTCGGCCTCCACCTCCCTCTGGGCGCGGGCGGCATCGCCGCCGGCGGCGGCGATCAGGTTGGCGCACAGGCCTTCCCGGTCGTCCAGCAGCACCTTCAGCAGATGTTCGGGGGTTAAACGCTGGTGGTTGGCGCGCAAAGCCAGCCCTTGGGCCGACTGGATGAACCCCTTCGACCGCTCGGTAAACTTCTCGAAATTCATGCTGTCCCTCCTCGGCGACCGGAGGACGGCCCCACTCTTAGGCGACCGGCCTTCCGACGATTGTCGCCTTCTAATATGGCGCAGGGACAAAGAGCCGCAAGCGGGAAGGCCCGCAGAAAATAAAAACCGGCGGCAGGCTGGCCTGTCGCCGGTTTTTATACCGGCCAACCATTGAAGTGACTCGTTGGCCGGTATCCAGCGAGCATTGAGCGAGCGGCCAAGGCGGCGGATGCCGCCGCCCGGCGAGGGACGATACAACCGGTCAATGCATTGGCCGGTTGGTATTATGGATCAGCCCTGGGCCGGTTCG
>JAJZGK010000008.1 GCA_021798485.1 Pseudomonadota bacterium
CGCCCCGGCGGCGCAAGCCGCTGCCCCCCAGGCTGCCCCGCAGCAGGGCGAACGCCGGGTGGCCCTGGTGATCGGCAACGGCGCCTACCGCGCCGTGCCCGCCCTGGCCAATTCCGACAACGACGCCCGCCTGATGGCCGCCACCCTGCGCGATCTGGGCTTCACCCTGATCGGCGGCGGCCCGGTGCTGGACGCCGATAAAACCGCCATGGAAAACAGCATCCGCGATTTCGGCCGCGCCCTGAAGGCCGGCGCCATCGGGCTGTTCTATTATTCCGGCCACGGCATCCAGGCCAACGGCGAGAATTATCTGGTGCCGGTGTCGGCCTCCATCTCGGAAGAGGCCGACATCAAATACGAACTGGTGGATATCGCCTATGTCCTGGACGAAATGGCCCAGGCCGGCAACCGCCTCAACATCATCATGCTGGATGCCTGCCGCAACAATCCCCTGGGCAACGGCACCCGCGCCCTTTCGGGCGGCCTGGGGCAGATGGCCGCCCCGGCCGGCACGGTGATCAGCTACGCCACCCAGCCCAACAACGTGGCCCTGGACGGCCTGGGCAAGGACAGCCCCTACACCACCGCCCTGGCCTCGGCGCTGCGCAAGCCGGGGCTGGATCTCTTCGCCACCTTCAACGAGGTGGGGCTGGAGGTGAAGGAGGCCACGCACGGGCGCCAGCAGCCCTGGCTGTCGGTGTCGCCCATCGAGGGGCAGTTCTATTTCGCCGGGCGCGGCAGCGCCGCCCCCCCCCAGAGCGCCGACGCCGACGCCGCCTTCTGGAACGAGGTCAAGCAGAGCACCCGCGCCATCGACCTCAACGAATATATCACCCGCTTCCCCAACGGCCGCTTCACCGTCGAGGCCCAGCACCGCCTGACCGCCGATTGCGAGGCCGCCACCCAAAGCGGCCAGGGCGCCCAGCGCCGCGATCTGCCGCTGGAACGCATCGATACCGATCAGGCCATCACCGCCTGCCGCGCCGCCCCGGCCACCCCCCATGTGGACTACCTGCTGGGCCGCGCCCTGGAAGCCGCCACCCGCCTGCCCGAGGCCTACAAGGCCTATGCCACCGCCGCCGAGAGCGGACTGCCCGAGGCCGAGACCGCCCTGGCCGCCGCCTACGACAGCGGCAAGGGCCTGCCGCGCGATGCCGCCAAGGCGGTGCACTGGTACGGCAAGGCCGCCGACCGCGGCTTCGCCCCGGCCCAGACCCGGCTGGGCGATCTCTACGCCCAGGGCCAGGACGGCCTGGAGCAGAACGATGCCCAGGCCCGCGCCTGGTACGAAAAAGCCGCCCGCCAGGATGAGGCGGCGGCGCAGCTGGCCCTGGCCCGGCTTTACGAGCAAGGGCGCGGCGTGGCCAAAGATCCGGCCACGGCGGTGCGCTGGTACCGCGCCGCCGCCCAGCACGGCCTGGCCGAGGCGGAAAACGCCCTGGGCTACGCCTATGCCTCGGGTTTCGGCAGCCCGGTCAGCCCCAGCCAGGCGGCGCAGTGGTACCGTAAGGCCGCCGAGCAGGGCTATGCCCCGGCCGAACGCAATCTGGGCTGGTGCTACCAGTACGGCCAGGGCGTGGCCGCCGATCTGACGGCGGCGGCGCGCTGGTACGAAAAAGCCGCCGACCAGGGCGACGCCCGCGCCAAGGCCTATCTCTCCTCCCTGGGCACCACCCCTTAGAGACCGTTTGCCGGAAGCTCACAATGCGGCCCGGCGCCAGGGCCGGGCGGGCTTACGCCGCCCCGCCGAAATCGGCGCGGATATCGCCGAGAAACCGCTGCACATGGCCGCGCAGACCATCGCACTGGGCGGCCAGATCGTTCATGGCCGCCATCATGCCGGTGGCGGCCTGGCTGGTTTCATCGGCGGCTTTTTGCACGCCATCCACATTGCGGCTGACCACACGGGTGCCGTCGGCGGCCTGCAGAACGTTGCGGGCGATCTCGCCGGTGGCCAGACCCTGGCCGTCCACCGCCTGCGCCACCTGGGCGCCGATGGCGTCGATGCGGCGGATGGTGGCGGTAATGCCGTCGATGGCGGTCACCGCCTCGCCGGTGGCGCCCTGTACGGCGGCGATCTGCTGGCCGATCTCGTCGGTGGCGCGCGCCGTCTGATTGGCCAGGTTCTTCACCTCGCCGGCCACCACGGCAAAGCCTTTGCCGGCCTCGCCGGCCCGCGCCGCCTCGATGGTGGCGTTCAAGGCCAGAAGATTGGTCTGGCTGGCGATATCATTGATCAGTTGCACCACATCGCCGATTTTACGCGCCGCCTCGGCCTGGCCGCGCACCTTTCCGGTGGTCTGTTCGGCCTCGGCCGCCGCCGCCGTGGCAATCCGCGCCGACTCATCCACCTGGCGGCGGATCTCCTCCACCGAGGCCGACAGTTCCTCGGCCGCCGAGGCCACCGTCTCGACATTGGATGAAGCCTGCGCCGCCGCCGTGGCCGAGGACAGGGCCAAACCGCTGGTGGCCTCGGCATTGGCATGCATGCCGTCGGCGGTATCGCGCAGCCGCCCCAGCGCCGCCACCACCGTATCCAGGCTGGCGGTCATGCTGTTCAGGAAAGCCCCGGCCAGGGTTTCCACCCGTCCGGCGCGGCGGTCCTGTTCGGCATGTTCGCTCCGGCTGACCGCATCCAGGCGGCGCACCTCCTCCTGTTTCTGCCGGAACACCAGCAGTACCCGGGCGATGCCGCCGAATTCATCGCGCCGCTCCGGCGAAAGCTGGAAAGGCTGGGTGCCGTCATGCATCACGGTGTCCAGATCCGCCGCCAGTCCGGCGAAAGCCCGGCCCATCACCACGCCCAAACTGACCGCCGCCACCAGCCCGGCGCAGATGGTGCCGGTGAAAATCAGCGCCAGCAGCCACACCGCCTCCCGTCCCGAGGCACGGGCGGATTGGGATGCCTGCAACAGCCCCTCTCCTTCCCGGCCCAGGCGGCCGCGCACCGCCTCCAGCAGATGATCGTTGCTGCGGTCCATATCGTCCGACATCTTGTCGAACCCCGTCATCAGCACATTGCCGGCCTCGACACCGCTGTCGATATAGACATGGGCCATTTTCCGCCCCAGGGCGTAATAGCCGGGGAACTGTCCGGTCATCCCGTCCAGAATCCGCACCGTTTCGTCCATGCCGAGGGCGGCGGCATGACGCCGGGCGGCGGCCATATCGCTTGCGAACTTGCCGGCCCAGCGATCGGCGTCGTCGAAACTGTCGAGGTGATGGGTGGCCGAGGCATCGGTGAGGAATTGCTGCACCTGGGCCACGTCCAGTTTCAGGCCGTCGATGCTTTCCACCAGCGGCACCACGCTGCCGTTCATGCGCAGCACCGCCGTCTCGGCCCGCGCCAGAACCGGCTGCTGCCTGTGCAATGTGAGAAAAATGGTCACGCCGGTGCAGATCATCCCCAACAGCATGACCACCAACGCGATGATGACCTTCAGCCTTATGGTCATGCCCCGCCCTCCCGCCTGCGTTTCAGCTATGGACAGACTACGCAAAAAACAACCGGACGTCATGCCGCGCATATCGGAACAGGCGGTCATCCAAAGGGGACTCTAAACCGGAAGATGCCACGGGAATAATCGCATGATTATGTTTTTTGAACAAAACACGATCATATCGTGTCTAAAAACAAAACATTTTCCTTCCCCCAGCGAAAAAAAGGGGGGCATCACTGATGCCCCCCCGTTTGAATACGGACCCGCGTTACGAGGTGATCGGGATCTGTTTTTCCGCATCCGCCGCGCCGGGCTTTTTGGCGGCGGTCACGGTCAGCACGCCGTCCTTGAAGGTGGCCGTCACCTTGTCGGCATCCACATCCGGCCCCAGCGCCACACTGCGCTGGAACTGGCCGAACCAGCGTTCGCTGTAATGGGGTTGGGTGGTTTCCGCCTTTTTCTCCCCCTTCAGGGTCAGCACGCCGTCGCGCAGGGTGATCTGCACATCCTTGGCCTCCAGGCCCGGCAGTTCGGCGGTCAGGCTGACTTCGGTCTCGCCGTCATGCAGATCCAGGCGCGGCATGGCCGTCCCCCAACCCAGCCGCGTGGACGGCACGTCGCGGTCGACGCCATGCAGCATGTCATCGAACAGGCGGTTCATTTCGCGGTGCAGAGTAAGGAACGGGCTGCCGTCCTCAAACAGGGCTCCCGGCAGTTTGCCCCGGTTCCACGGCATCAGGCTTTTCACGTTCATGGTCATGATCGTCCTCCTCGAAACATGAAGGGCGGACCGGCGGAGGCCGGACCGAAACAATCAGCAACAATGATCCATGACATCCAGGCGCCGCCGCCACTCTTGGGAAACCGGCGGGCACAGCGCCTCCACTCAAAGATTTAAGGCGGCAAGCAGCCCTGTCAATGGCCGCTTGCCGCCACCCCCCTACTCTTTCGCCACCCCGCCCACGGCGAAATGTCCGCGCGGAATTTCCCGCAGGATGATGCGCACGCTTTCCTTCGGGACGCCAAGGGCACCCTGAATGGCCTCGGTCACGGCCTGGAACAGCGCCGTCTTCTGCGTGGCGCCGCGCCCTTCCATCAGACTGATTTCAACGATCGGCATGGAGGTCTCCTTACAACACGGCCGCGACGGCCTGAACCGGGGGAGCCTTCAGCCCACAGCATCCGCCGCGCCCCGTCAAATACCCCTTGCGGCGAAAAACGATACCGCTTCAGCATCAATCGCCAGCCCCATCGGTATTTGACCCCCGCCAGGGGTAAAAATACCATGGCATGAAAGACGAACAAAAACGTCGTGAACAAAAAAATCTGGGAGGTCATGCCAATGCTGAACAAGCATCACAGCATTTCCGTGCTCGATTGCGAAAACACATTTGCCTGCCGTGACGGCACCACCGTCTTTCATGCCCTGGTCCATAAAAAGGCCGGCGGGATGATCAACGGCTGCCGCGGCGGCGGCTGTGGTGTTTGCAAGATCGAGGTGCTGTCGGGCGACTACGACGTTTCCGGCGTGATGAGCCGGGCCCATGTCTCGGCCGAGGATGCCGCCGCCGGCACGGTGCTGGCCTGCCGGATTTCCCCGAAAAGCGATCTGGTGATCCGCCTGCGCGGCAAGCTCAAACCATCCTCCGTGTCTCATTATACCGGCCAACCATTGACGTGACTCGTTGGCCGGTATCCAGCGAGCACTGAGCGAGCGGCCAAGGCGGCGGATGCCGCCGCCCGGCGAGGGACGATACAACCGGGCAATTCATTGGCCGGTTGGTATGAAACGATAAAATCTGGGAGAACGTTACAATGGCTATTACCGGTGTCACCCGTCCGGGGCATGCGCAGCTGCGCGTGCTGGATCTGGAACAGAGTGTCGAATTCTATAAAAACGTCATGGGTCTGGTGGAAACCGGCCGCGACGCCCAGGGCCGCGTCTATTTCAAAACCTGGGACGAGCGCGACCACAATTCCCTGGTGCTGCGCCAGGCCGATCAGGCCGGCATCGATCACTTCGCCTTCAAGGTGCTGGACCGCGCCACCCTGGAGCGGCTGGACAGCGATCTGCGCGCCTATGGCGTGGCCACCGAGCGCCGCCCCGCCGGCGACATGCTGGGCACCGGCGAACGGGTGCGCTTCGAGATTCCCACCGGGCACATCATCGAACTGTTCGCCGAGAAGGAGTTCGTGGTGGGCCGCGACCGCCTGGTCAACCCCACCCCGTGGACACCCCAGTCCGAACACGGCATCGCCCCCTTGCGCATGGACCACGCCCTGCTCTACGGCCCGGACATTGACGGCAACGTCAAGCTGTTCACCGAGGTTCTGGGCTTCACCATGCCCGAATATGTGGAGCATGACGACGACGGCAGCAAGATCGCCGTGTGGCTGACCTGCTCCAACAAGGCGCACGACATCGCCTTCGCCCGCTTCCCCGAGCCGGGCAAGCTGCACCATGTTTCCTATCTGCTGGAAAGCTGGGAAAAGGTGCTGCGCGCCGGGGATATCTGCTCGATGCACGACGTCAAGCTGGATATCGGCCCCACCCGCCACGGCATCACCCGCGGCACCACCATTTACGCCTTCGATCCCTCGGGCAACCGCTTCGAAACCTTCTGCGGCGGCTATCAGTGCTACCCCGACTGGGAACCGATCCGCTGGCCCTTGAGCGAGCTGGGCGCCGGCCTCGATTATCCGCAGCGCAAGCTGCACGAAAGCTTCCTCACCGTGGTGACCTGAAGCCGGTCCTTCAAGGCGCGGCGAAACGCCGCGCCCCCCCCTTTCCTTGCCAACAGTCGCGGATTTGCCATGCAGAGCCTGAAAAATTTCATCGGCGGCGCCTTTGTCGCGTCGGAACGCCGCTTCGAGAAACGCTCTCCGGTGACCAACGCCGTCATCGCCGAGGTGCACGAGGCCGGAGCCGCCGGGATCGACGCCGCCGTGCAGGCGGCGCGGGCGGCGCTGCACGGCCCCTGGGGCGCCATGCCGATGGCGCGGCGGCTGGAGCTCCTGGGCCGGGTGGCCGCCGAAATCGACCGCCGCTTCGAGGATTTCGTCGCCGCCGAAACCGCCGATACCGGCATGCCCGCGCATTTTTCCCGCCATGTGGCCATTCCGCGTGGCGCCGCCAATTTCCGCATCTTCGCCGATGTGGTGAAGAACGTCGCCACCGAGTGCTTCCCCATGGACACCCCGGACGGCGCCGGCGCCCTCAATTACGCCATCCGCCGTCCGGTGGGGGTGGTGGGGGTGATCTGCCCGTGGAACGCCCCCTTTCTGCTGATGACCTGGAAGGTGGCGCCGGCCCTGGCCTGCGGCAACGCCGTCATCGTCAAGCCCTCGGAGGAAACCCCGGCCACCGCCACCCTGCTGGCCGAGGTGATGCGCGAGGCGGGCATCCCCGATGGCGTTTATAACGTGGTGCACGGCTTCGGTCCCGGCTCGGCCGGGGAATTCCTCACCCGCCATGCCGGCGTCGATGCCATCACCTTCACCGGCGAAACCCGCACCGGCGAGGCCATCATGAAGGCCGCCGCCACCGGCGCCCGCCCCATTTCCCTGGAAATGGGCGGCAAGAACCCCGCCATCGTCTTCGCCGACGCCGATCTCGACACCGCCATCGAGGCCACCCTGCGCTCGGTGTTCGCCAATTCCGGCCAGGTCTGCCTGGGCACCGAGCGGGTTTATGTGGAGCGCCCGCTGTTCGAGGCCTTCACCGCCCGCCTGAAAGCCGGCGCCGAGGCCCTGACCCTGGGCGATCCCCTGGATCCCGCCACCACCATGGGGCCGCTGATCAGCCAGGAGCACCGCGCCAAGGTGCTGTCCTACTACAAAAAAGCCATGGACGAGGGCGCCACCCTGGTCACCGGCGGCGGCGTGCCCGCCATGCCGCCGGCCCTGGCCGAGGGCGCCTGGGTGCAGCCCACCCTCTGGACCGGCCTGCCCGATGATGCCGCCGTGGTGCGTGAAGAGATCTTCGGCCCCTGCTGCCATATCGCCCCCTTCGATACCGAGGCCGAGGTGCTGGCCCGCGCCAATGATACCCCCTATGGTCTGGCCGCTTCGGTTTATACCCGCGATCTGGCCCGCGCCCACCGCGTGGCCGCCGGCCTGCAGACCGGGCTGGTATGGATCAATTCCTGGTTCCTGCGCGATCTGCGCACGCCCTTCGGCGGCGCCAAACAATCGGGCATCGGCCGCGAGGGCGGGGTGCATTCCCTGGAGTTCTATACCGAACTCAAGAACGTCTGCGTCAAGCTGTGAGCGCCGCCATGACGCCGGATCATATCGCCCGCCTGGGGCAAGAGCTGCACCAGGCCCTGCAGGCCCGCGCCCCCATCCCCCCGTTAAGCGGGCGCGGTCTGGCCCTGACCCTGGCCGAGGCCTACGCCATCCAGGAAAGCATGCTGTCGCACCGTCTGGCGGCGGGGGCGCGGGTGGTCGGCAAGAAGGTGGGCGCCACCTCGAAGGCGGTGCAGGCCATCCTTGGCGGCATTCCCCAGCCCGATTTCGGCCTGCTGCTGGACGACATGCTCTACAACGACGGGGAAACCGTGCCCATGGCCCGGCTGATCCAGCCCCGCGCCGAAGGCGAGATCGCCTTTCTGCTCAAGCGCGATCTGCGGGGGCCGGGCCTGACCGCCGCCGACGTGCTGGCCGCCACCGAAGGCGTGATGGCCTGCCTGGAGATCGTCGATTCCCGCATCCGCGACTGGGCCATCCGCATCGAGGATACGGTGGCCGACAACGCCTCGTGCGGGGTGTTCGTGCTGGGCGACCGCCTGGTGGCGCCCGAGCATGTCGATCTGTCCACCTGCGGCCTGGTGCTGGCCCGCAACGGCGAGGTGGCGGTGACCGGCGCCGGCGCCGCCGTGCTGGGGCATCCGGCCAATGCCGTGGCCTGGCTGGGCAACACCCTGGGGCGGCTGGGCATCCCCCTCAAAGCCGGCGAGATCGTGCTGTCGGGCGCCCTGGCGCCCCTGGTGCCGGTGACGGCGGGCGATCATCTGCGCGTTGCCATCGGCGGCATCGGCGCCTGCTCCATCCGTTTCGCCTGATCCTTTTCCATAGAGGGCAAGACCCATGTCCAAAATCAAATGCGCCCTGATCGGCTCCGGCAATATCGGCACCGATCTCATCTATAAACTGCGCCGCAGCCCGCTTTTGGAGCCGGTGTGGATGGTGGGCATCGATGCCGCCTCCGACGGGCTGGCCCGCGCCCGCGCCCTGGGGCTCAAGGTCACCGACCAGGGCATCGACGGCCTGCTGCCCCATCTGGCCGAAGACGGCATCCAGATCGCCTTCGACGCCACCAGCGCCTATGCCCATGCCGAAAACAGCCGCAAGCTGACCGAACGCGGCGTGCTGACCATCGATCTCACCCCCGCCGCCATCGGGCCTTTGTGCGTGCCGCCGGTCAATCTGCGCGATCATGCCGCCCGGCTGGAAATGAACGTCAACATGATCTCCTGCGCCGGGCAGGCCACCATTCCCATGGTCTACGCGGTTTCGCGCCTGCAAACGGTCGCCTATGCCGAGATCATCGCCAGCCTGTCGTCGAAATCGGTGGGACCGGGCACGCGGGCCAATCTCGACGAGTTCACCTACACCACCTCGCACGCCTTGGAACAGGTGGGCGGAGCCCGCCAGGGCAAGGCCATCGCCATCATCAATCCGGCCGAACCGCCGATGATCATGCGCAACACCGTCTATTGCCGCACCGATGCCGCCCCGCGCCGCCAGGAGATCACCGACTCGGTCCTGGCCATGATCGCCGAGGTGCAGAAATACGTGCCCGGCTACCGGCTGGTGAACGGCCCGGTGTTCGAGGACAACCGGGTGGCCATTTATCTCGAGGTGGCCGGCCTTGGCGATTATCTGCCGCGCTATGCCGGCAATCTCGACATCATGACCGCCGCCGCCACCCGCACCGCCGAACTGTTCGCCCAGGAGATCCTGGCGGGCGCCCTGAAACTGCAGCCTGTAAAGGTGGCCTGATGTACAAGAGCGAAAGCCTGCGGGGCCGCAAGGTGATCCTGCACGACATGACCCTGCGCGACGGCATGCATGCCAAGCGCGAACAGATTTCCCTGGAGCAGATGGTGCGGATCGCCACCGCCCTGGATGGGGCCGGGGTGCCCTATCTGCAGGTGACGCACGGCGCCGGCCTGGGCGGCAATTCCGAACAGCACGGCCGCGCCCCCCACAGCAACGAGGCCTATCTCGAAGCGGTGGTGCCGCATCTGACCCAGGCCAAGGCCTCGGTGCTGCTGATCCCCGGCCTCGGCACCATGCGCGAGCTGGATGCCGCCCATGCCTGCGGCGCCCGCAGCGTGCATTGCGCCACCCATTGCACCGAGGCCGACACCGCCCGCCAGCATATCGCCCATGGCCGTGCGCTGGGCATGGACACCTCGGGCTTTCTGATGATGGCGCATCTGAACAGCCCGGCCGGTCTGGCCGAACAGGCCAGGCTGATGGAAAGCTATGGCGCCCACACCGTTTATGTCACCGATTCCGCCGGGGCGCTGCTGCCGCACGAGGTGAGCGAACGCATCCAGGCCCTGCGCGACGCCTTGGCCCCCGAAACCGAAATCGGCTTTCACGGCCATCACAACATGGGCCTGGGCATCGCCAATTCCCTGGCCGCCATCGCCGCCGGCGCCAGCCGCATCGATGTCTCCTCGGCCGGGCTGGGGGCCGGGGCCGGCAATACCCCGCTCGAGGTGTTCGTGGCGGTGTGCGACCGTTTGGGCATCGACACCGGCTGCGACCTGTTCCCGCTGATGGATCTGGCCGAAGAGGTGATCTGGCCGCTGATGGACCATATGGTGCGCATCGACCGCGACGCCCTGACCCTGGGCTTCGCCGGGGTCTATTCCACCTTCCTTTTGCATGCCAAGAAGGCCAGCGCCCGCACCGGCGTGCCGGCCCGCGATATTCTGGTGGAACTGGGGCGGCGGAAAATGATCGGCGGCCAGGAGGACATGATCGAGGATACCGCCCTGTCCCTGGCCAAGGAACGGAGGCTGACGGCATGAGCGCCCTTTCCCCCGAAACCGTGGCCCAACTGGCCGAACATCTGGACCAGGCCCAGCAGGAGGCCCGCGCCGTTGAGAAGATCACCGACGCCCATCCCGGCCTGAGCGAGGACGACGCCTACGCCATCCAGCACGAGATCCGCCGCCGCAAACAGGCGCGCGGCGCCCGCATCGTCGGCTACAAGGCCGGGCTGACCTCGCGGGCCAAGATGCGGCAGATGGGGGTGGAGACCCCCTCCTACGGCTTTCTCGCCGATGATTTCGCCGTGCCCGACGGCGGCGAGGTGGCGCATGCCGGTCTGATCCATCCCAAGGTGGAACCGGAACTGGCCTTCATCACCAAGGCGCCCTTGCGCGGCCCCGGCTGCCACATGGCCCAGGTGATGGCCGCCACCGATTTCGTGCTGCCGGCCATCGAGATCATCGATTCGCGCTACCGCGATTTCCGCTTCGACATCGCCAGCGTCATCGCCGACAATTCCTCGTCGGCCCGCTTCGTGCTGGGCGGGCGCATGGGCCGCCCCGATGCGCTGGACCTGCCCACCCTGGGCATGGTGCTGGAAAAGAACGGCGAGGCCGTGGCCTTCGGCGCCGGCGCCGCCGTGCTGGGCCACCCCGCCGCCGCCGTGGCCATGGTGGTCAATCTGCTGGGCCGCCGCGGCGAGGAACTGCCCGCCGGCTCCATCGTGCTGTCGGGCAGCATCACCGAGGCCATCGCCGTGGCGGCGGGCGATGCCGTGACCCTGCGGACCCAGGGCCTGGGCACGCTGTCGGTCCGCTTCCGCTGAAGGAGAGAGCAGAATGAGCACAGAGATCGCCGTTATCGTCGGGGCCAGCGGCGCCTTCGGCCAGGCCATCGCCCGCCGTGTGGCGGCGCGCGGCCTGGCGGTGCTGGCGGTGGGCCGGCGCCAGGACGAACTGCGCGCCCTGACCAGCGGCCTGCCCGGCGCCCGCTTCTGTCTGGCCGATCTGGCCGACGACGGCGCCATCGCCGCCATCGCCCCTCATCTCGACGCCCCGGTGCGTCTGGCGGTGCACGCCCCCGGCGTGGCCACGGCGGGCGGCGTGCTGGATGCCCCCACCGCCGCCGTGGTGGAGGCGGTCAACATCAAGGTGGGCGGCATGATGCGGCTGGCCCGCGCCGTGGATGCCCATCTGATCCAAGGCTCCAGGCTGGTGGCCATCGGCGGCCACTACGGTTTCGAACCCACCGCCTATGCCGCCACCGCCGGGGTGTGCAACGCCGCCCTGGCCAATCTGATGCGGCAGTTCAGCTGGGCTTTGGGGCCGCGCGGCGTTACCGCCCACCTCATCGCCCCCGGCCCCGCCGATACCGACCGGCTGCGGCGGGTGGCCGAGAGCCGCGCCCGCCAGCGCGGCATCGATCTGGACATGGTGCTGGAGGAAATGCGCGGCGAATCCGCCATTCACGCCTTCACCACGCCCGAACAGGTGGCCTGGGCCGTGGCCCTGCTGGCCGACCCCGAGGCCGACGCCCTGGCCGGATCGGCGCTGATGCTGGATTCCGGCCGCCGCCGCGGCCTGCCCTGACCACACCCTCCCGGAGGATCTTTCATGCCCTTCGCCCATGTCACCCTGCTGGCGGGCCGCCCGCCCGAACAGCTGCACCGCCTGGTGGCCGCGCTGTCCGACAGTTTCGCCCGGATTCTCGAGGCCCCGCGCGAACGGCTGCGGGTGTGGATCAGCGAAATTTCCCCCCATGGCTGGGGCTGGCGCGGCGAGGCCTTCGCCCTGGCCTTCGCCCAGGGCTTGCCGCCCACGGCGGAAACCCCCATTCTGCTGCTGTATCTTCTGCAAGGCCGCCCGCTGGCGCAGCATCATGCCCTGATCGCCGCCCTGACCGACGTGCTGGAACAGGTGCTGGAGGTGGAGCGGAGCGGCATCCGCGTGGCCATCAGCGAAATGAACCCCGACCTGTTCGGCATCGCCGGCGTTCCGGCCAGCGTGGCGCGCAAGGCCGAGATCGAGGCGCGGCAACAAGGCTGAGAGGCTCATGGCCAAGGCGAATATCGAAATCCGGCACCTGAAATATTTCATCGCCGTGGCCGAGCTGCAGAACTATCGGCGCGCCGCCCAGCAGCTCAACATCTCGCAGCCGCCGCTGACCCGGCAGATCCAGCAGCTGGAAGAGGAACTGGGGGTGGAGCTGTTCGCCCGCAAGGGCCGCGGCGTGGAGCTGACGGATGCCGGCCGGCTGTTCCAGGCCGAGGCCGGCAAGCTGCTGCTGCTGCTGGATCAGGCCGTGGACCGGGTGCGCGCCGCCGGGCGCGGCGAGATCGGCCGCCTGGATGTCGGCGTGTTCGGCTCGGCCATTCTCAACGTCATTCCCCGCCTGATCGACGCCTTCCGCGCCCGCCAGCCCGGCGTGACCGTGGTGCTGCACGACATGAACAAGGTCGAGCAGCTGGCCGCCCTGCGCGATGGCCGCATCGCCATCGGCTTCAACCGCTTCTTGTGGGATGAGCCGGGCATCGTCAAGGAGCGGATTTTAAAGGAGCCGCTTTATCTCGCCTGCCCCGCCGCCAGCCCGGCGGCGGCCCGGGGCCGGCTGTCGCTGGCCGAGCTGCGCGACCTGCCCTTCATTCTATATCCGCGCTCGTCGAAATTCGGCTTTGCCGACAAGATCCTGTCGCTGTGCCGCAAGCACGGCTTCACCCCCCAGGTGGTGCAGGAGGTGGACGACGTGCTGACCGCCATTTCCCTGGTGTTCAGCGGTTTCGGCGTGACCCTGGTGGCGCATTCGGCCACCAACCTGCAAATGCCCGGCCTGGTCTTCGTGCCGCTGGAGGACGATGGTGAAAGCTTCGTCGAGCTGCATTGCATCTACAAGGCCGACGCCAGAAACCCCACCCTGACCGCGTTTCTGGACATCATCCGGGCCTATAATACCAACCGCCCAATGAATTGACCGGTTGTATCGTCCCTCGCCGGGCGGCGGCATCCGCCGCCTTGGCCGCTCGCTCAATGCTCGCTGGATACCGGCCAACGAGTCACTTCAACGGTTGGCCGGTATAAAGGCCCGGCCTGAGCCAATCTATTCCACTTCGAAATATTTATGCAGCTTGGCGATCTTGGTCAGTTTTTCCACCTGACCGGTGGGGTTCTTCAGCACGATCGTCCGGCTTTGCTGCACGCAGGCATCGCGCACGATCAGCAGCATGCCGAGCGCCGAGGAATCCACGAAATCCACATGGCTCAGATCGAACACCACCCGGCGCGGCTGGGTTTCGTTCACCCGCGCCAGAATATCGCGGAATTGCCGGTGATCGGCATGGGTCATCCGCCCCTCGATCAGAACCTGCAAAATGTCACCCGCCTGATTGAAGCTGTGCTGCATTTTCCCCATCCGTCGCGCGCCGGCTCTTGTTGCGGGCCGGCAGTCTGAATTCCTCGCCGGCAGTGTCCTAAGAATATTGGCTTTTGTCGACCCCTTAGCCTTACAGTCATCCTTAATTTTTTTAGGAGTACAGACGGTATGAACATCGTTGCGGTCCTGACCGAGCCCTCGCCCGCGCAGGAGCGCTTTTTCCACCAGCAGGGCTGGCAGGTGGCCCGCAGCCAGATGCCCGGCATGGGCCAGGCCCCCATCGCCGTGCGCGACCGCTTCGATGAAACCGCCCTGCGCCACGCCCTGAAAGAGCCCTGGGCCGGCGGCGTGGAAACCGCCGGCGGCCCGCCGCAAACCTTCAGCGGCTGCTTTCAGCGCCATCTGGCCGAGGGCGGCCTGGGGCTGTCGCTGCGCTCCGACACCGCCTATGGGAACGATGTGGCCAAACTGTTCTGCGAGGCCCTGCGGCAGCGGCTGCTGTCCTCGGACTCCGACACCGATGATCTGGAATTCGTGCTGCACGAGCTGATTTCCAACGGCCTGCTGCACGGCAATTTCGGCATTACCGGGCCGCTGGCCGCCGACGAAGCCGGTCTCGACGCCTTTGGAGACACTGTGGAGGCCGCCCTGGCCGACGAAAGGCGCATGCGCCGGCGGCTGCACATCTCGGCGCTTTATGCCGATGGCCTGCTGGAGGTGGCGGTGGAGGACCAAGGCGCCGGCTTCGCCACCGAGGCGGTGGAGGCCGATGCCGTGCGGCCGCACGGCCTGGACTTCATCGCCGGCATGGTGGACAGTTTCCGCCTGGAGGAGAACGGCCGCCGCGCCGTGGCCACCTTCCCCTTCCGGCCACGCCAGAAACCGGCCAGCATGGTCAGCCTGGAGCAGGCCGCCGTGCTGGTGGTGGACGATAAGAAGCTGAACCGCGATCTGCTGACGGCCCTGATGACCGCCATGGGCGTGGGCCGCATCCTGCAGGCCGAGGATGGCGAGCAGGCCCTGGAGATGATCGAGCGCGACAAACCCGATCTGGTGCTGCTGGATGTGATGATGCCGAAACTCGACGGCTACGACACCTGCCGCACCCTGCGCCGCCATTACAGCCTGTCGGAGCTGCCGGTGATCTTCATTACCGCCCTCGACGGCCCGTCCGACCGTTTCGCCTGCTTCGCCGCCGGCGGCAACGACGTGATCTCGAAACCGCTGAACAATGCCGAGGTGATCGCCCGCGTCGGCGTGCATCTGCAACTGGGCCTGATCATGGACAAGCTCACCCTGTTCCAGGACCGCGTGCACGACGAGCTGCAGCAGGCCCGCAGCGCCCAGTTGGCCCTGACCCCCACCCCCCAGACCATTGATCAGATCGCCGACCGCACCGGGCTGTCCATCGAGGGACTGATGGAAACCTCGTCGGAACTGGGGGGCGATTTCTGGACCCTGATGGAAACCGGGCCGCGCCGGCTTTGCGTGCTGATGGCCGATTTCACCGGCCACGGCACCCTGGCCGCCTTCAACGTGTTCCGCCTGCATCTGCTGCTCAGCCGCCTGCCCCGGCAGGTGCCCTCGCCCGCCCGCCTGCTCGATCTTTTGAACGCGGAATTGCGCCGGGTGCTGAAGCCGGGGGAATTCGCCTCGGTGTTCGTGGCCGAGATCGATCTCGACCGGCAATGCCTGACCTTTTCCAGCGCCGCCGCGCCGCAGCCGGTGCTGGTGACCGGCGGTAACGTGCGCTATCTGGAGTGCGAAGGCCCGCCACTGGGCGCCTTCGATCATCCGGAATTCGAGGAATGGACGGCGCCGTTCCAGCCCGGCACCCAGCTTTTGATCTACAGCGACGCCCTGGTGGAAAGCGTGGCCGGCGAGGCCCTGGTCTGCTCCGAGGACACCCTGCTGGACTGGGTGCGGCAAGAGGGCGGCGGCCATCGGCTGGCCACCGCCGTGCTGGAGCGTTTTTCCGCCCTCCTGCCGGGCGAGCCGCCCGATGATCTCAGCCTGGTCAGTATCGGCTGGCCGGGCTCCGCCGCCGTCAGTTGAAGGCGGCGGCCAGATCGTCGAGCAGGTGCTGCACCTCCTGCGAGGGGCCCTCGATGGCGGTCACGCAGTCCACCGCGCCGTCGAAATCGCCGTCCTTGAAACGGCGCGCCGCCTCGATACCCAGCTGGTGCACCTTTTCATGCGGCACCGCCAGGGCGCGGAAGGCCGGGTGGTTGCGCAGGGTCTGATCGGTCACGCCGTCGTACCACTTGCCCAGGCGGCAGTGATGATGGTTGGCCAGTTCATCGGGGTTGACCTGGGTTTTCTCGGCCAGCATCTCCGCCAGACGGCGGCGCCAGATCATATGGTCCGACTTGGCCAGCAGCACCACGGCGTTCTTCATCTGCACCTGGTTGATCTCGTTCAGCATTTCGCCCAACTGGCCGCTGGCCTTGTTGGAAATGTCGATCACCGTGTTGATGGCCTTGCTGTCGTCGGCCGAACGGCTGGCCGCCGCCTCCAGATGGTCGGAAATCTCCTGGGCCGCCACCCGCTGCTGGCCCAGATGATCGGCGATTTCCTGCATCAGGGTGGTGACGTCGCGGATCTCGTGGCTGACGGTCTGCATCTTTTCCACCGATTGCAGCACCACCTTCTCGCCATCGTTGACGGTATGCGCGCCCTTTTCCATGCCCACCAGGATGGCATCGGTTTCCTTGCGCAGGGTATCGATGCGGGCGCGGATCTCGCGGGTGGCCTGGGCGGTCTGATTGGCCAGATTTTTCACCTCGTGCGCCACCACGGCGAAGCCCTTGCCGAACTCGCCGGCCCGCGCCGCCTCGATGGTGGCGTTCAGGGCCAGGATGTTGGTCTGCCCGGCGATCTGTTCGATCTGCTTGACGCTGCTGGCGATATCCTGCGAGGCCTCGGTCAGGCGCGAAACCCGGTCGGCGGCATCGCCCACGGTGCTGACGATGGCCCGCATGGTGGTCACCACCGCCTCGGTGCTGCGGGCGCCGTCGTCGGAGATCTCCTGCACCGAGCGGGCGTTGGAGGCCGCCAGTTCCGAGGTGCGGCTGATGGCCTGCACCGTGGCCACCAGTTCCTCGGTGGAGGCGGAAATGCTGGACATGCGCTGGCTCATCTCGCGCACGCTGCGCAGGGCGTTCACCGCCTGCGTCACCGAATCGTTCAAATGCACCGACATATCCACCGAACGGGCCAGCAGCGAGCTGGAGCGCCGCTCCAGCTTTGCGGCCAACTGGCGCAGTTTATCGGCCAGAAGCCCGTTTTCGGCGGGGAGCGACAGATAGGCCCCCTCCAGAAGCTGATCGATCATGCCGTTGAAGGCCGTAAGATCCAGGGTTTCGGTGCTCACGGATTTCTTCCCCTTGTCGGTCCATCACCAATCTCTAAAATGCAGGATATAGGCCTGGGGGTCTATTGCGAAAACGCACAAACCCCATATGGATAAAGCATCCCCCGCCCCTCAGGCTCGGCTAAGTCTGGCCGGGTATAACCGTGCGGCCTTCCTTATTTCGCGTGTCGACAGGATCAACGCCTCATGACCGAAACCGAAAAACCCGCCCTGACCAAGGTGCCCGAGATCACCCTGGTGTTCTGGATCATCAAGATCGCCGCCACCACCCTGGGTGAAACCGGCGGCGACGCCGTGACCATGACCCTCAATTTCGGCTATCTGGCGGGCACGCTCATTTTCGCCGTGCTGTTCCTGGCCCTGGTGCTGGTGCAGATCCGCGCCAAGGCCTTTCATCCGCTGATCTACTGGGCCACCATCATCGCCACCACCACGGTGGGCACCACCCTGGCCGATTTCGCCGACCGCTCCCTGGGCATCGGCTATGCCGGCGGCTCGTCGCTGCTGCTGGCCCTGCTGCTGGGCTCGCTGTTGGTGTGGCACCGCGCCATGGGCAGCATTTCCGTGCGCACCGTGGTCTCCGCCCGCGCCGAGCTGTTCTATTGGGGGACCATCATGTTCTCGCAGACCCTGGGCACCGCCCTGGGCGACTGGACCGCCGACACCATGGGGCTGGGCTATACCGGCGGCGCCGCCGTGTTCGCCGGCGCCCTGCTGCTGCTGGTGGCGGCCTATCGCTTCACCACGGTATCGCGCACCCTGCTGTTCTGGGCCGCCTTCATCCTCACCCGCCCCCTGGGCGCCGTGGTGGGGGATTTCCTCGATAAGCCCGTCGACTCCGGCGGCCTGGCCTTAAGCCGCATCGCCGCCTCGGCGATGCTGCTGGGCCTGATCGGCCTGTGCCTGCTGCTGTTCCGCCAGCGCGCCGCCGAAACCTCTCACTAGGGCGGAAGCGGGCGGCATGCGCGTTCTGCTGGTGGAGGACGACCCCATGATCGGCGAGGCGGTGCAGGCCGCCCTGAAGGATGCCGCCTATGCCGCCGATTGGGTGACCGACGGCGGCACCGCCCTGGCCGCCCTCGACACCCAGCCCTACGACATGATGCTGCTGGATCTCACCCTGCCCGGCCTGGACGGGCAGCAGGTGCTGGCCCGGCTGCGCCGCAGCGGCCTGGATCTGCCGGTGATCATCCTGACGGCGCGCGACGGCCTGGACGACCGCCTGCACGGCCTGGACGGCGGCGCCGACGATTATATGGTGAAACCCTTCATCCTGGCCGAGCTTCTGGCCCGCATGCGGGCGGTGGCGCGGCGCCGCAACGGCCGCGCCGCCCCGGTGCTGGGCAACGGCCTGCTGACGCTCGACCCCGCCACCCGCGAGGCGACGGGACCGGAAGGGCCGCCGGTGCTGCTGTCGAACCGGGAATTCGCCCTGCTGCAGGCCCTGCTGCAGCGCCCCGGCGCCATCCTGTCGCGCGCCGAGCTGGAAGACCGCATCTACGGCTGGGGCGAGGAAGTGGAAAGCAATGCCGTGGATTTCCTCATCCACAGCCTGCGCCGCAAGCTGGGGCGCGACGCCATCCTCAATGTGCGCGGCGCCGGCTGGAGGGTGCCCCGCCATGACCAGCTCCCTTAGCCTGCGCCTGTCGCTGTCGCTGTCGGCGGCCATCCTGCTGCTGGCCCTGGTGGCGGGCGCCATCTCCTTTTCCACCGCCTACGGCCAGGCCCATGCCCTGCAGGACGATGTGCTGCACGAGGTGGCGGCCCTGCTGGATCAGGGCCTGATGCGCCCCGGCCCCGTGCGCCTGCAGGACGGCAACGAGGAAACCCGCATCATCGTGCAGCCGCTGGCCGAGGCGGCGCCGCCGGCCGCCGGCCGCCCCGCCGCCAACGCCGATATCGATGCCGGGGCGCCGCTGCCGCTCTCGCCCACCCTGTCCGACGGCCTGCAGACCATCGAGGCCGGCGGCGAGGCCTTCCGCCTGCTGATCCACCGCCTGCCCGACGGACGGCGCATCGCCATCGCCCAGGAAACCGGCCTGCGCGATCTCATCGCCCGCGACGGCGCCCTGCGCACGGTGATGCCGCTGCTGGGGCTGATCCCCATTCTGCTGCTGCTGGTGGTGCGGCTGGTGCGCCGCATGTTCCGCCCCATCATCCGCCTGGCCGCCGCCATCGACCGCCGCAGCGAGCAGGACCAGACGCCGCTGGATCTGGCCGGCCTGCCGATGGAGATCCGCCCCTTCGTGGTGGCCATCAACCGCCTGCTGGAGCGCACCGCCCAGGCCATGGCCGATCAGCGCCGTTTCGTGGCCGATGCCGCCCACGAGCTGCGCTCGCCGCTGACCGCCCTGTCGCTGCAGGCCGAACGCCTGGCCGAGGCCGAGATGCCGCAGGCGGCGCGCGACCGCCTGATCCCGCTGCGCCGGGGCATCGAACGCAGCCGGGTGCTGATCGGCCAGCTTTTGACCCTGGCCCGCCTGCGCGCCGAAACCGCCCCCTACCCCGCCGCGCCGCCGCCCGAGGCCGAGCCGGTTTCGGCCTTGTGGATCTATCGCCGCGTGCTGGAGGATCTGCTGCCCCTGGCCGAGCGCAAAGAGATCGACATGGGCATCACCGGCGGCCAGGACGCCATCCTGGCCGCTCCGGCCATGGATCTGCTCACCCTGGTGAAGAACCTGGTGGACAACGCCATCCGCCACACCCCGCCGCGCGGACGCATCGATCTTTCGGTGCAGCTTGACCCCGTGCGGCCCCAGGCGGTGCTGCAGATCGACGACAACGGCCCCGGCATAGCCCCCGACCAGCGCGAACGGGTGTTCGCCCCCTTCCACCGCGGCACCCCCGGCGGCGAAACCGGCGCCGGCCTGGGCCTGGCCATCGTGCGGGCCATCGCCGAACGCAACGGCGCCAGCCTGAGCCTGGACTACGCCGACCCGGCCACCCCGCGCGGCCTGCGGGTCAGGGTGCGGCTGCCGCTGGCCTGAAGCGGCAAGCCTATTTACTTTAACACCAGCTTGATCATACATTAAACCACATAACGCACTCTTAAGCTGGCATTATAGAAAATGGCAACGCCACATACGCCGACCCTGGGCGCGAAACAGGCCATCCGCAAGATCGGCGATGGCTTACGCAAGGCCCGCCTGCGCCGGCGGCTGCCCATGGAGGTGGTGGCGGCCAGGGCGTTCATCTCACGGGGGACGCTGGCCCGGGTTGAACGGGGGGATCCCGCCGTATCCTTCGGCATCTACGCATCGGTGATGCAGGCCTTGGGATTGAGTGCTCCCCTGAGCGCGCTGGTGGCCGATGATCCCGTCGGGGCGGATCTGGAGAACGAGCAGCTGCCCAAGCGGATTCGGACGAAAAAGGCCGCCCAACCATGAGCGACACCGAGATCGAAATCCATGCCGACCTGGGCGGAGCGCCCCATCTGGTGGGAACTTTGCGGGTAATGGTGCGCAGCGGACGGAACCGCGCGACATTCACCTATGACGACGGCTGGGAGAAGGTTAACGGCCATTTCTCGCTGGAGCCCGCCATGATGGTTGGCAAAGGTGTCTTCGCCCTCGACAAAGGACGGGAGATGTTCGCGTCCATCGGGGATTCGGCGCCGGACACCTGGGGACGGCGGCTGATGCAACGGATGGAGCGGCGCAACGCCAGGAAGGAAGGCCGGACCGTCAGAACGCTGACCGAAGCCGATTACCTGCTGGGCGTGGCCGACATCGCCCGCTTGGGAGCATTGCGCTTCCGCCGGGTTGGCCAGGACGTGTTTCAGTCCCCGCTTCGGAGTGGCTACGGTGTCCCGCCCTTCCTTGAATTGCCGCGCCTGCTATCGGTGACCGAGCGGGTCTTGCGCGATGAAGAGACGGACGACGACCTGCTGCTTCTGTTCGCGCCGGGATCGTCGTTGGGCGGCGCCCGTCCCAAGGCATCGGTTGCCGACAAGGACGGACACCTCGCCATTGCCAAATTCCCCAGGGACGATGACGACTATTCCATCGAAACCTGGGAAGACGTGGCCTTGCGGCTGGCGGATATGGCGCGCATCCGCACGGCGGGCCACCGCCTGGAGCAGGTTGCCGGGAAGCCCGTCATGCTCTCCCGGCGATTCGACCGGGATGATGCGGGGCGGCGCATTCCGTTCCTGTCGGCCATGTCCATGCTGAATGCCGTCGATGGCGAGCGTGGAAGCTATCCCGAACTGGTGGAAGCCCTGCGGACCTATGGCTCCGACACCGACGCCGACGCCGCCGAACTGTTCCGGCGGATGGTGTTCAATATCCTGGTATCGAATGTCGATGACCATCTGCGCAATCACGGTTTCCTGTGGGCGGGTGAGAATGGCTGGCGACTGTCACCGGCTTACGATCTGAATCCGGTTCCAGCCGACGTCAAAGCACACATCCTGTCGACCAATATCAGCCTGGACGAAGGCACCTGTTCGATTGAGCTGGCGCGGGAGAGCGCCGGGTATTTCGGTTTGGCCCAGGCCAACGCCGATTCCATCATCCGGGAGGTTGCCGCCGCGACGGAACAGTGGAAGACGGTAGCGGCTGCCCTGCACGTCAAGCCATCGGAGATCGAACGTATGGAGACGGCGTTTGATCACGACGAACTGCGGCTGGCGCTGAATGCCGGCAGCGTTCGCCCGGTGCCGTGACGGCGCGCGAGCGGGCGATCTGCGCTACGATATGGGAGAGATGGCCAGAAACAACAAAAGCCGCCCGAAGGCGGCTTGTTGTTGGCCAGGTTTGGCGTCCCCAAGGGGATTCGAACCCCTGTTACCGCCGTGAGAGGGCGGTGTCCTAGGCCTCTAGACGATGGGGACGAGGCCGCGCCAGGATAGCGCACCGCACTGGCGTCCCCAAGGGGATTCGAACCCCTGTTACCGCCGTGAAAGGGCGGTGTCCTAGGCCTCTAGACGATGGGGACATCGTGCGGCGTGAGGCGGCTTTCTACCCAACCGAACCGTTTGGATCAAGAGGTTTTTTCGTCATCTTGCGAAATAGTCGCCGTCAGCAGGGGCAAAGGCGCGAAGCCCTGCCGTTCGCCGGGGCTGGGGCGCCAGGCCCGGCTGTCCACCACGCGGCCGTCGAGCACCCCCAGCACCAGCCACACCAGGGCGGGATCGCCGATCAGGGCGCGGTCGGTGGGCGAGGGCATGGCCCGGCCGTTGGGATGGGAATGCACATGGCCGATCACCGCCAGGGAGGGCTGTTCCTGGCGCAGATGGCGCTGCAAGGCCAGATGGGCGGACGGATCGATGAGGAAATGCCGGTGCGGGCTGGGATGCAGGTTGGCGGTCTGGCGCCAGGCCGTCAGCTGCCAGCCGCCGCCCTCCGGCAGCGGAGCCCCCACCAGCAGGCCGCACATTTCATGCGGGTAGGCCTGTTCCGCCGCCTGCCGCATGGCCTCATGCAGGAAGGCCGGCAGACGCACCGCCATCGCTAGGGCGCCGCCTGGCGCAGAACAACGCGGCCGGCCACCCGGCCGCTGACCGGATCCAGCACCAGCAGGCTTGGCCCCGCCGCGCCCGACAGCCGCAGGATAACGCGATCCGCCGTGACGGCCATCTGCTCCACCCGGGCGCCAGCCGGCAGGGCCACATCCACGTGGTAGGGGGCAACGGGCAACGCCGCGCCGGCGGCGGCAGTGGCGGGCGGAACCGGCAGGGCGGTCACCACGGCGGGGGGAACGGCCGGCTTGTGGCCCATGTTATGGGTCAGCCCCCATCCCAGCAATCCCAGGCCGGCGGCGATCAGGATCGCCATGACCAACACTAATACCTTGAGCAGCTTCATACTTTCCGTCAGCCTGTGCAGTTCGCGCAACAGAGTTCAAGACGCCATGAGCGACGCCGAAGAGATCCTACATACGCTTTCAGTGCAGCCCCCACAAGCGGGCTTGCGCCTGGACAAGTGGCTGGCCGGGCAATTGCCGGACATTTCCCGCTCCCGCCTGCAGGCGCTGATCGCCCAGGGCTATGTGGAGGACGACACCGGGCCGGTGGAGGATGCCGCCGACAAGGTGCGCCCCGGCGAGATTTACCTCGTAACCATTCCGGCGGCGGAACCGGCCATCCCCCAGCCGGAGGATATCCCGCTGGAGGTGCGCTACGAAGACGACCATCTGATCGTTGTAGAAAAACCCGCCGGAATGGTAACCCACCCCGCCGCAGGGAACAGCGCTCACACTTTAGTGAATGCCCTCCTACACCATTGTGCCGCCTCATTGAGCGGAATAGGCGGTGTCAAACGGCCCGGAATCGTTCACCGTCTAGATAAGGATACCAGCGGCCTGATGGTGGCGGCCAAAACCGACAAGGCGCACCACGCCCTGGCCGCCCAGTTCGCCGCGCACAGCATCGCCCGCGCCTACCGCGCCCTGTGCTGGGGGGTTCCCAGCCCGGCGCGCGGCGAGATAACAGGCAATATTGGGCGCCACCCCACCGACCGCAAGAGGATGGCGGTGGTGGGCAGGGGAGGAAAGGAAGCCTTAACCCGCTACGAGGTGCGGAGCAGCTTCCAAAACGCGGTGTCACTGGTGGAATGCCGTCTGGCCACGGGCCGCACCCATCAGATCCGCGTGCATATGACGTCGATCGGCCACCCCCTGGTGGGGGATCCGGTCTACGGACGGGGAAAAAGCCATAAAATCAAAGGCTTCACCGACGAGCAGGCCGAAGCCCTGATCCGCTTTCCCCGCCAGGCATTACATGCGTTCCAACTCGGCTTTTCACATCCGGAAAGCGGGGAATGGCTGGAGTTCTTCAGTGAATTACCTAGCGATTTCAATGAGTTGATAAAATTATTAGAGTTCGCCTAAAAATTACCTATACCCAAGCAGAATAGTACGTTATTGTGACCGTCAGACGAGTTCACCGGATGAAGCCGATAAGAGTCCCACCCCGCTGACGGGGCCAGAGCGCCAAGGCGGGGACCAACCAACGGAGAACGACAATGGCTGCCCTGACCACTGCCCTGCCCCTGGTTCCCGATGGAAGCCTGACGCGCTACCTGCAGGAAATCCGCAAATTCCCCATGCTGGCCCCGCAGGAGGAATACCTGCTGGCCAAGCGCTATCAGGAAAGCGAGGATGCCACGGCCGCGCATCGGCTGGTGACCAGCCATTTGCGCCTGGTGGCCAAGATCGCCATGGGCTACCGCGGCTACGGCCTGCCGCTGGGCGAGCTGATCAGCGAAGGCAATGTGGGCATGATGCAGGCGGTGCGCCGCTTCGATCCCGATCGCGGCTTCCGGCTGGCCACCTACGCCATGTGGTGGATCCGCGCCTCGATCCAGGAATACATCCTGCACAGCTGGTCGCTGGTGAAGATGGGCACCACCGCCGCCCAGAAGAAGCTGTTCTTCAATCTGCGCAAGCTGAAGGGCCAGATGCAGGCCATCGACGAGGGCGATCTCAGCCCCGAGAACGTGCGCCGCATCGCCGAAAAGCTGGATGTGCCGGAAACCGACGTCATCAACATGAACCGCCGCCTGGCCAGCCCCGATCACAGCCTGAACGCCCCCTTGCGGGCCGACGGCGACGGCGAGTGGCAGGATTGGCTGGTGGACGAGCGCGACGATCAGGAAACCGTGCTGGCCGAACGCCAGGAAATGGGCAACCGCCATACCCTGCTGACCCAGGCCATGACCGCCCTCAACGAGCGGGAACGCGACATCCTGACCCAGCGCCGCCTGCAGGAAAGCCCGGCCACGCTGGAGGATCTGAGCCAGCACTACGGCATCTCGCGCGAGCGGGTGCGCCAGATCGAGGTGCGCGCCTTCGAAAAGCTGCAAAAGGCCATGCGCGGCGCCTTGCAAACCGCCTGAACGCGGCACCTTTTCCAAATCAGCCGGCCTTCCCCGTGAAGGCCGGTTTTTTTTATTCGCCGTGGGTGATGCCCTCGCCCCACAGTTCCACCAGCTTTTTCTGCTGGGCCTGCAAGGTGACGCTCTGGCGCTGCGAGGTCATGCCGGTGATGGCGCTGACCACCGGCGGCACCGCTAGATAGATCAGCCAGCCCACCCCGGCGGCGCCATAAGCCCCCAGCAGCATCGAGACCCCGGTGATTTCGTGCACGGCGTAATCGATGGTGTGGTGGCCGAACCACAGATCGAACAGCCAGGGCGACAGACCGGCGTAATTAAGCCCGCCGACACAGATCCAGGCATAGCGGCTGCCGCCGCGTTCGGCCAGAGCCGCGCCCAGGGTGGGCAGCAGGGCCACCACCATCACCATCAGGGTGGGCAGGGAAAACGGCACCATGGCCATCAGGGCCAGCAGCAGGGCGATGCGGTTGACCGGCTTGGCGCCGCCGCCTTTTTTGCCCTTGTCCTTGCCTTTGCCCTTGGCGGCCGGCTTGGCCTTCGCCTTAGCCATTGAAGATCCTCGCTATCAGCAGCAGCACCGTGGTGATGAAGGCGATGGTCACGGAAATCAGCGCGGCGATCTGCCGGGCCGTTTTCACCCCCTCCTCGTCGGTGCCCACATGTCCGGCCTCGATATCCTTGATCAGCCTTTGCCGCTCGGCCCACACCTGCCGGGCCTCCTCGAAGCCCTTGATATCCTGCTGCCGGGCCTCGGGGCTGTCCAGCAGCCGGGCCATTTCCACCAGATTGCCCTCGCGCGCCAGGCGCGGCACCTCGCGCTCCAGCTCCTTGCGAATCTCGCGGTTATGGAAGCTGGTGATGGCCGGGGCCAGCATGCCCGCCACCCAGCCGGCCAGGGGCGCCAGCCCGCCCTGCCCCAGCCGCCATTGCAGCAGGGCCAGAATGTTCAGCATGGCCAGGATCGAGCGCAGGGGATTGCCGTCGGCCAGATCGAAGAACGGCCGTTCGATATCGAACGACACCCGCGCCGCCACGAAGGCGGCCACATGGCGGTCGATGGGCCAGCCCTTGCCGGCGTTCTTGGCGGCGGCGGCATTGAGGGCCGGCAGCAGATCGCGGATATCCACCACGTAGTCATCCACCGTATACTGGCTGATGCAGGGCATGGAGGGGTTCATCTCGTAGAGCAGCCGTTCCGGCCCGCTGCCGATGCTTTGCCGCTCCAGATGCACCTTCTGCTGATTGAAGGCGCTTTCCATGATGGAGTTTTCGGGATTGTAGCTTTCCCGCGTTTCCACCCAGGCCTTGCTGAGGCTGCGCAGGATGCATTCGGCGATCAGGTTGATATCGCCGCCTTCCACCATGGTCACCGCCAGCAGCGGCCCCAGGCCGTCGGGCATCACGCCCAGGCCCTTGTAGCGGATGGGAGCCAGGGGATCGAGCAGCATGCACACCTTGGCCACCATGTAGTCGAAGGCGTATTTGCGGTCCATGGTTCCGGCCACGGCCACATGCATGGTGTCGTTGACGACGCCGGCCTTTTCGGCCATGTCCAGCGAACGGCGCAGCCACAGTTCCAGCCGCCCGTCCAGAATGATCTGCGCCGCCTGCTCGTAATTGCCGGCCATGGCCACGGCCAGTTCGCGGGCGGTGTTGTAATCGCCGCCGTTGAAGGAAAAGGCGCGGGCGGCGCGCTTTTCGTTGCGGTTGACCAGCGGCGTCAGGCGGCGGCCGGCCACCCACAGCTCCAGCGCCTCCACATGCCAGCGCTGCTGGGCATCGTCGCCCATCAGGCCGCGCAGCACCTCGATCATCTGCACCGGCATGCGGGCATCGCCCACCAGGGCGGAATAGCTGCCGTTCAGCATCTTGGCGCGCAGGATGGCGGCATCGTCCTGCCGGACGAACAGGGCGCGGCCCTGCAGCAGAATGGACAGCGAGGCGCCCAGGGCATAGGCATCGTCGGCAAACGAGCCGTTGCCGCGCCCGGCCGGATGGCATTGCGCCGATTCCAGCGCCTCCAGCGCCGCCGGCTGATCATAGCCGGGCGGCGTGGTGGCGCCATCGCCCAGCACGATGCGGTCGCGCTCGGGCGTGGCCCAGAACATGTTGGTGGGGCGGATGCCCCGGTGCGTGATCCCCAGGGCGCGCAGCTTCTTCAGCGCCTCGGTCAGAGGGGTGACGACCTTGCGCACCGCCTCGCCCTCGTCGATGCGGCGGAAGGTGGCGGACAGGCTCTCCATCACCCGCTCGCCCAAGGGCCGTTCGTACACCACGGCCATCACCTTGCGGTTGGCCGGCGGCCAATCCACCACGCCCCATTCGGCCATGGTCATCAGTCCGGGGCACTCCACCCCCTTCAGGGCGCGCAGAAGGTTGGTGCGCGGCGGAAAACCGGGGCGGACGATCAGGGCGAAATAGGCGCGCTTGGGGTCGCGCCGGTCCTCGGCGTAAAAGGCCTGCGAGGTGGGGCCGGAATAGCCGGGCAAGGGCGAGCCGGGATAGATCTGGTAACGCTCTCTCAGGGTTACGGCAGGGCCGTTGCCCTTAAGCTCCTCGTTCGCCATCCCTTTTTGCCTTCACTCCTGCCGATGGGCGGATTGTAGCCAGGGCGCGCGCCGGATACAAATTTCATCTCCGCGAACGCCGTCACTATTTCATACCAACCGGCCAATGCATTGACCGGTTGTATCGTCCCTCGCCGGGCGGCGGCATCCGCCGCCTTGGCCGCTCGCTCAAGGCTCGCTGGATACCGGCCAACCCGTTATACCAACCGCCCAATGAATTGACCGGTTGTATCGTCCCTCGCCGGGCGGCGGCATCCGCCGCCTTGGCCGCTCGCTCAAGGCTCGCTGGGAACCGGCCAACCCGTTACTTCAATGGTTGGCCGGTCTCACTGTGACGGCAAAGCATGGAGAAAACATGAAAAAGGCGGAGCCTTGCCCCGCCTTTTCAAAAAATCACGGCGTTTTCAATCCGCGAAGGGATCGTGCACCAGAATGGTGTCGTCGCGTTCCGGGCTGGTGGACAGCAGCGCCACCGGGCATTCGATCAGTTCCTCCACCCGGCGCACATACTTGATGGCGGCGGCGGGCAGCTCCTTCCAGGAACGGGCGCCGACGGTGCTTTCCTTCCAGCCGGGAATGGTTTCGTAAACCGGCTCCACTCGGGCCTGCGCCGTCTGCGAGGCGGGCAGATGCTGGATGATCTGGCCGTCCAGCCGGTAGCCCACGCAGATCTTCAGTTCGTCGAAGCCGTCGAGCACATCGAGCTTGGTCAGGGCAATGCCGGTGATGCCGCCCACCTTGATGGCCTGGCGCACCAGCACGGCATCCAGCCAGCCGCAGCGGCGGCGGCGGCCGGTCACGGTGCCGAACTCGTGGCCGCGGTCGCCGATCAGGTTGCCGATCTCGTTCTCCTGCTCGGTGGGGAACGGCCCGGCGCCGACGCGGGTGGTGTAGGCCTTGCAGATGCCCAGCACATAGCCCACCTGCCCCGGCCCCACGCCCGAGCCGCCCGAGGCCTGGCCCGAGACGGTGTTGGACGAGGTGACGAAGGGATAGGTGCCGTGATCCACGTCGAGCATGGCGCCCTGGGCGCCTTCGAACAGCACGCGCTTGCCGGCGCGGCGCACCTCGTCGAGGCGGCTCCACACCACATCGGCGAAGGGCAGGATGCGCGGCGCCACCGCCTTGATCTCGGCCAGCAGCCCGGCGCCGTCCACTTCCGGCATGCCCAGACCGCGCAGCAGGGCGTTGTGATGCGCCAGCAGGCGCTCCACCTTTTCCTCCAGCACCGCCTCGTCGGCCAGATCGCAGACGCGGATGGCGCGGCGCGCCACCTTGTCTTCGTAGGCCGGGCCGATGCCGCGCCCGGTGGTGCCGATCTTCGAGGCGCCCGAGGCCTCTTCGCGGGCCCGGTCGATATGGCCGTGCAGCGGCAGGATCAGGGCGGCGTTTTCGGCGATCTTCAGCACCTCGGGGGTGATGCGCACCCCCTTCTCGGCGATACGCTCGATCTCGGCCAGCAGGGCCCAGGGATCGATGACCACGCCATTGCCGACGATGGAAAGCTTGCCCCGCACCACGCCCGAGGGCAGCAGCGACAATTTATAGGTGACGCCGTTGATCACCAGGGTATGGCCGGCATTATGGCCGCCCTGGAACCGCACCACCACATCGGCCCGCTCGCTGAGCCAGTCGACGATCTTGCCCTTGCCCTCGTCGCCCCACTGGGCGCCCACCACTGCCACATTTGCCATCAGGCCACTCCCTATTCCGCCGGAACCACCACGCCCGCCGCAACCAGATGGCTGCAGCCCAGGCGTCGGGCCTCGGCCTTGACGTCCATCGGCTGGTCGAGGCCAGCCACCGTTACAATCCCGACACCGCGCAGCTGCTCGCCCACCTCCGCCGGCGTGCCAAGGGGCAGATAGACCCGCTTGCGCACCGCCGGGCCGGGCAGCACGTCCAGCACGGTATCCATAAACAACGTTGCCCCCGTGGCCGGTTCGCCCTGGGCCAGATAGCGGCCGCCGCGTCCCAGCTCGCCCGAGCTGTGCCGGGCGAAGATGGTGAAGGCCACCCCGGCATGATATTCAAAGCCCCGGCTTTCCACCGGGTCCACCGTCAGGGTCAGCCGCGGCGCTTCGGCCCGCACCAGGGCCACCACCTCGGCCAGACGGTCGCGCTCGGCGGCGGCGGCGGGTGGCAGGTCGATCGCGGCCAGACGGGCCAGGGCGCGGTCGGACGGGCCCACCGCCTCGATCAGGGCGCCCAGAATGCGGGCGGCCGGACCGGCGGCGGCGGCCACGAAGGCGGCGTCCTTGTGCTCCACGGCGTCGCGCAGATCCTGGGCTCCGGCCACATCGCGCAGGATCAGCGGCACCAGGGTGGGCAGATTAAGGTCGAAACTGACATCCCGCACCCCCAGCGCCTCGAGGGCGCGGGCGGTGAGCAGCACCACCTCGGCATCGGCGGCGGCGCTACTGGCGCCGATCAGCTCGATCCCGGCCTGGGCGAACTGCCGCTCGGCCCGCAGCTGGGTGCCCTTCACCCGCAGCACCTGCCCGGCATAGGACAGCCGCAAGGGGCGCGGCACATGCACCAGCCGGGTGGTGGCGATGCGCGCCACCTGGGGCGTCATGTCGGAACGCACCCCCATCATGCGCTGGGAAATGGGGTCCATCACCCGGAAGGTCTGCTTGGCGATGGCGCCGCCGGCCTCGGCCAGCAGGCTGTCCTCGAACTCCATCAGCGGCGGCTTGATGCGGTCGTAGCCGAAGGAATCGAACACCGCCATCAGCCGGGTGACGATATCGGCCTCATGGGCGGCGAAAGGGGGAAGAATGTCGCGCAGGCCGGCAGGCAGCAAGGCGCGGTTCGGAAACTCGGTCATGGGTTTGCCGTCTCGTACAAGCTGGCGCCGACGACGGAAAGAGCCCGGCGCACGGGGCCCTTTCCTTTACTCTGTTCTCCTATCCGCGGCAACGGAAAAGAGCGGGACGGCGCGCCGGTGGATCAGCGCCGGTCGGCCAGGCGGCGCAGATCGGCCAGAACCTCGCGCGAGGCCTCGGCCGCCTGTTTCACCTTGTCCACGGCGGCGATGATATCGCCCTGCCGGTACAGCCGGGCGGCCTCAATGCCATGGGCATGCACTTCGCGGTGCGGCCCTTCCAGATGGCGGAAGGTGGCATCGGCCTTGACCTCGGCATCCTGCACGGCATCGTACCACTTGCCCAGACGGCAGCCGTGATGATCGGCCAGTTCGTCGGGATTGAGCTTGGCCGCCCCCACCAGCATGTTGGAGAGCTTCTTGCGCCAGATCATATGATCGGACTGGGCCACCATCACGGTGAAATTCAGGATTTCGCGCCCGGCCAGCTCCGAAACCACCTCGGCGATGATGGGATCGGCATGGTCCAGCAGGCCGATGCTGTCGGTGATGTCGGCCACGTTGCGCTCGGCCATGTCGGCGATCACCTGGATCTCCTCGGCGATATGCAGGGCGGCGCCCGACTGCTGCACCAGAATGGCCGAAACCTCCTGCACCCGCCCGGTCATCTCGGTGATGCGGCCCGACACCTCGCGCACGTTATCGCCGGCGGCGGCGATCACCTCGCGGCCCTTTTCCACCGCCGCGGCGCCGCCTTGCATGGACTGCACGATCTCGGCCATTTCGCCGCGCAGGGTTTCGATGCGCTGGCGGATGGTGTCGGTGGCCTTGGCGGTCTGATTGGCGAGATTCTTCACTTCCGAGGCCACCACGGCGAAGCCCTTGCCGGCCTCGCCGGCGCGGGCCGCCTCGATGGTGGCGTTCAGCGCCAGAAGATTGGTCTGCTTGGCGATGGCCTCGATCTGATTGACGATATCGCCGATCTGCGACGAGGCCTCGTTCAGGCTGTCCACCCGGCTGGCGGTGCTGCTGACCGCCGCCCGGATCTCCTCCATGGCGTGAATGGCCTCGTCTGTGGCGGCCAGCCCCTTGTCGGCCACCATCTGCATGGCCTGGGCCTCGTCGGCGGTGTTGTTGGAATTGCGCGAGATCTCGTTGACCGAGGTGGTCAGTTCCTCGGTGGCCGAGGCGATGGTCTGAGCGCGGCGCCCCACTTCGGTGGCCTCGCGGATCATCTCGGCGATATGGCAGGTGGCCTCGTTCATCACCACCGAAACGCCCACCACCTGCTTGGTGCGGCGCAGGGAGGAATCATGGAACTGGCGGGCCAGGGAAAAGAGCTTGCGCCCTAGAGGGCAGTCTCCGGGAGGAATGGAAAGATATTTCCCCGCCGCGATCAGGTCGATGGCCTTGATAAGATCATCATCCCGGCTTTGGCTTTCAGGCTCAACCCGATCCAGAACCGCCAGATCCGTGATTTTTTCTTTCCGATGAAACACCACAGCTCTCCCTTGCGCGCAGCAGTCTTGGGCGACTTTTTGTGACAGATTGGTGAATTGATATATCGCAATCCGATGGGCATATCCATAAGTTTGTGGCAAATACAAACTAAATGCTGCGATTGCAACCCTTGGAGCCAAGGACTCAACTTTGCCATAATTTCATGGCAGAGCGACGCGGCGGCTTGTGCCATAACAGGGCCGACCGACGCCCCTGGCGTCAGGCCGCCAAGCCATCCACGACTGACGGGAGAGACTCAAAGAATGGCGAAATATTCCATCTCCGCCGCCGCCGCCCTGGCCATCGCCACGGCCTTTTCGGCGCAGGCCCTGGCCAGCGCCCCCAAACTCCTCCAGAAATCGGGGGATTGGAGCAGCTATGTCTATCATGGCCGCGGCGGCAAGGTGTGCTACGCCACCAGCGAACCCACCCGCGCCGGCAAGGGCGTGCCCCATCGCGGCGCGCCGCTGTTTTCGGTGACCAACCGCACCTCCGACAAAAGCGCCTGGGTCATCAGCATCGACATGGGGGTGAAGTTGAAGGCCGAGGCCCCGGTGGCCCTGGAGATCGGCCGCAAGACATACGCCCTCTACGCCAAGGATAACGAAGCCTGGGCCCTGCACGACAAGGAAACCGTGCAGGCCATGATGAAGGCGGGCAGCGTCGCCATCACCGCCACCGCCCACGACGGCAAGCATATTGCCGATCTTTACGCCATGAAGGGATTTTCCCAATCCCTGGCCGCCATCGACCGCGAATGCGGTCTGCGCCCGAAATAATCCGGCGCCGCCCGCTCCGGCCTGGCCGGAGCGGGCCTGCTTTCAAGAGTTATACCGGCCAACCATTGAAGTGACGGGTTGGCCGGTTTCCAGCGAGCCTTGAGCGAGCGGCCAAGGCGGCGGATGCCGCCGCCCGGCGAGGGACGATACAACCGGTCAAGTCATTGGCCGGTTGGTCTTAACGATAGTCGGCGGCCACCTGCGCGTAGGCCCAATCGAGCCAGGGCAGCAGGCGGACCACATCCTCGCGCTCGATGGTGGCGCCGGCCCACAGCCGCAGCCCGGCGGGGGCATCGCGGTAGGAGGCGATATCGTAGGCCACGCCCTCCTTGTCGAGCAGAGCGGCGATCTTCTTGGCGAAGGCGGCCTGGTCATCGGCGGCAAGCCCCAGAAACAGCGCCGACTTGATCACCAGGCAGACCGAGGTCCACGAGCGCACCGCCGGATCGCCGGCCAGGAATTCGGCCCAGTCCGAGGCCGCCACCCAGTCTTCGATCACCGCCAGATTGCCCCGGCTGCGGGCGATCAGCGCCGGCAGGCCGCCCACGCCCTCGGCCCAGACCAGGGCATCGATCTGATCCTCCACCGCCAGCATCGACGGCGTATTGATGGTATCGCCCTTGAAGATCCCCTCGATCAGCTTGCCGCCGCTGGTCATGCGGAAGATCTTGGGCAGCGGCCAGGCCGGCTGGTAGCTTTCCAGCCGGGCCACGGCGCGCGGGCTTAACACCAGCATGCCGTGCGCCCCCTCGCCGCCCAGCACCTTCTGCCACGACCAGGTGACCACATCGAGCTTGGACCACGGCAGATCCATGGCGAAGGCCGCCGAGGTGGAATCGGCGATGGTCAGGCCCTGACGGTCGTCGGGGATCCAGTCGCCGTCGGGCACGCGCACGCCCGAGGTGGTGCCGTTCCAGGTAAAGACCACGTCGCGGCTGAAATCCACCTGGGACAGATCGGGCAACTGGCCGTACCCGGCCCGCAGCACCCGCACATCCGGCAGCTTCAGCTGCTTTTGCACATCGCTCACCCAGCCGGCGCCGAAGCTTTCCCAGGCCAGCATATCGACGCCGCGGGCGCCCAGCAGCGACCACAGCACCATCTCCACGGCGCCGGTATCGGAGGCCGGCACGATGCCGATGCGGTAATCGTCGGGCAGGCCCAGCAGGGCGCGGCTGCGGTCCAGCACCTCGGCCAGCTTGGCCTTGCCCACCTTGGCGCGGTGCGACCGCCCCGCCGGCGTGCCCACCAGGGCGGCCGGAGTCCAGCCCGGGCGCTTGGCGCAGGGGCCCGACGAGAAATTGGGGCAGAGGGGACGGAGCGAAGGCCGTTGCGAACGGGTCATGACTGCTGAACCTCATGAAAACAGAGGCCGGGAACTTTAAAGTTTTTCCCGGTGCGGCGAAATCGAAAAAACGGCCCGGCGTCAACACGCGACCAGCGGCACCCCTTCCCGCCGCGCCCGGCCGCGTTCCCTGCTACCCCTTGTCTCCTCCCAGCAACCCAGGAGGACAACATGCGTATCGTTTACGGCGCCATCGTGCAGAACCGCGTTCTGATCGACGGCAGCAAGGATTTCCAGGTGACCCGCGACGCCAACGGCCTGGTGGAGGTGGCGGTCAACCCGCCCTTCGAAACCCTGCCGGTGGTGGTGCTGACCCAGCATTACCCGCCGGGCAACACCGACTTCAACAACGGCGGCGGCGACACCCGCGACAATTCGGTGCTGGTGGCGGTGGACAAGGGCCGTTTCCTGGTGAAGAACGGCGACAATGTCGGCACCCCCCGCCCCGAACGGGCCTTCCACTTCATCGCCATGGCCCCCGGCCAGGGCGGCGAGGGTCAGGGCGGCCCGGCCCTGGCCGGTCTGGTCAAGTCGGTGGGGCTATAATACCGGCCAACCATTGAAGTGACGGGTTGGCCGGTATCCAGCGAGCATTGAGCGAGCGGCCAAGGCGGCGGATGCCGCCGCCCGGCGAGGGACGATACAACCGGTCAATTCATTGGGCGGTTGGTATAATACCGGC